>JARLFX010000247.1 GCA_031296355.1 Acidobacteriaceae bacterium
AAAGGCCGAGATGCCCCGTGGACCGGGGCCACCCGTACGAGCCATCACGATGTAAAGATCGGCGGCGCCCGCGCCGGAGATGAACTGCTTTACGCCATTCAGCACGAAGGAATCGCCATCGCGGGTGGCGCGCGTCGTGAGGGCGGAGGCATCGGATCCGCATGCCGGCTCAGAGAGACAGTACGCACCGAGCAGTTCCAGACTGCACAGGCGCGGCAACCACTGAGCGCGTTGCTGCGGTGTGCCATTGCGATCCACAACGAGAGCCACCATATTGTGGACGGAGAAATACCCGGAGATGCATGGGCAAGCGGTAGCCAGACCGTCATAGATGAGCACTGCGTCCAGGCGGCTCAGGTTGCTGCCGCCCACATCTTCTGCCACGCAGATGCCACCCATACCGAGATGCGCTGCGCTGCGAATTACGTCAACGGGGAAATACTTTTCCTGATCCCATTGCAGTGCGTGGGGTGCGATGCGCTCCTGCGCGAAGGATAAGGCGAGATCCTGTATGGCCCGCTGCTCTGCGTTGAGCGTAAACTGCCCGGTTGCTGCGGATTCACTCATGACTCTGAACACCTCGGGGGCGACGTTCTGGAGACTGGCCGGTGCGGCACGAAGAGCCGCATGGGCAGCATAACCCATTGGAGCCATGACGTGCTCAGCGCAGAAGCTGGCGCGCTCATCCGGCATAAAAATGATACAAAATGAGAGCAGCAGTCCGCAGGGGAGGCGTCATGTTCAAGCTACACAGCAATGACATTGAAGACGGCGGCAGAATTTCGCAAGCGCAGGTCTTCAACAGCTTTGGCCACAGTGGCGGCAACATCTCACCCCAGCTGGCATGGACGGATGCGCCGGAAGGCACAGAAAGCTTTGTCGTAATGGTATACGATCCGGATGCGCCAACCGGCTCCGGCTGGTGGCACTGGGTCGTATCAAATATTCCTGCCCGTGTGACCGAATTGCCCACAGGCGCAAGCGGAACAGCGGCGATGCCGGCGGGAGCGATTGAGTCGCGCACGGATTACAGCACAGCAGGATACGGTGGGGCGGCACCGCCGCCGGGCCCACCGCATCGCTACATCTTCACCGTGTACGCCCTGAAAACAGCGCACATTGACGTGACGCCAGATTCATCCGCCGCACTGGTGGGGTTTTTGACCCATTTCAACAGCATCGCGAAAGCATCGATCACCGCGTTTTACGGCGTGTAGCCGAGGAGCGCGGTTACTTCGCGTGAAACATGGCCATGCACTCAATCTCCACTAGCAGGTCTGGGCGGCAGAGTTTGGCCTGGATGCCTGTGGATGCGGGGAAGGGATTCAATCCCTGCTCGCGGAAGAATTCGTTTCGGCCCTGGTTGAAATCAGCGTAATCACGATCGATATCGCGCAGGTAGCAGCGGGTGCGGACCACATCTTTCCACGTGGCGCCCTCTGCAGCGAGCAAGCCGGTAATATTTTCAAACGTCTTGCGTAATTGTGCACGAAAATCGCCCACGTAGACCGTCTTGCCGGTCTCGTCGATGCTGGCCGTGCCGGAGATATCCAGCATGATGATGCCGCTGAACTCCAGCCGCAGACCACGGGAAAATGCACTGCCATAATCGTAGGCTTCGTCCAGCACATTCAGGTTGGTAATGGCGCGGCGTGCGATAGGGGTATGAACTTCGGGCTTGGTGAGTAGTTCGAGCGACATAGAATCTCCAGGTAAAGATCGTGTTAGGGTTTGGTGTTATTTTTCTGCTGCGGCAGTGCCGCCTGAGTAATCGCGGGGGGAGCCGTGGAGAAAATTTCAAAGGGGAATGCCGGAAGGAGCAAGGTGATCGCATTTCCCCGGGGACGGTTCTTCGCCTGCTGGGGTGGGGATGGCCGCTCGACCGATGCGGTCAGTAACAGATTGCCGCGCATACCAGCCTTAGCCTTCACTCCATCCACTTTCAGATGAACCGTGATGCCTCCGTCGGCAAAGGGAGTGACGCGATCCAGCGTGATGCCTTCGGGCGGGTCGCTCAACGCTAACTTGACGCGAGCAGCAAGATCGCTCGTCATATCAAACTTGATGCCGACAACCTGCCCAGCAATCAGCATGAGAGGATGGTCAGAGTGTGCGAACCAACTTGGGAGTTCCCTGCGCTGGCCGTTGACTGTAACCAGTAAGTCTTTGGTGGTGACCAGGTGGTGGTAGAAGAAGGCCTGCTCGCGGTCATCCGCGGGCACGCTCCAGCGGTGCACGTCCTTGCCGCCGATGGTGGCGAAGCCTTCAAACGAGAGATGACTCGTGCTGCGACTCTCAGCATCCTGCGGTACGGTAAGCGTCATGCGCAGCTGCGACTGGTTACCGGGAATCACACCTCCACTGAGTTGAAAGCCGCGTGGTGCATCCTTCAGCTTCAGCAGGATATCCCCAGTGAATCCGCCGCGACGCAGGGCATGCACGGAGACAGGCACCGTTTCGCCGGCGCGCACATTCAGGCTGGAAGGGGTGATGCGCAGCTCAAAATCAGGGTTCGGCTGGCTGACGCGCAAGCGATAAGCGAAATCAGGGCCGCCCTTGCCCACGCTGTCGCCCAGCCGCAGATAGTAGATTCCGTCTGCCGGCAGTTTGATATGCAATAACGAGTCCGCTTGATCGGTGATCAGCCCTGCGCCCTCATCGGCAAAGTCGTCATTCGTAGCCAACACTTTTCCGCCAGCATCCAACAGCGTCAGCACAGAATCTAACGGAGAATCCAGGCGGCGGGCATAGACTTCGGCTTCAATCTCCTCAGCAGCTTTGCCTTTGAACTGAAAGAACTGCGTTTCGCCAGGGCGGCTGATACGGCCATTAACGATGAGCGGCAGAGATATCTTCTGGGCGCTGGAACGCGCATGATTGGAATCTTTTGCAAGGGTCTCAGGCAAGGTATCCAGCGCAAAAGGGCGCGCATTGAATTCTTCCTCGCCCGGAGAAAGTAGCTCTACGCCTTTGTCCTTATTGCGTGAACGCTCGACCAGATGCGTCTGGGCCAGATTCCAGCCGGTGAAATCGACAGAGGTCTTAGCGCCTGCTCGGCCGCCAAGCGGGAACATTCCGGTGACAAACGGAATCTCACCGATGGCAATGCGATAGACGAAATCTTCGCGGCCACGATAGATAGAATCGTGGATTGCCACGGTGTATTCGCCATCCGAGGGAATCTCGTAGAGCAAAACAGGATCGGGATGGAAGCTGTAGTGATCGGCGTATTGCAGCTCCTTGCCCGCTGGATCATAGAGCGTGAGCGAAGCCTGGAACCAGCCAGGCACGGCATCTGCAATATATGGAATGAGTTCACGTGCGCTGGCAGCGATCACCAGGCGCTCACCCTTGTGAGCGGGGAAACGGTAGCGGTCTACTCCGCCCTGCGAGACCTGCCCGTTGACCAGTATTGGCGATGCAATCTCAACCACAGGCGACGGTGGGGCTGCTCCCTCTTTCGCCTGCAGCTGCTTACGCAGTGAGCCACCATTGCCGAGCTCAGCGGTCTCTTCAGGCGTCAGAAATCCAGCAGCCGGCTTGCTCCATTCAGGCAGACGCCCAACGAAAAAATAGATGGGATTCGTCACACCATTCAGCGTCTGCAGGCGAAGTTCGCGCTGCCCTACAGGAGCGTCGGCAGCAATTTTTATGGTGATACGAGCTTGCTCTGCGATAGACACATTGGTCATACGGCGGCGCTGAAAGATGGCCAACTTAATGCGGATGTCGCGGATCTCCTGCGTGTCGCTCTCCGTCCATTTGTCTACGGGCTTGATTTCTGTGGTTTTGGCGGCGCCTGTGCGATTCACGGAATTCTGCGCGGCCCACTTTTCCATGAGCACCTTCATGCGATCGCGCAGCATGCTGGCCTGTCCGGCCTGGATGGGCTTGATGTACTCGGCCACAGAAGCGTGTATGCCAGTTCCGGAGACAAGCACGCCGTTCACGCCGTTGAGAAACTGTCCGCCGACCAGCACGTCGAAGGTAGTTCCCTGCTTGCCGCCCGCAGGATAGACATAGCCGGCGTGCGGTGTATTCTGCTGCGCTATGCAGGCAGACGAACAAGCCAGCAACAGAATCGCAATGGAGTTTAAAATTTTCACACCAGCTCTTTCAGCAGACCGGCGGTCGGTAGTTTATCGGCCGCGCTCGGCATGACATGCGTATCGAGTCCTTCGGGGTGCGGCAGTTTTGCGTCAGCAGGAATGCCGAGTTGGCGATAGATGCTGCCGATGAGATTGAGCGGATAGACGGGACGGCTGCGCACTTCTTCGCCACGAGCATCCGACGAGCCGACGACTTCGCCGCCCTTGAAACCACCGCCCGCGACCAGTGCAGTAAAGACCTGGCCCCAGTGACCACGTCCGCCATTCCAGGGCGCTTCCCAGGCTACTTTTGGTGTGCGGCCAAACTCGCCGCACCACCAGACCACGGTGCTCTCCAGCAGGCCACGGTCGGAAAGATCCTGGAGCAGTGTTGCCAACCCTTTATCCATCTCCGGCACGCGACGGCGCATGGTCTGGAAGTTTTGCTTGTGCGTGTCCCAACCGGCGTTGTAGTTGATGGTGACGTAGGGTACGCCCTTCTCGACCAGGCGGCGCGCTACCAGACAAGATTGACCGAAGGTAGTGCGGCCGTAGCGATCGCGCAGGTCATCTTTCTCATCCGAGAGATCGAAGACTTTACCCGCATCGCCAAGGATGAGTTCGTAAGCCTGCTTCTCCGCGGTATTCAGTTCGGCTACCTGGGGATCGTCCTTGAGCGCATGTCCGAGTGAATCTAACTGATGGAGAAGCGCGCGGCGATCTTTCTGGCGCTGATCGGATACACCGGGCACGATCACTCCTTCGACGGCGAACCGCGCCTGCGATGGATCGCCGCCCGTAGCAAAAGGCTTGTACTGCTGACCGAGGAAGCCAGCCTCAGAGAAGCGTCCCTGCGGCTGCGTGAGCACGATGTAGGGCGGAATCAGACCTTTATAGCCGGTACGATACCCCTTGAAATACGAAGCGACGGCGCCTACGTTGGGAAAAACATCATGGCCGCCGCTGAGCCTCCCTGTCTGCACCGTGTAGGACGCTGTCTCATGCGCATTGAGCCCATGTGTCATGCTGCGGATCAACGAATATTTGTCGGCCTGCTTTGCCAGCAGAGGCATCAGTTCGCCAATCTGGATGCCGTTGACGTTGGTGGCGATGGGATGGTCGAGCGGACCGCTATAGTCGGATCCGGCGCCGGGCTTTGGATCGAAGGTGTCAAGATGCGCGGGGCCGCCCCACATCCATATCTGGATGACAGACTTTGCCTTGCCCGGAGTGCTGACGGGGGCAGACGTCTGCGCCCAGGCTGGCAACGTGAAGCCGCGTGCAAGCAGCGCCGCGGCGCTGAGGAACGTGCCATGCATAACTTCGCGGCGCGTCATGGAGCCTATGACAGGTTCTTTGCTCTGCAGATCTTCGATCTTCATTGCATTGCCTCCGGCTAGTGCCTGTAAAGAAATTCCGTACTGTTGATGAGAGCCCACGCCACATCCACTGCGGCATCGCGCTGTGCCCCCTGCTGGAAACGCTTCAGGGCAACCGCACGCTCTTCCGGCGATGGCGTGCGCGACAAGATGGTGAGATAGAGCGAGGTAATCAGTTCATCGCTATTCTTCGCATTGCGGACCATTTGCTGCATGGCGTCGCCCTGCAGCTTCTTCTGAATCTGCGATGAATTCAGCAACTGCAGCCGCTGCGCCGCAGTGAAGGAGTTGTTACGCTCGCTCTGCAGACCGGTATCGCGCGAAGGCTTGCCAAACTGCTCCAGAAACGCACTGGTAATGCTGCCGTCAGGCAGACTAATGGCACGCTGCCCCACCGGCATGAAGGTGTACGGCTCGGGAATCGCACTGGAGTAATCCTCGCTGGTTCCAGTGATCTGGCAGAGTGCATCAATCAACACCTCAGCATCCAGACGACGCGACGCATAGGAGGCAAAGTGTTCGCGGCTGCGTGCGACCCGGTCACGCGGCAGCGATGAAAGTTGGTAGGTCTCCGACGTCAGGATTTCGCGGTAGATCAGCTTCAGGCTGTAATGATTCCTGACTAACTCCTGCGAAAGATAATCCAACAACGCGGCATTCTCTGGCGCGCCACCGTTGATCTCATCCGGATCGCCGGTGAGTGCGCGGCCCATCAACCAGAACCACACACGGTTTACGGCTGCTTTGCTGAACCAGGGGTTGGCCGGTGAGGTAAGCCAATTCGCAAAGACGACGCGGGGATCCGAGTCTGCTTCAAGCTGGACGGACTTGCCATCCGGCAGCACTGCAGAACGTGGCAAGCTGATTGCAGTAAGTTGCGCAGGGGTACGCTTCACTGCGCCTGCGTCTCCGGCTGCGTCAAAAAAAACAATCTCTTCCTTCCACTCACGCGTGGATTTATAGCCGACGTGGGAGAAAAAGACGGCCAGCTGCGCCAGTTGCGGCGGAGGCCAGTTTTCTGCACGCGTGCCCATAAAGGTTAGGGCCACGGTCTGCGCAATGGTCTGCTGGTCCTTGTTCTGCATGGCGCGGTAAAAGTTCACCGGCGCAACGCGGAAGTCGCTGCCGCTGGCGGTGAGTAATTCGCGGGCAAACTGGTCGTAAGGCTTGTCTTCGTGCAGCGATTCACGGACCCAGTGGTGGTAGCTCTGCGCTGCATTGGGCCAGAGATTGATGGGAAATTCTGCCTTGATGCGCAGCGTATCGCTCCAGCGCAACGCCCAGTAGTCAGCAAACTCCTCGCGTTCCAGCAGCGCGTCAATCAAGTCAGACCGCTTGTGTGGATTCGTGCTCTGTAAAAAATCACGGGCTTCCTGCGCGGTAGGCAGGGTGCCAATTACATCCAGATAGGCGCGGCGAACAAAAACAGCGTCAGAAGAGAGGCGCGCAGGCTGTATGCCGAGTTGCTTCCACTGGACAAAGAGAAGTTCATCGATATGGTTCTGCCCAACAATCGCCGCAGAACTTTCGAAGCCGGGAGAGACAGCGGGCGCAGAAGGAACCTGGGCCTGTACTCCCCCAGCCGCCAGTGCGGCCCCCATGATTGCGATAATCCATCGAACTGAAAACTTCGCCATGTCGCACCGGCATGAGATGGAACTCATGCGCGATCCCTTTCATCCGGCTTCTGCAGCGTACGGGCAAAACTTCGCTCGGGCATGCTTCAGCGCCGTCACATCATGGGGAAGATATCTGTGCAAACCCCCGGGGAGGGTAAAAGTTTCGTGCCGCCTGAAACAAAGCTTCTTCAAACCAGACGGCACGATCTTTTATTGGGGATAGCTACGTTGCGTAACCAAAATACCCTATTCCGCGACCGGTTGGGGAATGGGTGTTCTGCTGAACAACACGATCAGGCTGAGTACGGCTAGAAGCGGCAGCCCAAACGCTATCCGCAACGAGCCTGCATATTGCGATGTAACGCCAATCAGCCAGGGCCAGGCCGCATTCCCGAGCGATGAGACAGCCATCATGGTGCCGGCCTGGCGTGAACCAGGCGACCAGTTCATCATCTGGGAGCAGATGATGGGAAACAGTGCGCTGGCGCAGATTCCGATCAGCACGGTGCAGATCGCAATCGCAGCGGCGCCGTGCGCCAGCATAAGCGCAATCAGGTCAACCGCTAAGGCCACAATCGCAGCGCGCTGCAGAGTACGCTCGCGCATCTTCAACAGCAGCAAAGAGGCAATGCCGCGCGACATGGTGAGCGATATCCAGAACAATGTCGCTGCGGTCTGTCCGATGAAGAGTGAATTGCCGCCGTAGCGAACCATGTATGTGGTAATCCAGACATTCATGCTGGCTTCAAACCCGCCGTACAGCACGAAGCAAGCAGCGAAGAACGCGAAGACGGTAGCTGGAACGCGAAATGACGCATGAGTTGGCTGCGAGCTAAGCAACACAGGCGCACTCGGTTCAAATGCAAGTGCCAGCACGACCAAACCGAAGAGCGCGGCGAAACCCAGCAAGAGACGGGGTAATGCAACAAATGGCAAGAGCCAACCAATCATCAGAGGCGACAGAATTGCGCCCAATCCCCAGATGAAGTTGAAGGAAGACAGTATCGCTCCCCTTCTGGCGGTAAAGCGCGCGCCGAGGATGAGGTTGGTGGTAGTCATCACCTGCCCCAGGCCCCAACATCCAACGAGCAATGCAAGGCACGAGGGCGCCCATCCAAACGGAGAAGCGAAGCCAGCAAAACCAAGGGCAGCGGCTATAGAACCTGCAATAAAGCTACGCTGCAGCCGGGAAGAGACGGTGATGCTGCCGATGAATATCCCCAAAAATTGCGCGGCGGGCAGCAGACCGCTGCGCGCATCCGCGAGCGCCCATCGATGTGCAAGCACTGGAAGCAATGGGCCGAGAAATGCCGTTCCCATTCCGGTCAACAGAAAGGCAAATCCAAGAACGGGAATAGACGGCGTAACGCGCGGTTCTCTCACAGAAGGATTTGACACAACTCCGACGCAACGCACAAGAGATTAAATTCCACGATTGTCACCGCCATACTACTTAGGCGCCAGCTTCTTCCGTTTCGCTGCTTGCGCTGGTGGCGCAGCAGTGGATTCACGAATGATCAATTCGCCATCAAAGAAGACTTCATGCGGATATGGTTCATCCGCCTTGTTGATGCGGTCGATGAGCAAAGTCGAAGCAGCTTCACCCATCGCCTGCAATGGCTGACGAATGGTCGTGAGACTGGGAATACTGTAGGATGCTCCACTAATATCATCAAACCCGACGACGGAAATATCGTGCGGGCAGCGCAGTCCAGCATCCTGAATCGCTCGCAATGCACCCAGCGCAGCAATGTCGTTGAAGCAGATCAGCGCGGTAAAGTCATGCGTGCGCTGCAGTAAATCGCGTACGACGGGGTAGCCCAGCTCCGGGGACCACGAGTTCTGGACGAGTTGAATGCAGAGTTCCGGTTGGATAGGAATGCCCAGATCGGCCGCCGTTCGCTGTAATGCGGCAAAGCGCGAATCGGAGTCGAGCGCGTTCGGTTGCCCTTTCATCAGCGCAATGCGCTTGTGCCCCAAGGCATGGAGATGCTGCAGGATCATGCGTGCCGCGCGGTCGTGATCGAAGACGAAGTTGGTTACACCGGGTACTCTCACATGCCCTGAGATGGCGACGGCAGGTACTTCCACGGGGTTCTGCAACTCTGTATTGATCAGGATGAACCCATCCACATTGCGAGCCATCAACAGTCGCGGATACTCGTCCAACAAATCTTTACGCCCAAGATGGCTGACCGTGAAATACAGGTAACCAGCCTGAACCAGAGTTGTCTCAATTCCCATCATCACATTGGTGAAGTAGCCTTCACTATGCTCCGGGGCAATGATGCCCATGGTGTATGTCCGCTTCACGCGTAGAGAGCGGGCAGAAAAGTTGGGCCGATAGTTGAATTTCTTCGCAGCTGCCAGCACTCGTTGCCGCGTGACGGGAGGGATGGACTTGGCAACAGGCGAGTTATTGATCACGACCGAAATCGTTGCAGGAGAGAGGCCAAGATACTCTGCAATCATTTTGAGGGTGACAGGCCCGGCATGCATCATGGATTTTGATTTGGGCATGGATGATTATTTTCCGGGAAACGCTTACCCCTGCCATTAGACAACAATCATCTGGCAGATGCGCAGTAAAGTTGAAAATGCGCATCATAGAGGTGACAATGGACGTCTCAATTCCTCTATGACAAGAGAGACTACACAATCCCGCAGACGGTTCATTCAGACCACTGCTTTAGCAGCCGCCGGGCTTACGGGCATGGGTCGCGTCATGGCGCAATCCGGAGCTGATCCCCTGCCTGCTCTCGCTGAGGCGTTTGCTGAAAAAAATATTCTCTTTGGCTTTGCAGTGAATGATCGCAGGCTGCCGACAGATGGCGTGTATCGCGGCCTAATCCAGAAACATGCCAGCATTATCGTGGCGGAGAACGCGATGAAATGGGAGGCCTTGCGGCCAGCCATCGACCAGTTTGAATTCAACCGGGCTAATGTGATCGTAGACTTTGCGCAGGCTAACAAAATGAAGCTGCGCGGTCACACTCTCTGCTGGCATAGGGGTCTGCCGTGGTGGTTTGAGAAGACCGCGACACCACAAAATGCACATGCACTGCTGACAGAACATATACAGACCGTGGTACGACATTATGCCGGGAGAGTGCATTCATGGGACGTCGTGAATGAAGCGATTCGCCCGGAAGATAACCTGCCCAACGGACTGAGAAATTCAATATGGTACCGGCTGCTGGGCGATAGCTACATCGAGACCGCATTCAAGGAAGCGCGCAAGGCAGATCCTCGTGCCCTGCTGACATATAACGATTACGGGCTGGAATATGACAATGGCACCGATAACCGGCATCGCGACGCTGTACTGGATTTGCTGCGGCGTTTGAAACAGCGCAATGTTCCTATCGATGCGGTGGGGATTCAATCGCACCTGCGCGCGAATCATGGGGAGCGCTATGGCAGTGGTGTCGCCAGCTTTATCCGGCAGGTAAAGAAACTCGGGCTGCAGGTCTTTATTACCGAGCTGGATGTCGATGACAGTTCACAGCCAAAAGAGCTAAAAACCCGCGATAGCGCGGTCGCCAATGTATACGAGGGCTATCTAAGGGCAACGCTGGCTACTGCGGATGTATCCGCCGTGCTGTGCTGGGGTGTGCAGGATCCAGCACAGGCGCAAAGTGAAATGAAAGAGCGTGAAGATGGCGGCCTGACCAGGCCATTTCTCTTTGATCTAGCCGGCCAGCCGACTCCCGCGTACTACTCCTCGCTGGACGCAGTAAAACGAGTGCCAGCCAAGCAGTCATAACCCTCTCGATACGGCTTGCGCACGCCTCCCTGCACAAGAGAACTCTCTGGAATTGGTAGGACCATGCAAACCATGCCAAACACTAGCCAAATTCAACTAAAACGATTTAGCTTGCGTATTTTTGTTTTATTCCTGTATATTTCGCTCGCAATCTTTCCATGTGAAACAGCGTTCGCTAGCTGCATGGAGCATCTACTTTTGTTGCGCGAGGTCACCTCAAAATGTCTTCTATTTCCCACACGCTCCGCCAGACAATACAAGGGCTCGGTATCGCCACTTTTATCTGTTTGATCTCGTTGACAACGGGATGCTCTATCAGCTCAACAGCAACCTCCAGTGAGTCCCATAGCGCTGCGCTTCCCCATATGAGCGGCACGGTGCACGGCGGCCAGCAGCCCATCAGTGGCGCAACCATCAAGCTATATGTCGCAGGGAGCACCGGTTACGGCTCAGCCGGTACAGAATTGCTGGGCAGCAACGTGGTGACCACAAGTGATGGTTCCGGTGTAGTGAACAGCAATGCCAACGCCGGAAATGCCAACAACACACTGGCGAAGGGCCGCTTCATCATCGATAACGATTACACCTGCCCGACCATAAATTCGCTGGTGTATATCGTTGCCACGGGTGGAGACCCCGGAGTCGGCGGCATCAACAATACGGCAATCACGCTGGTCACTGCCTTGGGTAAGTGCGGCAATCTCAATACCAACACCACTATCGCCATGAATGAACTCACCACCGTAGCGGCTGCATATGCCCTGGGACAGTTCTTCACTCCCACTTTCGGCGCCAGCAGCACAGACAGCATTGGCGCTCCGGCATCCAATCTGACCGGCATCACGAATGCATTTGCCACTGCCGTGAACCTGGTGAATACCAGCAACGGCATCGCAACAGGAACCAGCGCCGCCAGCGGTACGAACTACTACCTGGCAACAAATGATGCGGCAAAACTGACTACCATCGGCAACATCCTCGCAGACTGCGTCAACAGCACAAGCGCAAGTTCAACAGCATGCACGTCGCTGTTCGGGGCCGTCACACCGGCTTCAGTAACGGCAGCCAGCGATATCTTCCAGGCAGCGGTCTATATGTCGCTGAATCCGACCAGCACAAACGCATCCAGTTCCGCGACCAACATGACCACCTTAATGGGCTTGCAAACGGCTTATCAGCAGTTTGGCTCTGGACTCTCTTCTGCCCCGACTGACTGGACGCTCGCCATTCAGTACAGCGGCACCGGAATCGCCTATAACTCAGCTGCGGCAGTCGATGCGAATGGCGACATCTGGCTCTCCAATGCAAACAATACTGGCGGCGTAGTGCTGATCAATGGTGGCACCGGGACAGTAGGCGGAACCGCAGGCGTGACTGGCGGCGTGATCGGCTTCTATACGACGCTGGGTACGGTAACAGGCAACCAGCCCCGCTCGGTTGCAATCGACCAGAACGGTAAGGCGTGGTTCGGTGGCTTTGCCGCGAACGTCGCGGACAGTAAGTACTATATGTTCCGTGTCGCGGGTGGTACGGGTGTGGAGGCCACATTCCCCCTGCCCAGTGGCACCACGCAACCCTATGCGGTGGCAGTCGATCCGGCAAATGTGGTATTCGCTACGACGACCAGCACAAACTTTATTACCACATCGGCAACAGCAACCACTGGCACAACGATGACGGTCAAAACCGGACTCGAGGGCACTTCGTCCACAACAATCGCGATTGACCCGAACAAAGTCGCTTACATTCCTTCAGGCGGCGGCAACTCTGTGTATGAGTTCACAACGAATAACTACACAGCGGTCAGCGGCAGTCCGTTTGCTTCTTCCACTCTCACTACTCCCTACGGAGCAGCCGTTGATGGTTTAGGGAAGGTCTGGATGGCAAACAGCGGTGCATCATCCATCGCTTACCTGTCGTCAGGCACCTTTACCGGTATTACTAACTCCTGCCTGCAATCACCTAAGTTTATTGCCATCGACGGCAGTAATAACGTCTGGGTGACGAATGGGAATGGTATCGGTACTGGAAACACAAACTTCACTATCTGCGAATTCAATTCGAGCGGCACGCTGATCTCGAACTCCACAGGCTACGGACTGCATGGTATTGCAACGGGTCGCGGCATCGCAGTCGACCTTTCAGGCAATGTGTGGGTAACCAGCTATCTGACCACAACCACCAATGTGACAGAGATAATAGGTGCGGCAACTCCGGTTGTGAACCCCATTTCCGTTGCCATCAAGAACAGCACGGTAGGCACGCGACCTTAAGCTAATTCACCCAGGGTGCGGAAAATCGGAATTCGAGATTCCGCACCCCTTTTTTTCCTTTTTTGGAGATTTTTATGCTGCGCCAACTTCGTTCTATCGCTGCTAACGCCGTATTTTATTGCGGACTTACGCTGCTTTTTGTCACATCTGCCCACGCTACTGTACCTGCGGTGGTGATGAGCAACCACCAGGCTCTCTATACCGGCCTGACCAACGGAACCTACCGAGTAGCCGCCAATGCCCGCGGTGATGTGTTCTTCGCCGACTATGCGAACAACACAATCGATGAGCTTCCCGCAGGATCGACGACTCCTGTCGTTCTGCTCACAAAGATGAACGGGCCGCACTCAGTCGACATCGACAGTGCCGGCAATGTTTATGCGAACGACACCTACGCGGGCAAAGTGGTCCGCATCCCTTTCGTTAATGGAACATATCCTGCAGGCATTGATGCGACTACGGTTGTGGGCGTCACCGTAAACGGGGTGGTTACAGTTCAGCCCGTTGTCTGCTCGAACGGGCTTCAGACCGACTGTTCCCTGCCCACACTTGGCGCAGCGACAGGCTATTATGCGCAAATCACGGATACTGCGATTGATGGAGCGGGCAACTACTACTTCATCGACATCAGTGACAACATATCCAGCGGGAAATACAACCGCATTGTGGAACTCACTGCCGGCGGCGTGGTGAAGATACTGGTGGACGGTCTAACCACCGCATACAACGCACAGATCGTAAGCGATGCTGCTGGCAATCTCTATTACGCAAACGGCACATCGCTCTTTACCATCCCAGCGGGAGCTTCTGCTGCGACTGCTGTCAATACGACTACGTTGACCAAGCCCACCGGCGTTACGCTGGACGCCTACGGCAACCTGATCGTAACGGACTCCGGAAATAGTCGCATTGTCGTGATGCCATTTGAGAACGGAGCGATTAATTTCGCAAATCAGTATCTACTGGCGCCCTACTACTCTCAGAACAGCGTCGGCATTGATTCCTTTGGCACCATCTACTACACGGGATCTTCATCAGGCGCCTCGGCTATTAATGCCTTGCAGACCTCGGCATACAACGCGCCAGCGCTCGCGGTGGGCAGCAGCAGCACGCTTGCGCTGGTGTATTCATCGTTCAATGCTTCCACTACTTTCTCGCAATATGTTGTTCGGGGTAATGGCGCAACCATCAGCTATGTTGGCAACTCCTGCACGATTGGAACCACGTATACTGCGAACCAATCCTGCTCCTACAACGTCCAAATCAAGCCGAATCGCGTAGGACCCGTCTCTGGCCTCGTGGGTATCGGTGATTCCGCGGGCAACTACCTGGCGCAGTTCTCCCTGAGCACCGTCGGGCTTGGCTCTGCAATTTCAATCGACCCGGGCACCTCCACAAGCATTGGATCAGGCTTTATATCTCCCGCTGGGGTGGCTGTAGACAAGGCCGGTAATATCTTCATCGCAGATCCTTCCGCGAATGCAGTCTATGAGCTCGTCGGAGGCACGGGAACACCAGTAAGCGTGGGCTCCGGATTGGTGCGGCCAGACGGTGTGGCCGTGGATGCCGCAGGGGATCTCTTTATTGCTGATACTGGAAACTCACGCGTTGTTCGGGTACCGGTTATCGGGGCTGTACTTACCACCGCATCACAGAGTGTTGTTGCATCTTCACTCACTGCCCCGCTCTCCATTGCCGCTGGACCACTCGGTTCCGTCTACATTGCGCAGGCTGGCCAACTGGCCCGATACGCTGTTCGCGGTATTCCCGGTATAGTACCAACCGCAATTCTCTCCACCAGCTACTACAAGCCAAGCGCTCTCACGGTTGATCCGTCTGGCAATATTTTTCTTGCGGATTCAGCCGCCGGCACGGTAGTTGAATTCGCTGCGTATACCGGAGCACAAACGACCATCGCCAGTAGCCTGAGCACGCCGACCGGCCTGGCAACGGACTCAGCTGGAAATCTTTTCATCGCCGATAACGGTACCGCACAGGTGGTTCGTATCGCCAATACCAGCGGATCACTCACCTATTCAAATGCAGTGTCCGCCGGCACCTTCGCAAGCCCTTTCGGCGCAGCAGTCGATAGCAGCGGCAACCTCATCGTGAGCGACCCAAGTGTACCGGCAGTGTACAGAGTAGCTCGTACCAGCGGCACGTTGAACTTCGGCACCATCTCGCAAGGAACAACCAGTTCATTGCTTTCAGGCTCAATCCTCTCCTGCGGCAATCAATCGCTCACGCTGGGAACCCCTCTCTCGACAGCAACCGGCGATACAACCCACTTCACCATTAGCTCTTCAAGCACCTGCACTGCGGCTCAAGTCTTAGCGGCTGGCTCAGCCTGCACTATCGCTGCAACTTTTTCACCTACTGCGAAGGCAACAAGCAGCGAGGTGCTGACGGTAAGCAGTTCGCCAACCGTCGCCACACCTGTGACGCTCACCCTGAATGGCACCGGCACATATCTGGCACCCACTACGCTGGCAGTTGCGCTCACTTCCCCCACTGGTACGCTGACGTATGGGCAGACCGCAACATTCACTGCAACGCTGACGCCTTCACTCTTCAATGTGGCGGCAGCAACCGGTACCGTTACGTTCAACGTGAATGGAACAGTTCAGAAGCCAGTTGCAATCAGCAATAACACAGCTACTTTCCAGATATCGACGCTGCCAGGCGGCGTGAACAGCATCTCTGCCAGCTACTCCGGCGACGTGAACTACGCTGCAAGTGCCGCTTCGGCGATTGCAACCACAGTTGCACAAGGGACAACAACAACAACCGTCAGTGTGGTCGCAGCGTACACCAATCCGGTCAGTTCCCTGCCAAACAGCTCCATCACATTTACGGCTACAGTAACGCCCAGTGTTGTGGGAGTGCTGACCGGCAGCGTGAACTTTGTAAGCGGCACAACCGTACTGGGCACAGCTTTGCTGGGAGCCGGCAGCGGCGGTACATACCAAGCCGTGCTTACCACCAGCAGTATCCCTGTGGGCAACTATAACGTCGCTGCAGTCTTCCCTGGATCCACAAACTACACAGGCTCCACTTCAGCAACTACGCCGTTGATCGTCTCAATCTCTGGAATAAAAATAACCTCAAGCTCCTCTACCCTGACATCCACTCCCTCTACGCCAGGCGGAGTAACGCTCTCCGTCTACTCCGTGGCAGGGTTAGGTCCGCTCGCGCCCGGGGCTCCAGTGACATTCTCGTGCACAGGCCTGCCAGCATATGCGACATGCCTCTTCAATCCTGCGTACATCTCGCTTCTGGCTTCCCCGTATCCATCGGTGGTAGCAGCCACTACAGTGGGTCTAACCATTACAACGAACGTAGCGCCCACGGTGCCGTTGCCGCCGGTATCGCGGCTCAATATGCACCATAATCGTCTGACCTTCGCTGCAATATTTGCATTACCGTTACTGGTAGTCTTCCGCCGCCGCGCATTACTCAGTGGCAGAATCTCTGGTTTCCTGCTATTGATTTTCACCTTGGGCAGCCTATCACTCTTCTCTGGCTGCAATGGCAGCAGCGCCACAAGCAATGCTGTGACTCCAACAGGCTCTTATATCGTCACCGTCAACGCCATTAGCTCAACGGCCAGCGCCAGCGTGCCCCTTACCCTTACAGTTTCAGGTCAATAATCATGATGAATTATTCTTCTTTCGTACGTACCGGACGTCGCCTTGCTACTGCCTTGCTCATTGCCACATGCGCATTGTGCATGCCCATAGCCCTGCACGGGCAAACCAACAGCGCCACACTTTCTGGCGCAATTGTTGATCCCACAGGCGCACGCATTCCCGGCGCCACACTCACGTTGCGCAACAGCGCCACGCACGATATTCGTCATGCTAAGAGCACCGATGAAGGCCTCTACAGTTTTGTTGCGGTACAGCCGGGAACCTACACCCTGCTGATCGTGCGGGAAGGCTTCTCGTCTACTCAACAGACAGGTATTGAGCTTCATCCCACGGATGACCGCACGATCAACGTGACGCTCAAGATAGGCACAGCGAAAACTGAGGTTGTGGTGAACGATGCAGAGACAACGCCGGATACCGGCGAAAAGTCTTCGCTGATTTCAGCCACCGATATTCAACATCTCTCCGTGCAGGGGCGTGATGTCTCTGAGTTGGCAAAGACGCAGGCAGGTTTTGCAATTGTTCCTGGAGCCGGGCTGACGAATGGATCGTATGATCCAGGTCAGGTGAGTGTCGGCGGTGGCCTATCCAATTTCTCCGCCAACGGCGCACCTTCCACAGGAATCAGCATTACATCAGATGGAGCAGACATTACTGATCCCACCAGCGGGAACTCTACTACACAGAACATCAATCAGGAGATGGTAGAAGAGGTCAAGATACAGACCTCAGCGTTCGGTGCAGATCAAGCAAAGGGCCCAATCGTGCTCAATGTGCAGGGCAAGCAGGGCGGCTCTGTATATCACGGCGCGATCTATACCTACTTCCGCACGCATCAATTGAATTCGGGAAACTGGTTCAGCAAGAACCAGGGCATTCAAGATGCCAATGATCGCTACCTCTATCCCGGCGCCAATGTTGGCGGCCCCGTCAAATTGCCTTTCCTCCACCTGAACGGTCCACGCCAGCCGAAGTTTTTTGTGGGTGGTGAAGATTATGTACAGCGCAATATCTATGCGTACGGCAATGCGTTAAATTCGACAATTCTCGCGCTGGTACCTACCGCAAACATGCGCGCAGGTAACTTCTCCCAAAACGAGCTGGCCAATTATCTCGGCACAGACGTAGCGACCATGAATGCGCAGTGCGTTCCTAACGGTTCGATGTCCAGCTACATTCACCTCTGCGGACAACCCAGCGGCACAACCAACACCAACCTGCAGGTTCCCTCTACAGGTCCGAACGCTGGCATCATTCCTACCGGTGGCATGGATCCTGGGGCAAGCGCATTGCTGAATGCTCTACCGCTGCCGAACCGTCCGACCATTGGCGGGTTCAACTACACCACCACAAATCTTCAGAACAATGACCTGTGGCAGATTCGCGGACGTATTGACGAGACCTTCTCTGACAAGTCCCGCTTCTACATCACGTACAACGCTGAACGGGGCCGCAATACAGGCATCCCGGAGACTCAGTATTATTCACCGGCAAATGGCGGCCCTTCCATGGGAGGCATCAATACGCCCGGCAAAATGGTGGCGCGTGTCTTCACACAATCTCTCAGCATCAACCACACCTATATTGCATCGCCAACCATGACAAATGAGTTCTATGTCTCTGCGGCACTAAACCGCAATGACTTTGGCTCCCAGCATCCTGAGCTGCTGCTCGCCTCTAACGTCGGCTATAACTACTCCGGCATCTACCCGCTGGCGACGAAGCAGTATCCTCAGCTTGGCGATTACGGGTATGACGGCTTGCCGATTGCGCTCTTTCCGGACTTTTCCGCCGGTCCGATGTTTCAGCACACCTTTACGCCAACGGGCGGCGACAACCTGACGAAGACATGGCGTTCGCACACCATCAAGCTTGGGGTGTATGTGCAGCGGGCTAGCTCCAACGTGAGTTCACCCACTCCGCAGACGAACGGCATGGTGACGCAATACTACCTCCCCAATGGCGCAAAAATCACCAATCCGGACAACAGTACAAGCAACACGCTCGTAGTCAACCCGCTGTATGCGTCGTCTGATCCACGATGCAATACCACTCCCGCAGCAGCACAATGCACAGGCAATGCGAACTACCTCGCGGACTTTGCCATTGGCGATGTCACGCAATTTTTCCAGCAGAATTTCGAGACCAACCTGAATCTGTACTTTTGGAATGTAGACTTTTTTGCTAATGATTCATGGAAGACAACCCGCCGGTTGACGATCAACTACGGTATCCGCTTTGACCATCTTGGTCCGTGGCAAGATTCGCATGGTAACGGCATCGCGATTTTCAGCCCATCTCTCTATACCAATCCAAGTAATCAACTGCTTCCTGGGCTCTCCTGGCATGGAGTCGATGCATCCGTGCCAAACTCCGGTACGCCCGGGCGCCTCTTCTTCTATTCCCCGCGCGTCGGCATAGCCTACGATCTCTATGGCAACGGCAGCACCGTCATCCGCGGCGGATTCGGCCTCTACCGCTCGCATGATTCCGGCAGCGACTATGCGCAGGCGGCTGGAACCGCGCAGGGCATGTTCATCTCTACAACTGGCGGCGCGGGTATCCACCTGTCAAAACTGCAGCAGGGCGTCACCTCACTGGCTGATTGCGTTAATCCAACCATCTCCAATACGACCTCAAAGTGTCCGTCCTTGAATGCGACGGTCTACGGTGTGGATCATAACGACGACCAGCAGCCACTGACCTACACCTACAACTTTACCGTCACGCAGCGTGCGTACAAGGGCTCCATCTTCGAGATCGGATATACCGGGTCGCAGAGCCACAATTTGTTGATCGAAGGGACGCTGCAGAACGTGAATGCACTTCCGGTTGGGGCCCTCTTCCAACCCGATCCAATCCTGCACACATTCCAACTCCCCAACAGCCTTTCCATTGCACAGCAAGGTAATTACCGTCCCTATCGCCCCTATCTGGCAGTCGACGTGCCTCGGCATATCTCTTATAGCAACTACAACGCGCTTCAGACCTCATGGAACCGTTCTCGCGGCTCGCTTCGCTACGGCATGAATTACACATGGTCTAAATCATTAGGTATACGCACCATCAGCGGACAGCCTGGAGACCCCACCTATCTGCGCAATAACTATGGACCGCTCAATTCTGATCGTTCGCAGATATTCAATGCCACCTATGCATACCAATTCGGGGACCACGTTCATGGGCGGCTTGGACTGCTGGCCAATGGCTGGGAAATTTCCGGCATCACCGGGCTGCAGTCTGGGCCGAATTTGCAGGCTATCTACAGCTTCAACTTCAAAATGAAAGGTGCTGTGGGCGCCTACAACGTGAACAGCATCTCTTTTCTAGGCACGCCAGAGGTGAACCTGCAGCCGCTTCTCACCTGCGACCCTTCGGCCAACTTGAAGAGCAAGCAATACGTGAATGGCGCATGTTTCGCATTACCCAACGTTGGCGGACCGAATGGTCAGTTCAACGAGCCATACATCCACGGCCCCGCCTACTTCAGCAGTGATCTCACCGTGCTAAAGAATTTCAAGATGGGAGAAGCTCGCAGTGTGCAATTACGTTTCGCGGCCTTCAATTTTCTCAATCACCCCATCACCAGCTTCTCTGGTCGCTTCCCCAACGAATCCAATCTCTACTTTACCGGCAACACCACCGCGACTGCGACGTTGCCTGCCACATCTGGCAACTGTTCCGTTGTCGGCTCAACGTGCTTTGGCTATGCCGGATACAAGCAGGGTCGTCGCGTAGTCGAAGTAGCCGCAAAGTACACGTTCTAGCCAGGATATATATGCGTAAGATTGCCCTTTATTTCGCCGGATTCGCCCTCGCATTTACCACAGCGCCAATCCTCTCTCAGCCGGCTGCTGCAGGACCCATGCACTGGGTGGGTGCATGGGCATGTGCGCCCCAACAAGTATTCAATACAGACACGGGCAACTACATTGCTTTCCATGATGTAACCCTGCGTCAATTCGTTCATCCCAGCCTGGGTGGCAGTATGCTGCGCGTTCGCGTTTCCAACGCGGTCTCTTCCGTACAACTTCAACTGGACGCTGCAACGATCGGTCTGCGTGTAGCAGGCAGTAATGATGTTGTCGCAGGCAGTCTGCAAAAGCTCACATTCAATGGACGTAACTCCGTTACAATTCCCAGCGGCGCTACTTTCTGGTCTGATCCGGTACCGCTCAAGTTCGATGCCTTCAACGATCTGGTGATCAATCTTCATATTCCAGATTTTGTGGGTGGCATTGAGACCGGTCACATCCGCGCGCTCACTACGAATCTCATCCTCAGTGGTGATCAAACTAAAACACAGAGCATTCCCGCCGACGTCAAGAGCACCAACACAACCGCATGGTTCTTCCTGCAGGGAGTGGATGTGGCGGCAGATATGCATGCTTCTTCCGTGATCACTGTGGGCGACTCCATCACGGATGGGACTAAATCGACTACAGATGCGAATCATCGCTATCCTGATTTTCTGGCGCAGAGATTTGCAGCAGCACACGGAGTTTCAACCACCGCCAGTTTTTCAGTACTCAACGCTGGCATCTCGGGCAATCGCATTTTGCATGATGGTGCCGGGCCCGACACGTTTGCCCGTCTGGAGCGAGATGTGCTGACACAGCCAGGAGCGCGCTACGTCATTCTGCTCGAAGGCGTCAACGACATCGCCACCAGCAACAAACCAGGGAATGAGATGTCCCCTGCTGATCTGATAGGGGCCTATCAGCAATTGACCGATCGAATTCATGCTGCCGGTATGAAGCTGATTGTGGGTACCATTATGCCTTTCGGCCTCTCTGGCTCTTTTACTGATTCCGGCGAGCAGAAGCGGTTAGCCATCAACCAGTGGATTCGCACTACGAAAACGCTCGACGGTGTGCTCGATTTCGACGCTGCCCTGCGCAATCCAGAACATCCCATCCGGCTCAAGGACGAATTCGATAGCGGCGATCATATTCACCCATCTGACGCGGGCTACGCAGAGATGGCCAGTGTATTAGACATTGCCCGCTTTGTCGGGGTCTATCAACCATCGGAATCACTGCAGAAAAAGGACAAAAAATGAGAGCGGTTCGTTATGCCTACCTCACCGCCATACTTTTGGCCACAGCAACACTTCACGGCCAGAGCAAAACTATTGCCATCACCTTTGACGACCTTCCAGTGTCAACGATTGGCCCCGATTTCTCTGCGGGCTCACAGGCAAAAGCAACCGCTATCACCACATCGATATTGACCACGCTGAAGGCACATCATGCGCCGGCGATCGGTATGGTCAATGAGAAAAAATTGCATGAAGGCGGTTTACCCTCCGGAGCCATTAATGTAGACCGTGCTGCCCTGCTGGACCAGTGGGTTACAAATGGCCGCTCGCTGGGCAATCACAGCTTCTCTCATCTCCATCTATCGGAGATATCGCTGGACAAGGCTGAACAGGAACTCCTTGAGAACGAGACCGTCTCTGCTCCTGCAATGCAGAAGCGCACGTGGAAGTACCACTACTATCGCTATCCCTTCAACGATACTGGCGGGTCCGAAGAGAAGAAGAAGAGCTATGAAGCGATACTCGCCAAGCATGGCTACAGCATTGCACCGATGACTATTCAGAACGATGACTGGATGTACAACGTCGTGTACGACGCGCCGGTGCGCCCGTCAGCAGACGAACAGAAGAAGCTACGTGACGCCTACCTGGAAGAGACGAATCGTCAGATAGAGTTCACCGAAAAGCTTACAGCTGAACTATTCCACCGTCAGATTCCGCAAGTGCTTCTCATTCATGCGAATCAACTCAATGCAGACACCCTGGATGCGACCCTAAAAGCATTTGAGACGCACGGCTACACCTTCGTTGCACTCTACGATGCACTACAGGACAAGGCATACAAGACGCCAGACCTGTATTACGGACCGAATGGAGTCTCCTGGCTGGAGCGCTGGCGCATCACTCTGCAGAAGCAACAACCTAACTTCGTGGAAACTCCGCAAGCCCAGCAATGGGTGCAGGCAGCGTATAAGACGGCCACCGCAAAGAAGTAATCAACAAAAGTTTCAGGCAAAGGACACGCTAGACCATGCAATCTAAGCAACGATTTTTATCTATCAGTCTGACCGCAATGACCATCGTATGTGGATTGTCAGGGTGCAGCAGTGCGTCTAAATCCAGTTCGGCGACTGGTGGTATTAGCGTCTCCATGGTAAGCAGTACGGTCAGTTCGTACCCAGATCTCAGCGTAACCACCGATGTTGCTACAGTGACCCGGCTGAATGGCAATGTAAACTCGGTTTCTCTTTCTGTCTCTGGGGCTCCAGCAGGGATGACCATCGACATCGTGCAGCCGGGTTATGGCGCGCTGGGAACACTTACATTTAAAAGTGCGGTCACTACCGCTCCCGGCACATATTCGCTCACCGTAACGGCGACGGATGGTTCCAATACGGCCGCTGCGCCAGTGACCGCTACGGTAGCAGCGGTTGATGCAATTACCATCTCACCCACATCATCCAGCGTTCAGATTGTTCAGGATGGCACCACGGGCAGCACGGCCTTTACCGTCTCTCGCTCCTTTGCCAATACGCGTTCTATCACCGTGACGGCAACCGGCATCCCCTCTGGAATGAACCAGCCAACCATCAGCGGCCCCGGCACAGGAACCAGCGGCACCATCTCGTTTGCAACTGCAACCACGCCCGCGCTTGCCGGAACTTACGCCATCACCCTCACGGCTGCCGATGGCTTGACCACGGCAACTGCCACGGTGAACGTAATTGTTGCCGTAGCTGCCGTCGTTAACAACGTGCCAGATACTACGCTCGGAATCTCAGGCCATCTGCAAGAGTTTATGAGCACAGGCTTCCAGCCGTCCATCTACAACAATTCCTTCTTCACCAGCTTCCCCAGCACAACAGATCTTGCAGCACTGAATTCACACCATATCCGTCTGCAGCCGGTGCACGCCACAATTCCATGGATTGCCAATAGCTCTCCCCAGGTCGCCGCCGATTGGGACTTCACTGCGATGGATGTGACTGTACAGAAAGTACTTAACATGGGCGACAACAGCCCAGAGTTCCAAATTGCCATGGCGCCGCCGTTTCTGTCTGACTCCAACGGACATTTCATCTTCACCACGGCGAACCTTCAATTGCTGACTGGCTATGCGGCCAATCTGGTGCGCTACTACAA
>JARLFX010000248.1 GCA_031296355.1 Acidobacteriaceae bacterium
GGGAAGATCGCCGGAAACGCAAGAAATAACCCGCCGACTGCCGGACCGAAGTGTCTTGCGATAAGGTACGCCGCTACGGTACACGCGCCACCAAACAGGAAGCGCATGCCAATCTCGCGCGGCTTGATATCGTTCAGTTGGTCCAGCGAGGCTTTTACGATCATGCCGGCCACCTCGCCAGCAGGGAATACAGTCCCAGCGCAACCCCAAACCAGATCGGCATCAGAGCGAGCGTTGTCACCAGCGAATGTGTCTTGTAGCGCAGCAGCAGCCAGCTCACCGCAGAAGCGTAGGCGAAGAAAGCAATAGCGCCCAGCAGCATGGAACGCGCTTCGATGGCGGCATAGGTATGGCCATGACGGGCAATCGTGATTCCCAGGCTCGCCAGTGCGATCGACGGCGCGGCTCCAAAGAGCCCGGCAAACGTCTTGGGGCGAAAGACTTCGCCCAGCAGCGCGAACGAGCTTACGACGGCTCCGCCAATCAGGAATCGAATAAAGAGTTCTTCCATGCCGATTTCGAGTTTACGGGATCAGTCGGCGCACGGGCAGCCACAAACGGCAGAAAGTGAGCCCGGGGCTACCCCGGACGCTCCAGGCGGATGGCCTCACCATCCCATATTTTGAGACGTTCATGCTGGCTGCCTCATATCGCCTGTAAAATCGCTGGAATAGTGCAATTTTCGCGATTAACATCCTGCCTCCCGGACGGGAGTATCCTGTCCATAAAGGCCGGTATGTGACGCTTGTCACTGATAGGTGTTACGCCGCGCTGTTAGGGTGAGAACACTATGAATGCTCTTTTGTTGGACCGCATCCACTTTGCATTCACCGTTACCTATCACTATCTCTTCCCCCAGCTGACCATGGGGTTGGCGCTCCTGATCGTTATTCTGAAGCTCATAGCGATCCGCAAAAATGACGAGCGCTACAACCAGGCAGCGCGGTTTTGGGCAAAGATCTTCGCGGTCAACTTCCTGCTCGGTGTGGTCACCGGCATCCCGATGGAGTTTCAGTTTGGCACCAACTGGTCTGAATTCTCCCGCCGCACCGGCGGCGTAATCGGCCAGCCGCTCGCCATGGAAGGCGTCTTCTCCTTCTTCCTGGAGTCGACTTTCCTGGGCCTGTTCCTCTATGGAGAGAAGCGGCTCTCCCGCTGGGCGCACTTTGGCGCCGCCACCATGGTTTGGCTGGGTTCCTGGATCTCCGGCTTTTTTATCATCGTGACCAACGCCTGGATGCAGCACCCTGTCGCCTACAACCTGCTTCCGGATGGGACCTATCAAGTCGCCAGTTTCTGGGGGCTGGTGATGAATCCCTGGGCGTGGCTGATGTATGCGCACAACATGTGTGCCACTGTAGTCACGGCTGCGTTTGTGATGGCTGCTGTAGGTGCGTTCTACTTGTTGGAGAAGCGGAATGAGGACTACGGACGTATCTTCCTGAAAATTGGTGTGATTGCGGGCATCATTTCGTGCGTGATGCAGATCTTCCCTACAGGGGACATGCACGGAAAATACATGGCGAAGCACCAGCCCGCCGCGGTTGCTGGCATGGAGGCTCTTTACCATACGCAGCGTAATGCGCCGATGGTGCTGATGGGCCAGCCCAACGAAGTGACCCAGACGATTGATAATCCGCTGGTCGTCAACGACGTGCTCAGTTTTCTGATCTATGGAACCACCTCGGCTGAGGTGAAGGGACTTGACCAGTTTCCGCGCGACCAGTGGCCCAGTGCGCTGCCGCTGCTCTATTACAGCTACCACATCATGGCGGGTCTCGGAACGTGGTTTGTGCTGCTGATGGGGATAGCCGCACTGCTGCTCTGGCGCGGCAAGCTTTACATCTCCCGCTGGATACTGTGGCCAATTCTGCTCAGTTTTCCGCTGCCGTACATCGCCACTACAGCGGGCTGGATGACGGCTGAAATCGGCCGTCAGCCGTGGCTGGTGTATGGCTTGATGCGGACGGATCAGGGCTTCTCCTCGCATGTTTCCGCCGGCAACAGCCTGTTCACGCTGCTCGGCTTTCTCGGCATGTACTCCGTGCTCTCCATTCTCTGGATCGTGATTGTCTACCGTGCGATTGAGATTGGCCCCTCGGCTGTACCTCCGCCGTCTGAAACTCTTACCGCATAACGAGTAAGGAGAACGCAATGGGATTCCTCTGGTTCTGGATTGTCGCCGTCATGATCGCCATGTATGTGGTGCTCGATGGCTTCGACCTCGGCGTCGGCATTCTCTACCCGTTTCTGGCGCGTACTGAGGCAGACCGGCAGACCTTGATCCACTCCATCGGGCCGGTGTGGGACGGCAACGAAGTATGGCTTCTGGCCGGCGGCGGCACTCTCTTCTTCGCTTTTCCGCTTGCCTACGCATCATCCTTCAGTGGCTTCTATCTGCCATTAATGATTGTGCTCTGGCTGCTCATCCTTCGCGGTTTAAGCATCGAACTCCGTATGCACCTCGAAAGCACAACCTGGCGCAGCTTGTTTGACGGTCTCTTCTTCCTCTCCAGCACGCTGCTCGCGATCTTCTTTGGCGCAGCGCTGGCCAATGTCATTCGCGGCGTGCCGCTGGGTCCAGACAACTACTTCTTCCTGCCGCTGTGGACCAACTGGCGCGTAGGCGCGTTACCCGGCATCCTGGACTGGTACACCGTGATCGGCGGCGTGGTCGCACTGGTCGCACTGGCCATGCATGGCGCGCTTTATCTGGTCATGAAGGCGCCGGGTGAGTTGGAGCAGCGTGCACGCAAGTTTGCACGCTCCATCTGGATACTGCTATTGCTGGTCACGATCGTCAGCCTGCTTGCCACGATCGCCGTGCGTCATACCGCGCTCAACAACTACATCGCACACCCCGTCCTGTTCCTGATCCCCGTGCTGGTGATCGCTTCGCTGGCCGGCGTGCAGGTATTCGGCAAATATCCGCTGGCGGCATTTCTGTCCTCGTGCGCTTACCTCATATTCATGCTGGTTGGCGCAGCGACGGGCCTCTATCCCGCCATCCTGCCGTCTTCTACTGATGCGGCAAACGACATCACGATTGCCAAATCACTCTCCGGTCCGCACACGTTGCACGTGGGGCTAGTGTGGTGGTCGATTGGCATGGTACTCGCAATAATTTATTTCTGTACAACGTACTTCATGTTCCGCGGAAAGGTTCCAGATGACGCCAGCTACGGCCATTAAACCAGAATCGATGAAGAGCCTCCCCATTGATCAACCTCTTACCCCCGATGAACTGCGCCGGATGAACGCATACTGGCGAGCCTGCAACTATCTTTCTGCCGGAATGATCTATCTGCGGGAGAATCCCCTGCTGCGTACGCCACTGAAGGTGGAAGACATCAAACGCCGTCTGCTGGGCCACTGGGGTTCCGATCCGGGGCAGTCATTCACATGGGTTCATCTGAACCGCCTGATCAAGAAGCTGGACCTCAATGTCATCTTTATCTCCGGTCCTGGGCACGGAGCGCCAGCTACACTTGCCAACAGCTACCTCGAGGGGCGCTACTCCGAGATCTATCCGGATTGCAGCGAAGACGTTGAAGGCATGCAGAAATTCTTCCGTCAGTTCTCGTTCCCTGGTGGCATCGGCAGCCATTGCACGCCAGAGACGCCCGGTTCCATTCATGAAGGCGGCGAACTGGGCTACAGCCTTTCGCATGGCTACGGCGCGGCCTTTGACAATCCCGACCTCATCGTTGCGGTGATGGTTGGCGACGGCGAAGCAGAGACTGGCCCGCTGGCGACCTCGTGGCATTCCAACAAGTTTCTTGACCCCGTGCGCGATGGCGCGGTGCTGCCCATCCTGCATCTGAACGGCTACAAGATCTCCAACCCAACCATCCTGGCGCGCATCTCGCACCAGGAGTTGGAAGACCTTTTCCGTGGCTACGGCTACAAACCCTACTTCGTCGAAGGTCACGAGCCGGAACTGATGCACCAGAGGATGGCCTCGGTGCTGGAAGAGTGCGTTACTGAAATTCGCGCGATTCAGCGGCATGCCCGCACAACGGGCGACACCGAGCGTCCAATGTGGCCCATGATCGTGCTGCGTTCACCTAAGGGCTGGACTGGCCCGAAGATGGTGGAGGGCCATAAGGTCGAAGACTTCTGGCGCGCGCATCAGGTGCCGATTACAGACCCGCAGACCAACAAGGACAGCCTGCAGCAGGTTGTGGATTGGATGAAGAGCTACAAGCCGGAGGAACTCTTTGACCAGGCTGGCACGCTTGTGCCTGAGTTGCAGGAGCTTGCGCCAGAAGGCGACCGGCGCATCAGTGCGAACCCTCATGCCAATGGCGGCCTGCTGCGCAAGCCGCTCGACCTGCCCGACTTTCACGAATACGCAGTAGAGCTCGAGCGGCCAGCGTTTGATTATATTTCTCCCACGGAGACCCTGGGCAAATTCTTGTGCGAGGTCATGAGGCGCAATATGACCAGCTTCCGTGTCTTCTGTCCAGATGAGAACGCCTCTAACCGCCTGACCGGCATCTACGCTGCTTCCAAGAAGACCTGGATGGCGGAGATGCTGCCAGAAGACTCCGACGGCGGCGAACTTGCCGTCGACGGCCGCGTAATGGAGATGCTGAGCGAGCACACGCTCGAAGGCTGGTTTGAGGGCTACGTGCTCACAGGCCGCCACGGCTTCTTCTCCAGCTACGAAGCCTTCGTCCACGTGATCGATTCCATGTTCAACCAGCATGCAAAATGGCTGGAGAAATCGAAGCAGGAGATTCGCTGGCGTGCGCCGATCTCGTCCATCAACCTGCTGATCACGTCGCTGGTATGGCGTCAGGATCACAACGGATTCACCCATCAGGACCCGGGATTCCTC
Source organism: Acidobacteriaceae bacterium (assembly GCA_031296355.1). Next base: position 4,844 of record JARLFX010000248.1, read on the forward strand.
GATCTGGTCACTAACAAGAGCCCCAACGTAGTCCGCATCTATCTTCCGCCGGATGCCAACTGCCTGCTCAGCATTGCCGATCACTGCCTGCGCACGACGGACTACATCAACGTCATCGTTTCAGATAAACAGCCCCATCTCACCTTCCTCAACCAGGAGGATGCCGTCAAGCACTGCACCAAGGGTGTCGGCATATGGGATTGGGCCAGCACCGACGCCGGTGAAGAGCCGGACGTGGTGATGGCCTGCGCGGGCGACATTGCGACCATGGAAGCCCTGGCCGCGGTCGCTATTCTGAAAGAAAAGTTCCCCGACCTGAAGATTCGTTTCGTGAATGTGGTCGATCTCTTCCGTCTGATGCCCGAACGTGAGCATCCGCACGGCTTGTCTGACCGCGACTTCGATTCGATCTTCACGGATGATAAGCCTGTAATCTTCAACTTCCACGGCTACGCTTCGCTCATTCATAAGTTGAGCTATCGCCGTACCAACCACAGCAACATCCACGTGCGCGGCTACAAGGAGAAGGGCAATATCAACACGCCTCTTGAGCTGGCCATCATCAATCAGGTGGATCGCTTCAACCTCGCTATCGACGTCATTGATCGCGTGCCGCGCCTGCACACCTCGGGCGCACACGTTAAGGATTGGCTGAAGAACGAGATCATCGAGCATTTGGAATATGCCCACGCAGAGGGCATCGACAAGGAAGAAATTCGCAACTGGACATGGCCCGGATAAAGGAATAATGCAAACAATTGATAAGAGTCAGAGCGAGAGCGTCATTCTCGTTCTCAACAGTGGATCGTCTTCGCTTAAATTCAGCCTCTACTACCACGGAACCACGGACGAGGAATTGATTCTCGAAGGCCGCGCCGAGGCCATTGGCCGCGATGACGGCACCTTCCGCATCAAGCTCGCGGACGGCACCAAGCTGGTGGACGAGAAGAACGTCAACCAGTCACAGCCTGATGCACTGCTGAAGGTTGCCGCCCTCATGCGCGATAAGCTGCATGTTGTGCCTGTAGCTGTCGCGCATCGCATCGTAAACGGCGGCCCCAACCTGCTCAAGCATCAGCTGGCCACCGACGCAGCCATCGCCGAGCTGACGCGCTGTGTAGACTTTGCTCCCGTGCATACGCCGGCGGCGCTATCCGTTGTGCATGAGGCGAAGAAGATATTTTCCGCCTGCCCGCACTTCCTCTGCTTCGATACCGCCTTCCATAGCACCATGCCGGAGGTCGCAAAGCATCTGCCGATTCCTACCCGCTACTATGAGCAGGGCATCATTCGCTACGGCGCGCACGGTCTCTCGTTTGAGTCGCTCGTCTATGCACTTGGCAAGGACCTTCCGAAGCGCGCTGTATTTGCTCATCTTGGTAACGGCTCCAGCATCACTGCGGTTCTTGATGGCAAATCGATTGATACCTCCATGGGCCTCACGCCCACGGGTGGCGTTCCCATGGGCACCCGCACCGGCGATCTCGATCCTGGCGTTGTGATCTATCTCATGCGCACCGAACACCTCAACGCGGATCAATTGCAGGAGTTGCTCAATGGCGAGTGCGGCCTCACTGCATTCTCCAACGGTGAAAGCGACATGCAGGTGATTACCACGCGCGCCAAGGCAGGCGATGCAGCGGCGGAGTTTGCCATTGACGCTTTCTCTACCGATATCCGCAAGTGGATTGGCTCATATGCTGCGCTGATGGGCGGCATTGACATGCTGGTCTTCTCCGGCGGCATCGGCGAGAACAGCACGGAAGTGCGCACCGCTGTCTGCGATGGTCTGCAGTTCCTCGGCCTTGATCTGAACGCACCGAATGGTAACGTGCGCATCGTCAAGACCGAAGAAGAGCGCCAGATTGCACGGCATGGCCGCGCCCTGCTGAAGGCATAACCGCAACAGCATTTGTCTGATGAGGGACGGGCTCCGGCTCGTCCCTCATAATTTTAAGGGCTGCTTCTGGCCAGCCACGTACTGCATGGATTCGCCATCGTGCATTGCATGGTGCTGATGCCCCTTAAACAGCATCGACGCCGAAAGCAGAATAAGATTCAATCCGAACACTCCCAGATAGCCGCAGATGACCCACGCCACGTTTCTGTAGCCCAGCAACGCGAGTGTTACTACCAATACTGCGGATACTGCGGCGATACCCGATGAGGCATAGCACCACATGGAGCGATGATGGTCCGAAGTGCCGCGCGCCACAATGAACTCCGCCACGGCAACGGAGGCAGCCTGTGCCGCAGCAATGTACAGGAACCAGTCGATGCTCAC
>JARLFX010000249.1 GCA_031296355.1 Acidobacteriaceae bacterium
GGCCTGTCGTATCGTTCGAAGTCGAACAGAAGCTGGCGGCGGATGGGGTCCACGATGGCGCCGTGGTGGCGGAAGGCGATCCGCGACCCGGTGCGCACCAGGCAGGCCTCAAGCAGCGGGTTGGTCATGCCGGACACCGCCTTCATGGCCAGAATCGAATCCCGGATGGAGGCCGCGGGCACATCGTCCTCGCGTAGGACGCGCAAAGTTCTCAGCTGTCCCAGATCCTGGAATGTGTAGGACTGTTGCTGAGGGATGAGTCCAGCGCGCTCCCACCCCTGGAGCTGGCGGGCAGTGATCTGCAAGATGCGCAAAACGTCCTGACGGTTATAGCTGGCCACTCTTGAGTACTCCCACCGGTCGTACAAACAGCTATGGGTTCTGAATTCCCGTTCTGAACTCTCGCCCGGAACCGGAATTACGGGTTCAGGCTCCCAATGCAACTTCTGGAACGGCTACGGAGTAACCGTCTTGCTGCGATTATGACAAGAGTCGACGTGGATAAGCAGACCGGAACTGCCTCTGCAACAAAAAAAGCGTGGATAACGGGTGCCTGTCTTGGTTCGTGGTAGGCTGAGGTGGTCTGTCGGAGGTCCCCAGGAGCCTTCTGGGGTTGAGATCTGCCGAAATCCGACATTTTGCGTGTTTGGCGGTTCGCCTTCCCTGTCTTTTTGTCGATGAACTATTATCGGCGTGTACATGGTCGATGACCGAATCTGGAAGGGTATGACAGGGTCCCTGGTTCAAGCGAGGTTCCGTCTCGCGCTCAGCGAGTATGTGACAGTGCTGTCGGTAGACGACGGCATTGGGGAATTACTTGGCTACAGCGCCGAGGATTTTATTGCCTCCAGGGTAAGCCTGAGAGACCGCATTCATGGCGGCGACGCCGACCTTGCCGACCGTTTGTTTTGTCCGCTCATCGAGGACAAATCCGGTGTTTTCAATATCCGCCTTCGTCATGCCGACGGGCGGATTTGCTGCGTCAAGGGGGAATACGCGAAGGCGCCCGCACCGTCCGGCGGCGCAACGGTTCTGGATTTGCTGCTGCAGGACGCGAAGAGTCTTTATGCCCATTCGGATGAGCCGGTCAGACTGACCACCGTCGAGCCGATGATGAATGTCGTTGGCGAGGCACTCTATTTCAAGAACCGCAATCACGTCTTCACGGCGGCGAACCGGCAGGCTCTACAGTACTTTTCCAACGCCGGAGGCGACGACAATGGCCTGCTTGGCAAGACGGACTACGATTTGTTTCCCGAAGAAAATGCCGATGCCCTTTACAAACTGGAAGAGGAGGTTCTCTACGGGGCGCCGAGTGTAAACGCGATTCTGGCAATGCCAGCAAAGGACGGGAAGAAACATAGCGCGAATAACCAGAAATACGCGATTAAAGACCAGAATGGCGAGGTCATTGGATTGCTTGGCGTAGCGCACGACGTTTCCGAACAGGCAGAAATACTGGACAGGTTGCGCGTGAGCGAGGAATCGCTGAAAGAGGCGCAAGGCATAGCCGGGCTGGGCAGCTATTCACTGGATATCGACACTGGGCTGTGGACAAGTTCCAATGTGCAAGACCAGTTGTTCGGCATCGGCAAGGACTATGCGCGCTCCGTCGAGGGCTGGGCTGCCCTTGTGCATCCGGATGATCGCGCCATGATTGTCGCCTATTTCGTTAACGAAGTAGTTGGCCAGGGAAAGTTTTTTGACAAGGAGTACCGGATCGTTCGCCCGTCTGACGGGTTGGTGCGCTGGGTGCATGGCCGGGGCCGGCTCGAATTTGACGGCCAGGGGCGGCCGGTGAAGATGCTCGGCACAATCAAGGACATTACCGAACGCAAGCAGATTGAGATAGCGCTGCGCGAGAGCAAAGATCACCTGCAGTTGTTTCTTGACAATAGTCCCGTGGCTCTGGCCATGTTCGACCGCGACATGCGCTACCTGGCGTTGAGCCAGCCGTGGGCTCGAGATCACTTTCTTACAGATCGCGAGATCATCGGGCGCTGCCATTACGAGATCAACCCGGATGTTCCGGAACGCTGGAAAGAGACGCACCGCCGTGGACTGGCGGGCGAGCGGCAGCGATCGGAAGAGGACAGGTACGTACGTGCGAACGGCACGGTTCAGTGGATACGCTGGGAGATCATCCCGTGGCATACCGTGGACGGCGCCATCGGCGGCATCGTCATGTTCTATGAGGACATCTCCGAA
>JARLFX010000250.1 GCA_031296355.1 Acidobacteriaceae bacterium
CATGGACAGAATTGGCTGGACATTGAACTTTCGTAGCATTAGTATGGAGCCTTGTGGCCGGCATTAGCGATAACAGCTGCGCAGCGCTGCGGCATTGTGTGTGCGAGCGACTTGAGGAGGTCCGCATCCAATGCCTCCCACTCCTCCTTCAGAATTCGCTCCAGCTCGTCGGTCGTCCGTGTGATGAGGCAGGAACCTCTGTAATTGTATAATCTATCATTCTCTATGCTCCCCTGCTATCTGTCTACCTTCAGCAGCATTCACGCACCGCCGCGTGCACCAGACGTCGTTCGCCAGTCATTTATTTCCATTCGCCAGTCATTTATTCAAAGACGTTGAATAAATGACTGGCGTTGACGCGCACCGACCGACCGCCGGTTGGCGTTTGGGCGCTCGCCTCCCGCTCGCTTTGCGCTTCACTTCTCATCCATACAGCTCAGCGACCAGCCACCGACGGGTCTGCGATTGCGACACAGCTAGGGAAGCGGACTGCGACTATACGATAGCGCACTCCTTTCAGTGGTTTCGAGTCCAGGTTCACACAGGACCTCCTCTCAAACTCGGCCGTCCACGCAGCATCGCCGCTGCAACGTCCGAGCCCCGCGCGTCACCGCGGCACCACCGACGTGTGCCACCGCGCCACCACAGGCGTGGATCTGACCAACCCGACCCGGAGCACCGCCATGGATGGCAGCAGTGACTCCCCGCTGTCCCCTGGCGGCGGCGCGACCAGATTCTCGAATGATCCGTCGATCCACATGCTGCAGGCGATTCTGATGCAGCAGCAGCAGCAGATGCAGCAGCAGCAACAGCAGCAGCAGCAGTTCTTCGAAGCGATGATGGCCCATCAGCAGCAACAGCTGGCGACGGTGCTGCAGCAGCAACCGGCCGCCCAGGGCCAGCCGATGGCTGCTCAGCTGCTGGCGCTGTCGTCACTCGGCCAGCTGCGCACGTTCAACGGGCGTGTCGACGCCAACGGCCTGGCGGCGCGCGAGTGGCTCACTCACGCCGAGCATCACTTCGGCGCACGCGAGCTCG
>JARLFX010000032.1 GCA_031296355.1 Acidobacteriaceae bacterium
CTTAAAAAGGAAGAGAGCGCAGCGCATTCCATCATGGCCAGGAGTCGTTGACTCCAGCAAAGGCCGTATACATTTGCGCAGACCAACCTGTCACTCTCACTTTTCGCTTGCGATAAGGCGGCGGACCATACATTTGCACCGGCGCTCATACCTACTCCTACTAACCTGATCGGCCTCGGAATTCCTGAGCCATTAAAAATGTGGGCCACGATTGGACCTTACGGAATTCGTAATGACGATTTCTGGTGGGCATACACGCCAAAAAATAGGCTCCTACCCCACCCCAGAAGCAACGAAAAAAGGCCAATCACGGGTGGATGGCGGGTGAGCCGATTTCCGGCTTTTCTTCTATCTATATGGAAAAAGTGGTGGCAGAGACGGGATCGAATACACTCTGCAAAATATTGATAATAAAAGTAAATATCCGGTGGCATATTGATGGATGCCCCCATAGTTGCCCCCCTAGTTCGCTGGCAGCCGGATAACGAACGGCGCACATCGGCTGGCTATCCGAGCGACGTAAGCGATGATGAGTGTGATTTTGTCGTGCCGTATCTGGTATTGTGCCGAGAGGACGCGTTGTAGCGGATTACCGGAGACCATGTGGAACTTGCTTATGTCAATCGAGGCTATACCGGGCAAACCGCTGAAGATACCGCAGCCAGCCACGGCATCCAGTTGGAGATCATCAAGCATACCAAGGCAAAGCACGGCTTTATCCTGTTGCTGCGACGCTGGGTAGTGGAAAGAAGCTTCGTCTGGGCTACACGCTTTTGCAGACTCGCCAGGGACTACGAACACCTCTCCGAGACGCTCGCCGGATACCACCACTCGCGTTCGCCTGGCTCATGCTCGCCAACCTCTTGAGACACTACACCTAGACGCTCTGACTCCAGCGCAAATGTAGAAGCCTCCTAGGCGTCCAAAAACTTCAGCAGAGGGTGCACTGATATCGACGATGGAAGCCCCAAATGGTCTGCTCCGGCTACCTCAGCGGCAAACCGTATTGTGTTTCCACCTATAGATTGGCCGGATAAATTCGTCAGTGTTGCAGCTCGTGCAGACGTGAAGACTCTGCTTGTGGGAGCTTCATAATTTAAGTGCGATGCTTTATGTAAATACTTGTCTTGCTGTAGTAAATTATTTTGAATCAACAGCTTGACCGTATTTATTGTTGACCGGGCATTTATTCTGTGGGCATTTGAATGCCATAGTCCGGCAAGCACCTTGCCTTTGCCCGATTAGTCCAATGATTCATGCCGGTGGGTACAGCGTTAATAATTGCCGTTAACTTACGGATAGTAGAGGTCTGTCTTTCACGACATATTCGCCTGTCGTGTTCATTAACAGCTAATTTCCTTGTCATTGCTCCTGACGCAAAGCGAACATCGCTATCGCGACAACCGAGATGGGGTCGCTTGTCTGAAAATCCGCCCCTGGCCGGAGACAACAAGGATCTGCACAATGCTCGCACGTCGTTATCTATGTACACTGCTCCATGCGGGTTGCACGACCCTAATGGGGTTGGCTTGGGGTTGTGGGGGATCATCTCAGATCGCGGCTATCGCCCCGGTAGGCGATCCTGCTCAGACTTGGTATGTCGCGACAACCGGCAGCGACAGCAATCCGGGCACGCAAAGTAGACCCTTTCTTACGATCAGCAAAGGGGTGACGCTGCTTAACGCGGGCGGCACGCTGTATGTAATGAGCGGCGTTTACCACGAGACAGTTGCTGTCTATAGCTCCGGCACTGATACGTCGCCCATCAATATTCTGGCGTACCCGGGACAGAGCCCAATCATTGATGGCGGGGGCGACCTGCCAGCTACCGTCAACGGATCGTTGCTTGAACTTGCGGCAAATTATATCTACGTAAGTGGCTTTGAGGTGCGAAATACCAACTCATCTCTCCGGAGCAATGCCGGTGTTGTTGTATTGGGCAACCATGACACGCTCAGTTCGATGAATGTCCACCATGCCTATTCGACGGGGGTTCTAATCACTGGGGATTATGACGTCGTCGAATACAGCAGCATTTGGGACAACGCGTATGCGAACTGCCGGGCTACCGGATGCCCTAGCAGCAATTATCAAAATGGTGGGTGGGGAACAGGTGTGGCGGCGGGCGGAAAAGCGGTGCATCGGACATCTTTAAACGCAATACTTCGCCACAACATGATCTACAACAACTGGGGAGAAGGGCTTGTCACTGGAGAGGCCAACGGCACAATTATGGAAGATAACGTCTCCTACGATAACTGGGCTACAAATATCTATGTGCTGGATGCGTCAAATGTCCTGGTCCAAAGGAATTTGGCATATACCACGCCAGGGAATCCGGTTGGCGTTTCGGAAAAATGCATTCAAATGGCTGATGAGGACGCCTCGTTTACGCCCAGGTCCGCGAATAACACTATCGTCAATAACATGTGTCTCAATGGCGCATTCTATGCCTACGAATGGACAGGGGTTCCCGGCTCTGGGCTTGTCAATGACCTGCTTGCCGACAATACCATTATTAATGGTTGGATTCAGACAGGTGGGCCATCCAATAGTCCGAATCCGGTAGTCAATTCTAATAGCCGGATAGTCAACAATATCGTAGTGTACAGCTCGAAAATAGCAGGTGCGAACGCGTACAGCGCAACGATAGCGAGCATTCCAGCGGTAGACGGGCTGACCTTTATTAACAACCTCTGGTCTATTGCGGCGCCGTCGAATGCGATGAGTGCAAAGGATGTACTTGGTGATCCTCAACTACTAGCAACTGGCGCGATCGCTCCTGGGCGTCTTACGAGCACATACTTTGAGCTTTCAGCCGGTTCGCCTGCGGCTGGTGCTGGATACAACCTTGCACCGTCGATTACGACAGATGCATTCGGTCAAACTCGACATGCTACGCCGACGATCGGTGCATATGAGATGCCATAACCCTATTCGGATGTGTATGGAAAGTTGGGACCTATCAAGTATGCTCGGTGTGTTTATCAATAAAGTACTGAAAGGCATTATGCAGAGATCTATGTTGCAGATATTGAAGGCTATACCTTTCGCAGCAGGCATGCTTATTGTGTTGATTGTGCAAGGCGAGAAAACCCTACTCGCGCAGACGTGTGGTGCATCCCAATTGCTGTATGTTGCAACAACCGGTAGTGACAGCAATCCAGGCACGCAAAGCAGTCCATTTCTCACCATCAGCAAAGGGGTGGCGCTGCTCAATGCGGGAGGTACTTTGTACGTCATGGGCGGCATTTATCACGAGACCGTCGCCATCTATAGCTCTGGTACGGCCACATCACCAATCAGCATTCTGGCATATCCGGGCCAAAGCCCAATCATTGATGGAGAAGGCACACTACCCACGACGATCAATGGAGCACTACTCGAACTTGCAGGGAACTACATCAATGTAAGTGGCTTTGAAATTCGGAATACCAACACAACTCTTGGCACCAATGCAGGCGTTGTCGTATTGGGAAATCACGATAGGGTCAGCCATCTAAATGTTCATCATGCTTATCAGGCCGGAATACTTCTTAGTGGCGATTACGGCACCATTGAATACAGCACGGTTTGGGAAAATGCCTACAATAACTGCCGCCTAGCCAGTTGCCCAACCAGCCCCTATCCGGGGGGGGGATGGGCAACCGGGATGAGCATCGAAGGAAAGACAGCCAATCGGACTCCCATCGGAGGGGTCATGCAAAACAATGTTGTTTACAACAACTGGGGAGAAGGAATTTCTACCTTTCAGGCAAGTGGAACGGTTATTCAGGACAATATCTCCTACGATAATTTTGCGACGAACTTCTATATTTCCGATGCATCGAATGTTCTGGCACAAAGAAATCTTGGTTACACCACTCCGAATAATGCAGTAGGAAACAGCAGCAACCGTTGCATTCAGCTTGCGGACGAAAATGCTGCGTTTACACCAAGATCATCTAATAATGCGGTGATTAACAACATGTGTTGGAATTCTAGATTCTTGCCATTTTCGTGGACGGGAGTTCCAAATTCCGGTCTAGTTAACGACATTATTGCGAACAACACTGTGATAAATAGCTCATTTGAGACTGGTGATGCAACAACGTTGCCTAATCCTGTAACCAACTCCAATACCGTTATCGCAAATAATATTGTTGTAAACACTGGAACTATTGCCATCGTTCCTTCGAGCACGGGACTCACTTTCTCCAACAACCTCTGGTCTATAGCGCCGCCGGCAGTTGCTATGGGCACAAATAGCCTGGTTGGGGATCCGCTGGTAGTAGGTGCTGGATCGACGTCTGCAGGGCAACTCACTACCAGCTATTTCAAACTATCCGCCGGTTCGCCGGCTGCCAATGCCGGTTTGAATCTGACGCCGACAGTCACGACGGACGCCTTCGGTCAGACCCGCCATGCAACACCAACGATCGGTGCATACGAGTTTCCCTAGAGACGAAGCAATTGCAGGGGCTGCTACTGCAGACTCAAAACACGTATAAAAATTTATAAATAAGGGACAATGCAATTGAAATACGAGTGGATATTGATTGCAATGCTGGGTGTGCCGGCATTGTCGTGTACTGCAAGAGCGCAGGGTGATCCTCCGCGTGTATTCAATGCTGCAACCGCAGCGGTACGCCCTGCGGGCACAACGGTCCGCGTTGCCCTGATAGGCGATTCCACCCAGACGAACCATGCCGGATATGGAAGGGGATTCTGTGCCAACCTGGCGCCAACAGTCGATTGCGTCAACCTTTCACAAGGAGGAGCGAGCACGAAGAGCTACCGCGTGCTTGGTCTATGGGAAAAAGCTCTCCAGACCAAACCAGACTACATGTTGATCCAGTTCGGTCATAACGACATGCAAACCAAGGAGCCGCTAGATCAGGAGCACCGCGACCGCCAGGTTCCAATTGCTCAATATGAAGAAAATTTAAGGAACTTTGTAAAAGAAGCACGGTCGAACGATATTCAGCCGGTGCTTGTCACACCGCTGACGAGATTACTCTTCGACGCGCAGGGAAAAGTCAACTCAGATCTACAGGTACATGCAGATGCAATGAAACGGGTTGCTTCCGATATGAAGGTGCCGCTGATCGATCTCCATGCCGATGGTCGATCCTACCTGAATAAGGTTGGAAGTACACAGGGAGCGGCATTGGAAGTAGTCAGGAGAAACACTGACGGGAATATCGTACCGGATCATACACATCTAAATTGGGCCGGAAGTTATGTGTTTGGAAGAATTGTTGCGGAAGACCTTGGTAAAGCTGTTCCGGATTTGAAGAAATATGTTCTGCCTTCGGCGGCTCCTCTTCCTCCGGAAGGAGTCAAGGCGATGAAGATATTCCAAGGTGCCCCGGTGAAAATTGTGCTGGTGGGAGACTCGACGGTCAATGCAGAGGGTGGATGGGGCAAAGGGTTCTGCGCTATCGTGACTGCGAATGTAACGTGTATTAATGATGCGGTCAATGGCCGGAGCTCGAAGAGTTTTATCGAAGAGGGAAGATGGGATAAGGCTTTGGCTGATAAGGGGGACTACTACTTGATCCAGTTTGGGCACAACGATCAGCCCGGCAAAGGACCAAAGCTGGAAACGGATCCAGAAACCACCTATGCTGCAAACATTCGCAAATACATACGGGATACCGAAGGAATCGGCGGGACTCCAGTGATTGTTACTCCGCTCTCCCGTCGGAATTATAAGGATGGCACATTAGTGCGTGATCTCACGGCATACGCGAATGCGGCGAAGCGGGTTGCAGCAGAGGAGGGCGTCGCGATGATTGATTTGTATGCACTATCGATCCAACTGCTAGGTGGAATGAATCAGGAGCAGGCAGACGAATTCGACGCGCCTAGTCATGCAGATAAGCAGGCTGAGAATGGCAAGCAGCAGCTGGATCGAACCCATCTGAACGCCAAAGGGCAAGCCGTGTTTGGACGAATGGTCGCTAACAGACTTGTGGGAATGCAGGTAGAGTTAGTCCCAGATGTTATAGGGGAAACGACGCTTGTTCAGAATTCAACTTCCGGCGTAAGCAAGTGAACCGGGTACGCACGAAGCAGCAACTATAGGCATAAAGCGATGCCAACCCTATGGCCGCATCCCAGTTACACGTTGTGCTGGTCGAGGGAAATGACGCAAGTCGGAGGAAATGTGAAGAAGAATACGCTGGTCGCAATGGGCCTGATGATTACCTGCATTCTGGCAGGAGCCGACACTCTACATGCGCAGGGATTTGTAGATCAGCAGGCGGTTGAGAGCCTCCGCAATGGGACGTGGGCGGACGGTTTGAGCCAGGAGGTAAGAAACATGGGCAAGCCGGAGTGGCGTCCAATGCTCGCTTATGTGGTGAAACTGCACGAAGCGAGCCTTCATCCAGCAGCTCCGCCATTTGCCTATCCCTGGGAAGATATGGGGCGTGGATACTTGATAGGACCTGCTATTGGGAACTGGGACCTGGTTCATGAGATTTTCGATGTGCAGACTATGTCGCCTGAATTTGGACGGGAACAACTACTAAATTATCTTGGACTGCAGCATCCCTCGGGGTATATTCCAGCGGCGTACTGGAAGCAAGAGCACCGCGAGTGGTACCCATACAATCAAACCTCTCCCCCGGTCTGGGTTGTGGCTGCTGACGAATATCTGCAAGCGGAAGCCAGGGAACACACGGGGACCTACGATAAAGAACTCGTTGCCAGATTCTTGAAGTCGCTGGAACTTGAGGTGGGATGGTTTGAGCGGAATCGCCGAGCGGCTCCAGATGGATTTCTCTATACGGATGTCGTCACTGGCGAATGGGAAAGTGGTGTGGATCAGGGGATTCGCTGGGATGGAACGGGCCCCGGTCATGTACCGAAAATGACGGCTTGCGTTGATGCGACGTCGCTTGTCTATCAAATGTATGTCTATGAAGCAAAGTGGCGAAAGATATTGGGTCGCGATGCCAAGACACCTGCGGTCAAGGCGAGGCATCTGCGTCACTTTATTCAGGAGCACCTGTGGAGCGAGCGGGATGGGTTCTTCTACGATTCGTGGGTGTTGGATCATTCTCCGGATGGCCCCAAGGAGACTTGGAAGGGAACCATTGCCGCTGACCGACCGCATGCTTTCGAGGGCATGTGGCCAGTCGTGGTGGGAGCAGCGACGGACGAACAGGCTCGGCGCGTTGTGAAAGAGTGGCTGCTGAACAAGGAGCGTTTCTTCACGGTGCACCCAATCGCGTCCGTAGCGAAAGATGATCCACGCTTCGGAGACCGCATGTGGCGTGGGCCATCGTGGAACGCAACCACCTATTGGGCGGCTCGAGGCGCGATGCGTTACGGTCTTCGCGAGGACGCACATACGTTGCTGGGCGCTGCCCTGGATGACTCGGCAAAGCAGTTTGATCGCACCGGAACAATCTGGGAATTCTACTCCGCGAATGGAGATAAGCCTGAGGACTTAAAACGCAAACCCTTCAGGAACTATCCTTATAACGACTACCTTGGGCTCAATCCCCTGATCGCAATGGCCCGGCTATGGGAGACGAGCGGTACCGGGAAATAAACGCAGTCTAGAACTGCCTGGTGGCAACTACATCGAATCCACTTGAGACACCCTCGGCAACATGGTTGCGAAGGAGGATTTCCATGGATTGCCTGGGATCATTAGCCTTTGCTTGCTGCGGCAGATATTTTGATATGTCGGTGCTGAACAGAAAGTCGGCAGCAGCCTCATTCGCTTCCATTTCCAAGCCGCGGATGAGCAGGACATATCCGTTTTTGCCAAGATTTGGAACGAGAGCAATATCGACGTAGCTCTCTTTGCCGTCAATTTGAATGTATTTGTGTTGCTCTCCAGCTTGAGGTTGCTTGTTCTCGAAATAAGCTTCCTGCGTCTGGAGATCCTTGCCATAAGCGAAATTGAGTTGCGACTCGAATAGCTCTACCCAGGGTACCCCGCGCCGGCTGCCTATCAGCACAAAATTGCCCTTCTCGAAATCTCGCGCATGCATGTAGCGAGCGTATCGGATTGACGCGTCAGTACCGAACTGCATGCTCACTTCTTTGCATTTGAAGGCGACGTTGGCTTCTCCCAGGCTGGTGTACTGGCGGTTATAGACCATTTGCAGTGCTTGCTGCAGATTTCGGTCGGCAATCTTCTGGATCAGTCCGTTGACGTGGTCCTTGTTGGTGTAATCGTGAACGGGCACATCGACACGAAGAGTGTCTTCGACCATGGAGAGGCTTGAATCAGCAATCACGATTGAGACCGGAGCAGAACTCCCGAAAATTTTCTTTAGTAGTGGGTTCTGAGCGTACTGGTTCGATGAAGCTCCTGGAACAGCTTTTAGCCCGGCTTTTCTGGTGATGCCCGAGATGGCCAAAACAAGCAGAGCGCCCAGCGCGAACATAACAACAGCAAGGAGCCATACGCGCGCAGGCGTAGATCGGATGGACGAATCAACCACACGCGGAGGCTGTGGGGTATTCGCGCCAGCATCCGTCGAGGATGGTGTGGGGTCTGGCTTGCTGACGAGCCCGAACTGAGGGACATACGATCCCTTCGGGATCGTGAGAAGAATGGTTTCTGCTCGACCCTCGGTGGCAAAGTATGCCTCGAGCTTTTTTCTAATGTGGCTGATCTGCACACGGACAATGCTGTCGTCATTCGGATCGAAATTAGACCTGCGCTTCAGAACAGCGCGTGCGATGTCGAGTTCGCTGATGGACTTGGCGCCCTCCGTGAGGAGGCGCCGGGTGATGTAGAGAAGGATGTCTCGCGGTTGTGTCGCCTTGATGAAGTGCGGGCTGGAAGCAATGCGAAGAGTCAGCGCCCACCGTTCGTCCCGAAGGAGAGCGGGATCGTCATCGACCGGGGCCAAAGTTCCGTGGCTATACATGAAAATTATCTCCGATGGACCAGCAACGTCATGCCAAGACGAGACAGCTTGGTCAGTTCTGCATCCGCTCGACCCAGTTTCAATCGGTGTGGAGAAGTATACACGCGGAGTTGCGTAGCACGCATGGTTCCCGGGATGGAGACATCGTTAACGCTGTGTCGATAAAGGCATTTATGTCTATTGTTTAGGCGCAAGTTTGTTCATTAACCGCTAATTGCCTTGCCAGAGTATAGGGCCTGTGTGGAGTATCGGCGACGGCATGAAACAAGTCGACTGTTAACGATCAAAGCGACACAGTTTCAGATGAAAGAAAAGGGAAAATAGCATGCAGGTTCAATTTTGTCAGTTACGGATTCAACTGTGGTTGTTCGGATGTGCTGCCGCATTTTTACTGATGGGAGCTACAGCACAGGGACAGGGGCGGCAGACGATACGTACGGTGGCGGGCACGGGCGTATCCGGATATAGCGGTGACGGCGGCCCCGGGGTGAAGGCTGAGATATCGAACGGTATGAGGCAAATTGCTATTGATCGGCATGGGAGCGTGTACCTGACCGACACCATAAACCACGTCATACGACGTGTCGACGCGAAGACCGGAATTATCACTACGGTAGCGGGCAATGGGACTGCGTGTCGCATGCCTATCGCCGCGTGTGGAGACGGGGAAGCCGCTGTTTCCGGACAACTCAATTCTCCGCGGGGCTTGGCTGTAGACGATGAGGACAATATCTATGTGGCTGATGCGGGCGATAACCGTATTCGGTTTGTGAGCGCTTCCACGGGAAAGATATCTACCGTAGCCGGAACGGGAAGAGCCTGCGTCCCGGCGACCGAGGAATGCGGGGACGGAGCAAAGGCAATCGCGGCTGAACTCAGCTATCCAAATTCGGTGGCATTGGATCGCCAGGGAAACCTCTACATTAACGATTCACAGAACTTCAAGGTGCGCAAGGTGGTCCGTTCAACGGGGATCATTTCGACTGTTGCCGGGAATGGAACAGCTGGATTCAGCGGGGATGGTGGAGCGGCAACATTGGCGTCAATCAAAAGTGTGACGGGGATCATTTGTGATGATGCCGGCAATCTGTACATTGCCGACGGCGGTAATTTCCGTGTGCGCATGGTACTGGCCAGTAATGGCGTAATTGCCACAGTTGCTGGTACCGGGGTGAAGGGTGCAACGGGGAATGGTGGAGAAGCGAAATCCGCACCCTTGAATTCTCCCTATAATCTGGCGGTCGACTCGAATGGAAACCTCTATATCGTGGAGAACGCCGGCAACCAGGTTCGCGAGGTTCTGGCGACTGTGAAGGGCGCCGCCCCCAGCTTTGGCAATATCGTTGCTTTTGCGGGAACGGGGGCCAATAGCTCCTCGGGGGATGGCGGCTTGCCGGTCAAGGCAACATTTGCCAGCCCTAGTGGCATAGCGATTGATTCCCAAGGAAATATCTTCGTCGCAGACACCTGGGGAGCCCGCATTCGTAAGATCGGGCCTTTGGAGAGATAACGCGTCAGGCGATCGGTGATCCTACTCATCTCAACCCCGCGAGTCATGTGTCGTTAGCGTCTCGTGATTTTGTTAATGATTGCACTATAAGTCGTTTGAAATGATTGATTTAGAAACAGTTTGTGCTGATTAACCGCTAATTTCCTTGCGTCTGCATATGCTCGACGCCAAGTATCTGGGACGTAAATAAAACTGATTTGTTGCCCGCTCGGAACGAGATCGACGGGTGAATGGAAGGATTCTCGCATGAATATCCTGATGAATCACTCTAGGTTGCGTACGTGGTTGATGTTACGTGGGGGTATGGCTGTTGCGTGTCTAGCTGCCGGTCTGATGGCGCAGGCACAGAGTGTACAGTTTGTGCCGACGATCAATACCGTAGCGGGTAACGGGACGACGGGCACGTGGAGTAATCAGACAACGTGGGGTGATGGCGGCCCCGGCCCGCTGGGCGAGGTCTCAACCGGGATGCGGCAGGTTGCTGTGGACGCGCAGGGAAACATCTACACGACAGACACCACAAATAATGTCATACGCCGGGTCGATGGGCGGACTGGGATTATCACGACAGTGGCGGGAAATGGCACGGCCTGTTCGGGCGGAACGGCTCCCAACTGTGGTGATAATGGGCCGGCGACCAGCGCCCAGTTGAGTACAGCGCGTGGGATCGCAGTGGATGGCAGCGGGAATATCTATCTGGCCGACTATAACGACAACCGGATTCGCATGGTCAGCGCGACGACGGGGTATATCTCGACCATTGCGGGCAAGGGCACCACGTGTTCACCGACTACGGGTGCCTGTGGTGATGGCGGTCAGGCGACATCGGCCCAGCTTACGAACCCGTCTGCAGTGGCGCTGGATGGTCGGGGCAATCTGTATATTGCGGACACATACAACCACAAGATTCGCAAGCTGGTCCTCAGTACGGGGATCATCTCAACCGTGGCTGGAACGGGCACCAGTGGGTACAGCGGCGATAATGCGGCGGCGACCTCGGCGATGCTCAACTTACCGATAGGCCTTACCTGTGATGCAGCGGGAAACATTTATCTGTCTGACAGCGGCACCAACAATTATCGGATCCGGATGATCCAGGTCAGCACCGGGAACATCAGCACGATCGCAGGAACGGGAACTCAGGGAACGGTGGTCAGCACCAACGGCGACGGCAATGCGGCAACGTCGGCTCTGATGGATAATCCTTACAACCTTGCAGTTGATCCGAAGGGAAACCTGTACGTTATCGACAGCGGCTACTCCGAAGTCCGCGAGATCCTGGCGACCACCACCGGCGCTTCGCCCACGTTCGGCAATATCATAGCGTTTGCCGGTGGAGCAGGAGCGGGTACTTCTTTTATGGACGGCATCCCGCCAACCGCTGCCAAGCTAACCTCTTCTAACGGTGTGGCGATTGATTCTTTCGGGAATGTGATTATCGGGGACACCTTTGACGCCCGAATCCGGCGAGTCACTGTGGTTCCGCCACTGAATACAACGGCAGTGGGTTCTACCAGTGCAACGGCTACATTTGGCACGCAGGACCAAGCTCCGGGCGTTAGCGATTACATCACTGGCTTTGCAATGGCGTCGGGATTTACGGAATTTACTCCCATGACGTACGCAGCGCTCTCTGCGGAAACGCCAAATGGAGGAAGTAGCGGTGCCTGTGTTGCATTACACTCCGCGCAGGTCTGTCAAGAAACAGCTGCGTTCACGCCAAAGTATCCGGGCCTGCGTACCGGGGTGTTGAATCTGACGGACTACAGAAGTAATCCTGTTTCGTTGGGGCTGACCGGCTATGGTCTGGCGCCGGCGATTGCGTTTACACCTGGAACGATCTCCACTGTGGCGGGAAATGGGACGGCTGCTTATTCCGGTGATGGCGGTGCTGCTACATCTGCAGCTTTGAATATCCCCACCAATGCGGTAGTGGATGCGGCGAACAATATCTATATGGTGGACGCCGGAAACCATGTCATCCGTCGGATTGATTCAACAGGGAAGATCACGACTTATGCCGGAACGGGTGGCACATCCGGGTACAGCGGTGATGGTAGTGTGGCAACCGGTGCAGTTCTGAATAGCCCGCAGAGCGTCGTCTTGGATGCGGCAGGTAATCTCTACATCGCGGATACGGGCAATAATGCAATCCGAGTGGTATTAGAGGCGACCGGGAAGATCACTACGGTCGCAGGTGGAAACGGTGCCGGGTACAGCGGCGATGGTTCCGCCGCGACCAGCGCCAAGCTTGCTTCGCCATCAGGCGTTGCAATTGACGTGATCGGCAATCTCTACATTGCAGATACAGGCAACAACGTAGTACGTGCTGTCAACGTAGCGACAGGTGTTATCTCGACCGTTGCCGGAAACGGAACGGTGGGAAGCACTGGCGATGGCGCGGCAGCCGCAAGCGCTGAACTCAACGGGCCAGTCGGAGCCTTCTATCTTCCGCCACCTGCAGTTCAGGTGAACACTCTGTATCCGTATCAAGAGGCGGGTCAGTTGCTGATTGCTGACACAGGTAACAATAAGATCCGTAAGGTCAATTTGACGACGGGCATTATCACAACTGCGGCAGGCACAGGTACAGCCGGTTATACCGGAGACGGCGGCCTGGCCACGGCTGCCACACTGAAGGCAGCGACAACAGTGGTGGCGGATGCGGCAGGCAATCTATACATCGCCGACGCTGGAAACACGGTCATACGCCGCATTAATGCAGCTACGGGCAATATCGTAACTATCGCGGGAACAGGGACTGCTGGATCCACTGGAGGGATTGGCACGGCTACTGCACTGCCGTTGAATGTCCCGGCCGGCGTTGCCTTGGATTCAAGCGCCAATATCTATATTAGTGATAAGGGCGCAAATATTTTGCGCAAGATCGATGTTAGCAAAGGAGCTGCTATTGCCTTTGGTAATCAAGCTACCAGCGGCATTACGAGTAGACTGCTTACCGCTACCAACACCGGTAATAGTAACCTCACCTTCACCGGGCTGAGCTTTAGTTCGAATTTCTCACAGCAGGCCACAACCGGCACGGACTGCTCGTCTACAACAGTGCTCGCAACCGGTGCCTCCTGCAATATCAGTGTCGGTTTCGCGCCAACAGGTACCACGACCTATTCTGGAACGGTCACAGCTACTAATAATGCGTTGAATGTAGCTGGAGCTACACAAACCACAACACTCTCCGGTACCGGAGTTTTGGTTGCGAATACGCTTACCATTACACCCGGCAGCTTCAGCATAGCCGCCGGCATGGCGCAGTCCGTTACGATTACCGCATCCACCAGCGGCACTACGGTTACCACCTACACGGGGACCGTGCGATTCACCAGTACAGACGGATCAGCTACGCTGCCCACGGCGTACACTTTCACCGCCGCTGATGCTGGCGTCCACACCTTCTACGGACTCTCCTTTGTAACGGCTGGTGCACAAACACTTACCGTCACTGACAGTGGCAACTCACTCAGTGGGGCTGCCTCTGTTACCGTCACGGGAACGGCCGGAGCCACTACAACTACTACACTTGGCGTCTCTTCATCCACGCCGCCTTTCGGGCAAAGCGTAACGTTGACGGCAACGGTTTCTGCTACAGGCACACCCACAGGCACAGTGAGTTTTCAGTCCGGTTCTATATTGCTAGGCTCGGCTACTCTTAACAACTGCGTTGCGTCGCTTGTGACATCGGCGCTGCCGATTGGAATTAATAGCGTTACAGCCACCTATGCAGGCAATACTGCTTACACCAGTTCTACTTCGACGCCTATTACCGTCACGGTTAGTGCACAGAATCTCTGGCTTGTGAACGGTAACAACACGCTGAGTGTGCTCTCTAGCAGTGGTACAGCCGTTTCCGGCAGTTCCGGTTATACCGGAGGAGGCGCTGGCATTGCGATTGATAGTTCCGGTAATGCTTGGTCTGCGAATACTACTGCCAATACGCTCACACGCGTGAATTCCACGGGTTCTTCTATATCTACCTTTACTGGCGGTGGACTTAATGCACCCGTTGCAGTTGCAGTGACCGGCACTGGGTATATCTGGATTGCGAATACGAATAACAGCCTTAGCCTCTTTGATCCTACGGGTCTGGCCGTCTCTCCCACTACTGGCTTTACCGGTGGCAGCTTGAACCAGCCTGCGGCGCTAGCTGTGGACTCATCCGGCAATCTATGGGTTGCGAATGGTGGCAGCAATAGCGTGACCATGTTCCTTGGGGCAGCTGATCCGGTTGTTACTCCATTCGCCAGTGCGTCCCAGAACAGCACACAGGGAACTCGGCCATGAAAAAGATCAGATCAATATTTCTGCATCAAACGATCGATATGAATGCTCAAGGAGAGATTCCAATGAAGATATCCAACACTCTCAGGTGGTCCGCATTGGGGGCAGGTGCAGCGATCGCATTAAGCTTGCTCAGCGGCTGCTCCCAGGGCGCAAGCAATGTTGCTGCCCACTCCCAAGTGGTTACTGGCTTACAGGGCAAAGCGTATGGCGGGCAACAGCCAATCGCCGGTGCCGCCATTCAACTATGGGGGGTGGGAACGAGCGGTTACGGGTCTGCGGCTACTCCGCTGCTGACTGCCACCGTAACCACAAGTGATGGCAGTGGCAGCGGTGGGAACGCGGGCAATGGCTTCAATACGTATTCTCGCGGAAGCTTCAATATTACAGGTGATTACACATGCCCTGCCAGCGATCTGGTCTACATCACTGCAGTCGGCGGTATGCCGGATCTTACCCATACCAACTCAAATCTTGTCATTATGTCTGCACTCGGTTCCTGCAGTTATCTACAGGCAAATGCAGCTAGCGTGTTTATCAATATCAACGAAGTCAGTACGGTTGCCTCTGTCTGGGCACTCTTGCGGTTCATGAATTCTTACAGTTCTATTGGTGCGCCTTCATCAAACCTAAGTGGCTTGACTCGCGCTTTCGGTCTTGTTAATGAGCTCGTAGATACCTCTACAGGTATAGTCTCCGGTCCGGCATTGCCAGCTGGTGCCACTATTCCCTCCGCAGAACTCAACACGCTCGCTAACGTGATGGCTACGTGTGTAAATAGTGCGGGTGGCGCTGCAAATGATGGTACCAACTGTGGCAAGCTCTTCAGCTATAGCTCTACCGCCAGCAATGTTCCTACGGATACAGTAGGTGCGGCATTGAACATTGCGCGCAATCCTGCTACCAATGTCGCTTCTATCTTCAATCTCACAGTCGGCAACGCGGAGTTCTCCCCTGCGCTCAGTGCTTCTCCTGGGAATTGGATGATTAGTATCAATTACACCGGTGCCGGTTTGAGTGCGCCCAAGAGCATCGCAGTCGACAATAGTGGCAGTATCTGGCTGGCGAACTTTAGCGCCAATACGATTTCTGCTCTGAGCAGCGCCGGCGTAGCCATCTCCAACTCAACAGGCTATACCGCCAGCGGGAACCTTAATGGCCCCTCGTCCATTGCGATTGATCTTGCGGGTAATCCCTGGGTCGCGAATAAAGTTGAGAACAATGTCATTAAGCTGGATGCTTCCGGCAACTATGTTGGCACATACACCGGCAGTTCCACTATTTCTACTCCAACGAGTTTGGCCATTGATGGACTCGGTGGGGTGTGGATCGCCAATGCTGGAAATAACTCAGTCACTGCGTTGAACAACTCAGGCGCATTCGTTGGAAACTATACGCCGGCTGCTGGCGTTAGCGCACCGACAACAATTGCAATCAACGCTCACTAGCGTTCATTCGCACATGTTCCGACACTTCGAGGTTGCGCCTCCTTGTGCGAGTTGTGTGTCAAGGCGGAAGGATTTACCGCTCAATTAGATGAGGACGGGGCATGTCTTCATCACTTTGAGGCAGGAAGGAAAACTAGCGGCTAATTTTTTGTTAACACGACATAAGGGAAACCCATTATTAAGCCGGGCTTAACAAGGAAGTTCGCTCATTAACCGCTAATTTTCTTGTCACATCGTTTTTCAACCTTCAGCATCCAAGATGCAACAAAAGATGTTCATGCTCCGCGTGGAACAGACGTCTAAAGGCAAAATGGAGGAAGCAGTGTCTAATATGACGTCCCTAGGGATTGGTTCGGAAAGAACAGGTAAAGATGCCGGGAGCAGAACTCGGCGCAGCCTGCTAAAAGCTGTTGGTGTAGGGGCTGCAGGATATCTCCTGGCTTCCTCTGATGTAAAAGCTGCCTCGGTTCTATCCAGCAGCCCGCGGAACTGCATCTTTGAAGTGACATTCTATGGTGCGACAGGGGATGGCAAGACCATCGATAGCGATTCTATTAATCGTGCGATTATGGCCGCTGCTCAAAAAGGAGGCACCGTCTATTTTCCTGCGGGCATATATCTCTGCTATTCGATCAGACTACAAAGCAATATCACACTTGAATTGGCTGCCGGTGCTGTGATTCAAGCGGCTGAAAGCTCAACGTCTTCATCCGTAAAAGGTGGCTTCGACACACCCGAAGCAAATGCCACTTATGAGGGCTATATGGACTTTGGCCATAGCCACTGGCATAACAGTCTTATATGGGGAGAAGAGCTCAAGAATGTTTCAATCATTGGGCCGGGTCTGATTTGCGGCAAGAATCTAAGCCGTGGAGAAGGTCGAGGCCCGGTGGCCGAAACTCCGGGCGTTGGGAATAAAGCAATTGCGTTGAAGAATTGTCACAATGTATTGCTGCGCGATTTTTCAATTTTGAGTGGTGGCCATTTTGCTGTTCTGGCCACTGGTGTTGACAATTTCACGATTGACAATTTGAAGGTCGACACGAATCGAGACGGTATCGATATAGATTGCTGCCGTAATGTGCGCATTTCGAACTGTAGCGTGAACACGCCATGGGACGACGCGATCGTTCTGAAATCTTCTTATACCCTTGGCTACATCCGATCCACCGAAGCCGTCAGCATAGTGAATTGCTATGTAACCGGCGGATATGAAGTGGGGACGCTACTGGATGGGACATATAAGCCTTTTGTGAAAGACAGTACCATTCCGGATGATGACAAATGGGTCCGCCGCATCGGTAGAATCAAATTCGGGACAGAATCTAACGGTGGATTCAAGAATATAGCCATCTCAAATTGTGTATTTGAGAGCAGCTATGGTATCGCGATCGAGAGTGTGGACGGAGCTCTGATTGAGGACGTGACAATTACAAATTTGACGATGCGGAATATCGTTGTGTCACCAATATTTATTCGACTTGGTAGCAGACTCCGCGGCCCACAGGGCACCTTCGTCGGTGCTATCCGGCGCATTATCATCTCCAACATCGTTTGTTCGAATTCGTCCTCCAAGTATGCATCCGTAATTGCCGGGATTCCTGGCCATCCCATTGAAGACATTACACTCAGCAGTATCTATGTCCAACACGTAGGAGGGATATCTAGCGAGGCAGTACCAGTTCAACTTCCAGAAATGGAACAAGAATATCCAGAGGCGGCAATGTTTGGCATAACCCCGGCTCAAGGACTCTATGCGCGACATGTCAAGGGCATGAGTGTCTCAGATATCAACATCTCATCCTTGAAGCCCGATACTCGGCCATTGTTCATCTTGTACGATGTTCAGGATGTTACGTTCATACAGATTCGCAGCCGCCCCCTTGTCGATTCCTTAACCTTCTCGCTCGATAACGTACGCGACTTTCGCGTCGCATTGGCCCAGTCCGTTCCGGATACCATTCTCGAGGGGATCACGACAAGGAATCTATAACAGATCATTGTCAGACAATTCAATTCAGCGCTGCTCCCCGCTCCGCTATTGTTTGATACACGCAAATGAATATGCAGCCAAGTGACCGGAAACGGAAAATGATAAACAATGAAATGGATTTTCGCTCTAGCATGCCCAACTGTGCGGGCAGTTCAACCTTTCATATGCCCTTCTTTACGAAAAAACCGCAGTCACCACCCTCAAAAATAGATAAGTCAGACAGCAATCAGGATCTTTTCGCACGCCAGACCAGCGCCGTTCTGCGAAATGTAGCAGTAGTAGGAGGGCGAGTTATAGTCCTCACCAACCGCACCACAAAGAAGTTCGAACGAATCATTAACGCTGCCAACTCTGTTAATTGGTCCAATATAAGTTATTCATAATGTTGACTTTTGTTCCGCAGGGTGCTCATTAACTGCTAATTTTCTTGCACACATCCAAGCCCGTGCCGAGTATGTGTGGCGCACTGAAAGATGCTCTTTGGTCGTCGGGAGCGAGCATCTGCTGGCGGGCAGAAACTATGACATTGGGCTTTATGTTTTGGCCCGGAAGATCGGGCTGAAGTAAACAACGCGATCAGGAGTCTCGATGTTCAAGAACCAACCTCCCAGACATTCGTGAACCGTTGTTTTATTCAGTGATAAGGAAATCTGCTTCAACAGAAGCGAAGAAGCCAGTGCAAGCGAGGCTGGCTGCGATGGACGGTAGTGGTTACGCATCCTACCAAGCTATCAGGATAGAGAACGATTGGAGTCTTTCATGAATGTCGGGAACAGTAAGCTAACTTTCAGCGCTGTGCTACATGTAGGCATCGCGGTTTGCCTCAGTCTTGCAACAGCGCTATGTGCCCACGCGCAGGACATCACGGGCAGTCTGTATGGAATCGTTCATGACCAGACTGGAGCAGCGATCGCCAATGCGAAAATCACCGCAACTCTCACAACCCGCGGGCTCATCCGTACCGCTACCAGCAATGGACAAGGTGAATATCTGTTTTCGCAGTTGCCGGTTGGCGCGTATCGGATAACGATTGTCGCAAAGACCTTCAAGACTGAAGCGCACGATGATATCGCAGTGGATGCAGCCCAATCAACTCATCACGATATACAAATGACACCAGGCGACGTAACTGCAACTGTAACCGTCAACGCTGAGGCAGAAGAGGGAGTGGATACCCGCAGCGCTACCATCGGTACTTTGATTGACAGCACCAGCTTGCATGAACTCCCGATTGATGGAGATAACGTCGTCAGCTTGGCTGCACTCCTGCCTGGAGTCACTTCTGTTACTGCTCCGCCGTCGTTCACGGGAGACCATAGCGGGCCGACCTTCAGTGCATCCGGTTCTCGTCTAGGTCAGAATCTATTTCTTTTCGATGGAGTGCTATACAACAACCTCTATCGCAACACGGGCCTCAACTACCCCCCAAGAGATGCTCTCCAGGAAGTCCAGGTACTAACGAACAATTACAGTGCGGAGTACGGTCGCAATGCAGGATCGATATTTCAGGTTGTCACGAAAAGCGGTAGCAACCGCTATCACGGGTCGCTATGGGAAACCGCCAAAAATACTGCATTCAACGCTTCAAATTATTCACAACAAAAGATACTGCCGCTGATTCAGAACCAGTTTGGCGGAACGGTTGGCGGACCCATATGGAAGAACAAACTCTTCTTCATGGCAAGCTATCAGGGATACCGCTATGTAAGCTCAGCTACAAGTGGTGCGCCTGCATATACAAGTGGGACCCCATCACAGGGAAGTCCGGCTCAATTCATCAATGCCAATACCGATGCCATGTTTTACTCCGGAACGCCCATCTATGACCCCATCGATCCGTGCGCGAATTCAAAGGGTTGCACGTTCAAAAGCAATACGATTCCCCATACTCTATTTGATCCGACGGCTGTTGCCATCATCAATGCTTTTGGGTTGAGTACTTCGTCGGGAGCATTGAATTCCATCGTCTTGAAAATTCCACAGAATAATGATCTGGGACTTATTCGCGCCGACTACAACGCAGGGAAACATACAGTCGACTTTCGCTACTATGTCTTGGATTCTGACGCAATTGCCGGTACCGGAAATGTCTTTGCCTACGACCCGCAATACACGCAGGCAAATAGCATGCTTTCGTCCGCGACGGATACGATGATTCTGTCACCACATCTCATCAACGTATCTCATGCTGGTTACAAGCGATTTACTGCGTATATCTTGCCCGAAGATCCACGTTCCTTGTCGACTTTTGGGTCTAACTTTCCTGCTCTAGGCCCACCCACTCTACCGGAAATCATTATTTCGTCTGAATTTACCCTGTCCTCTGCCAACAACGTCTATAACAAGTTCATTAATCAAAACGCAGAGCTGAATGACTCACTCACATGGGAACACGGGGCCCATGAAATAAAGACAGGCGTGACGTATCTTCACCTCGCGTTTCTGGAGAGAAGCTGGAATCAGAGCCAGGGAGTGTTCAATTTTTCGGGTCAAAGAACGAGTAGTCCGGTGACGCTCACACCCGGCTCAGGGAATTCACTTGCGGATTTTCTGCTGGGACTCCCCATTCAGCTAACGGTCACTACTCCAGAAATCGAGTTAAGTGCGATTCAGAATGAGATCTTTGGCTACGTCCAGGATCAGTGGCGCATTCGTCCGAACCTTACCCTGAATCTTGGCATTCGGTACGAACTGCCATTTCCGTGGCGTGAGCAGAAAAATCATACAAGCACATTTATAGCGGGGCAGCAGTCAACAGTGTTTCCGGGTGCGCCCGCAGGCATGGTCTATTTTGGCGATCAAGGTATTCCGCGAGGGATGGTATCAACTGATGCAAACAACTTTGCGCCGCGGTTCGGCTTTGCGTGGTCACCCTTGAAGAGCGGTAAGCTCTCCGTTCGCGGTGGGTACGGCATAGCCTTCGACGCAATCAATGCTGACGTGATTTTCTTGAACCAGCCATTCGTGTATACCTTCAACATCCCAAGCCCCTATAGCCTGTCTGATCCGCTGAAGGGGCAGCCGGCTCTTCCAACTTCAGTGAATCTGACGAATCCGCAATTTGTGGGCCTTCCCAATGGCTCCTTTGACGATAGGAATATGCGGTCTCCCTATGTGCACCAGATGAATTTGGGCGTGCAGATTGAGTTGCCGAAGCGGGTCATCGTTGCCGGTAACTACGTAGCGAAGCTTGGGCATAAATTAGTGCTGCCTTACACGTTCAATCCTGCACTGTATGCTCCGGGAGCTACAAATGCGAACCAGGATTCAAGACGTAGAATTCCGGGTTTCGGCGATCTTGAAGATTTTTCGACGTTGGGATGGTCAAATTACCACGCTCTACAGCTGGGAGTGACGAGAAGAGCCAAGAACCTGACGGTGAATGGTAACTATACGTGGTCTCGATCCCTGGATGTCGGTTCCTCATACAACTCAGAAGGAGGTTATCTTCCATTCCCGTTTGAGCTGAGGAAGAACTATGGGCCGTCGGATTTCAATGCTGCTCACAATATGTCCTTTTCCTATGTTCTGCATCTCCCGGCTTTGAGCAGACGAAATTACTACCTGCGGGAAGTGCTGGGCGGGTGGACCTACTCCGGCATATATAGTGCACGAACTGGCTCGCCTGTAAATGTTGTTGTCGGATATGACCAAGCCTATAGTACGACACCGAATCAACCGCCGGTTGTAACGGGTAATTGGCGTCTTCCATCGAACCGTCACAGGAAAGACAAAATGGCTGAATACTTCAATCGAACGGCATTCACTGCTCCGCCTGTTGGAGCTTATGGAAATGCTAGCCGCAACTTAATTGTTGGACCTGCAGCCATCAACAATAGCATGGCGATTTCGAAAAGTTTCGTATTGCCAAAGATGCGGAGTGGAACTCATCTGGACTTCCGCTGTGATGCGTTCGGTGTCTTCAATACACCTAATATAGGCAACTTCAATAGCAACAATTTGCAAATTGGTTCGACTATGGGAACGATCTACTCCTCGTATGGGGAACGCACATTGCAGCTGTCCCTGCATCTGTTCTATTGATCGGTGGAGCCGGGACTATGTCCCTTGCAATGGAAGAAAATCAGGCGGCGT
This sequence comes from Acidobacteriaceae bacterium, assembly GCA_031296355.1. The sequence continues at coordinate 22,225 of JARLFX010000032.1, forward strand.
GGCACAAGGTCGGGTTATGAAAGAGGAGTATCGCATGATGAATCACTCTAGGTTGCGTACGTGGTTGATGTTACGTGGGGGCATGGCTGTTGCGTGTCTAGCCGCCGGTCTGATGGCGCAGGCACAGAGTGTACAGTTTGTGCCGACGATCAATACCGTAGCGGGTAACGGGACGACGGGCACGTGGAGTAATCAGACAACGTGGGGTGATGGCGGCCCCGGCCCGCTGGGTGAGGTCTCAACCGGGATGCGGCAGGTGGCTGTGGACGCGCAGGGAAACATCTACGCGACAGACACCACAAATAATGTCATACGCCGGGTCGATGGGCGGACTGGGATTATCACGACAGTGGCGGGAGGAGGCAATAATGATACGCCCTGTTCAGGTGGAACGGTCAGCTGTGGTGATGGTGGGCCGGCGACCAGCGCGCAGTTGAATGCGCCACGAGGAATCGCGGTGGACAGCAGCGGAAACATCTATATTGTTGACTACAACGACAATCGGATTCGCATGGTCAGCGCAACGACGGGATTTATCTCGACCATTGCAGGTAAGGGCAGCAGTTGCTCCTCGCCATCCTCAAATACCTGCGGTGATGGTGGGCAGGCTACGGCAGCAAATCTCAGCTATCCAACTGCTGTGGCGCTGGATGGTTTGGGTAATCTGTATATTGCGGATACAACTGACCACAAGATTCGCAAGGTGGTCCTCAGTACGGGGATCATCTCAACCGTGGCTGGAACTGGCGCCTCTGGATCCAGCGGCGATAATGGCCCGGCGACCTCGGCGACGCTCAACGCACCGATAGGCCTTATCTGCGACGCAGCGGGAAACATCTATCTGGCGGACAACGGCGCTTACGTGATTCGCATGATCCAGGTCAGCACCGGGAACATCAGCACGATCGCGGGAACGGGAACCAAGGGAACGGTGGTCAGCACCAACGGCGACGGCGGTCTGGCAACGTCGGCTCTGATGGATAACCCTTACAACCTTGCAGTTGATCCAAAGGGAAACCTGTACGTTATCGACAGCGGCTACTCCGAAGTCCGCGAGATCCTGGCGACCACCACCGGCGCTTCGCCCACGTTCGGCAACATCATAGCGTTTGCCGGTGGAGCAGGAGCCGGCACTACGCTGGGAGACGGCGGTCTGCCAACTGCTGCCAAGCTGAACAGTTGTAACGGCGTGGCGATTGATTCTTTTGGCAATGTAATTATCGGTGACACCTATAATGCTCGGATCCGGCGAGTCACTGTGGTTCCGCCACTGAATACAACGGCAGTGGGTTCCACCAGTGCAACGGCTACATTTGGCACGCAGGATCAGGCTCCGGGTGTTAGCGATTACATCACTGGCTTTGCGATGGCGTCGGGATTTACGGAATTTACTCCCATGACGTACGCAGCGCTCACTGCGGAAAATAGCGGTGCCTGTGTTGCATTACACTCCGCGCAGGTCTGTCAAGAAACAGCTGCGTTCACGCCAAAGTATCCGGGCCTGCGTACCGGGGTGTTGAATCTGACGGACTACAGAAGCAATCCGGTTTCGCTGGGGCTGGTGGGCTACGGCCTGGCGCCGGCGATCGCGTTCACCCCAGGAACGATCTCCACCGTGGCGGGAAATGGAACGGCTGCTTTTTCCGGTGATGGCGGTGCTGCTACGAGCGCAACACTGAATAGAGCCGTTACTTCAGTGGTAGATGCGGCTGGAAATATCTATGTTGCCGATACCGGCAATAATGTCATTCGTCTAATCAGTGCAAGTACTGGCAATATCAGCACCTATGTGGCAACTGCGGCGGGATTGAATGGACCTCAAGGTTTAGCAGTTGATGCTGCGGGAAACTTGTATATTGCCGATACTGGCAACCACGCAATTCGCAAAGTTACGTGGTCTACGGGGGTAGTTACCTCTATTGCTGGGACAGTCGGTAGCTCCGGGTACAGTGGCGATGGAGCAACTGCGACCAGCGCCAAGCTTACTTCGCCAGCGGGCGTCGCGTTTGACGTGATTGGCAATCTCTACATTGCAGATACAGGCAACAACGTAGTCCGTGCGGTCAACGTAGCGACGGGTATTATTTCGACCGTTGCCGGAAACGGAACGGTGGGAAGCACTGGCGATGGCGCGGCAGCCACAAGCGCTGCGCTCAACGGGCCAGCCGGAGTCTTCTATCTTCCGCCACCTGCGGTTCAGGTGAACACCCTGAAGTCATATCAAGAAGCGGGTCAGTTGCTGATTGCTGACACGGGTAACAATACGATCCGTAAAGTCAATTTGACAACGGGCATTATCACAACTGCGGCAGGCACGGGTGCAGCCGGTTATACCGGAGACGGAGGGCTGGCCACAGCCGCAACACTGAGGGCACCGTCTTCCGTTGTTGCGGATGCGGCTGGAAATCTATACATCGCCGACGCTGGAAATGCAGTTGTGCGTCGCATAGGCTCCGCAACAGGCAATATCTCAACTGTAGCTGGAACCGGTTCGGCAGGATATTCGGGAGATAGCGGTCCGTCAACTTCGGCTGCGCTGACAACGCCTACCGGCGTCGCCCTGGATTCAAGCGCCAATATCTATATTAGTGATAAGGGCGCGAATGTTTTGCGTAAGAATAGCGTCAACCAGGGAATACTCAACTTCGGCAATCAGGGTATCTTCGCGAATAGCCCCACGCAAACGATTCTTGTCGCGAATACTGGAAACCAGCAGCTTTCATTAAGTGGTCTAAATGTTACTGGAAACTTCCTTCAGATTCCTTCCGGAACTGTCGATTGCAGCTCTGTGACAACGCTGGTAACAGGAGCAAGTTGCAGTATCGCGCTCACATTCGAACCTCTATCCATTACAAGTTACACCGGCACTGTAGTTCTGACAGATAACGCTCTCAACGTGAGTGGAGCACAACAGACAATCCAATTGACTGGAACCGGAATTGCCTCGACAGCGGCGATTCTGACAGCCATTACTGGCAACAATCAGGCGGTAGCGATCAATGCTCCTCTGAAAATCGCGCTCCAGGCACAACTGACTGATGCAAACTTAAAACCACTCAGTGGGCAGAGCGTTATCTTTACAGCTCCCACGAGCGGGGCCGCTGGAACGTTCATTGGCGGAGCTAGTTCGGTGACTGTTACTACGGACTCGGCAGGAACGGCAACAGCTCCCACCTTTACATCTAACAACACGCTCGGTGTATATGCTGTAACCGCGAGCTTCGTCAGCTCGGCAAATCCGGCAAAGTTCAATCTGACCAATGTCCAAAACCAATATGTGACCACAACTACTCTTACCGTTACTCCAAGCGGAAGCACTCAAATTTATGGCCAAGCGATTACATTAGCAGCCACCATCTCTCCGATAACTCAAAGCGGACAGGTGTTAACCGGGAGTATTCTCTTTTATGACGGTACAGCAGTTGCTGCAACCGTTGCCCTCTCGAACGGAAGTGCAACGTATACTGTCGTTGCACCCGTCGTCGGTACACACACGTACCAGGCGGTTTATTCAGGTGACATCAATTTCGCCTCTAGCAACTCTACATCCAATATAGTTGCGGTCACTATGTCTTCTGTGACGATTGGTCCAAATACTATTAATGTCTACTATGGACAAACTTCGGCGACTGTAACCGTCGCCGGTCAATTCACGGGTTCAGGGATATCGTTGCCCACCGGGAATCTGTCTTACACCATCGGCAGCGGCTCCCCTACCGCAGCATCGATTACTAATGGTCAGGCAGCGCTGACCGTCCCTTCGACCCTTGCCGTGGGAACCTACCCAATCGCTGTAACGTACTCAGGCGATGCAAATTATTTTTCAGGCACAAACGCAATGAGCCTAGTGATTCTGCAACCGAGCTTCACTCTTTCCGCAGGCGCGACCTCACTGACCGTTATCCAGGGATCGAATGCCGGTACAACTCTGACTGTAACCCCACTTGGCAATCTACCTGGGACCGTCGTATTGAGCTGTTCGGGATTGCCTCTCTATACTGCCTGCGTCTTCAATACAACAGCAGTCAGTGGCAATAATCCTGCTAACACGCTCACGTTCAACGGTAGCAGCAGTCCTCAAACCCTCCAGTTTTCTGTTGCAGCGCAAGAGGCTGTCAGTTCGCTGAATCGGCGTCATGAGGTTATTCATGCCAGCGAATTGCAGATTGCCATGGCGTACCTGTTTCCCGGCATAATCTTTGCATTCATGGTCGGACTGAAAGGGCGCACAATAGCGGTTCGACTGCGTCTACTGCTATTGTGCGTGTTGGCGCTTATGCTGACGGGAATACTCAATGGCTGCGGCGGCGATCACTACACAGTGGCTCCACCGGGATTTATCGGCACCACAAACTTTACAGTGAATGCGGTAAGCAGCACGAATAATGTCGTACAGACGCTGAGCGTGACACTAACTGTTCAGTCTGCTCCGTAACCGTTTTGATCTGCATAGTTACAAGTAAATTCATCCAGCAGGAGTATGGTTCTATGGGCCGCATTGTCACTCGATTCACTATCCCCATTGGTGCACTCGCCTTCGTAATACTTTCGATCGGTACGTGCTTTGCTGCCACGAAAGTGGAAACACGTGTGCGATATGTTGCTACTAACGGAAGTGATTCTAATCCCGGAACTCTTACCGCTCCCTTCAAGACAATTGACAAGGGTATCAGCATGCTGACGCCGGGTGACACGCTCTATGTCAGAGCAGGCGTTTATACTGAGGCTTTAGTTGTTTCAAGCTCTGGTACAGCTTCCGCCCCAATTTTGATTTCAGCGTATGCAAATGAGTTACCTATTATTGATGGACAAGGTCGATTGCCGTTGCGACAGGGACAACCCCTCATTCTTCTTAAGGGAAGCTATGTCCAGATGCAGGGATTTGAGGTTCGCAACTCAAACACCTTTAACAGCGCCGGCGTAGTGCTTGACGGTGAGCACGATATCGTCAGCCACATGAATGTGCATCATCACTACGCTGCCGGTATCCTTGCACGTGGCGACTATACCATCGTGGAATATAGCACTGTGTGGCAGAACGCCTATCGTAATTGCCGGGCCAAAGGTTGCCCACCCACTCCTTATCCGAATGGCGGTTGGGCTACTGGGGTGAGCGCAGCACGAAGTCCCGTCGATGGGATCACGTATCATGCAATTCTTCGCAAGAACGTTGTCTATAACAATTGGGGAGAAGGGCTTTCCACATACGAAGCGCGTGGGACAGTAATGGAAGACAATATTGTCTACGATAATTGGGCAACAAACACTTATATCTCTGACGCCTCCGATGTTGTGTTCCAAAGGAACCTTATCTATACAACGGCTAATAATGCTGTTGGTATCAGAAGAGCGTGCATTACCCTGGCCGATGAACGATCTGATAAGCCCAGGTCAGAACATAATATTGTTGTTAATAATATGTGCCTTAATGGCGATCTCTATGCATTCGCATGGACACTTGTTCCTCAAAGTGGGTTGGTCAAGGCCTTAATTGCCAACAATACGATTGTGAATGGCGCGCTCAAAACCGGACCGATCAATCGGGAAAGCAAAATCGTCAATAATATTATTGCAAAGGACGATGCGGTAGCGTATGTGCCCACGACAGCAGGGCTAATGTTTGCGAATAACCTGTGGTCAACGGCACCTCCTTCCGAGGCACTCGGGACTCATAGCCTCATCCAAGATCCCAAGATTCTCAAAGTTGGCTCCACGGATGCTGGTCAACTTACAAGTACTTATTTCTCCCTCTCGATGAAGTCGCCTGCACACCAGGCAGGTATAAACCTGGGCGACGGTTTGACGGTTGATGCATTTGGCCAACAGAGGAAATCTCCTCCGACTATAGGAGCATATGAAATTCGATAAGCAGCACATGAAGAATGCTCATTCCATGCAAGCCGTGGCCTTGACCCAACGCAGCCTGCTGCAAGTTAATGAGCAACCGCGTCAATGCACTCGACTATCACGTGAAAATTAGATTGGCCGGAGGTTGTTGTGATGTATCGAACAATGCGACATATGATTTACGGGATGCTGATGTGCTTTATGTGGCTGCTTGTACAGCCATTGGCGCATGCGCAGAATTCTGTGTCCTTGCATAAGGGAGTTAATGTTTTCCCTTGGCTTTATAGAGCACGGTCTGTAGATGGCAAGGATCAGGTATACCTTCTCGACCACAGCTTCCCCTATGCGGGGGAATATACACACGAAAAGCTGGTTCAGCTAAAGACAATGGGTTTTGACTTTGTTCGTATACCTGTTGAGCCGAATCCTTTTTTGACAGTGGATGCATCGCAGAGGGGTCGGCTGATCAATCAGATCCTTGAGGCGTATGGATTGGCGAATGAAGCGGGACTAACGACAATCATCGACTTTCATCCTCGCGAAGCAGTCCCGCATTGGCATGCAGCAACTATTTTGACATCAGGGGATGACTGGAAACTGTATCGCAGCGTTTTGATAGAAGTTGCCTCTGCGCTCATAAAGGAAAGTAGGGGCCATGTTTTACTCGAGTTGATGAACGAACCGCCTACTGGATGGAAACAGAGCGATGGAGACTTGTGGGAAGAGACGCAGAAGGATTATGTGAAGGCTATTCGCCGCGTTGCACCTAATCTTCCACTCATTGTGACCGGAGATAGAGGTGGTGGAATTGATGGGTTGATGCGGCTTGATCCGGAGAAGATAGATGATCAACATGTGTTCTATTCGTTTCACTATTATGATCCCATGGTAATCACGCATCAAGGGGCAACGTGGACTACTAAGGAATATCGTAAGTTTCTTTCGGATATACAGTATCCTCCAGCAGCGCAGGGCGAAAAAGACACACTGCTGCGCATCCAGACCAACATCTTCAGTATTATTTCCGACCACAATCAGGCAAATGCTATCTGGAGTGAGGCCGAGCCTCAGATTCGTCAATATTTTGAGACGCGTCAGGGTAAAGTGCAAATCGATGCTGATTTTGACCGTGTTAGAGACTGGGCCAAGTCACACAAAATTCCAGCATCTCGCATCCTGCTCGGAGAATTTGGGATCTTTCGTCCCGGCGCTTCGGAAGAGACGACTGTGAACTATCTTAGGGATATTCGGACTGCCGCTGAGCACGATGGATTTGCGTGGGCATTTTTCAATTACGAGCCCAAGGAATCCCTACCGGCTTTCAGCATGCTGAAATTTCCCGGAAGTATTCCTGCCGACTTTGATGTCGACATCACAGTGCGAGCTCTTGGTCTCTCGTTGCCATCCGCAGAAGTGGTGCATTGAAATTCCGGTGCAATCAAGATTGAAGCATGTACAAACGAGCGTCACGGCATAAATCTCGCTTCAGCCTCAACCACCACTAATTCACAAAAGCAGTCTCGTTGCGTCCCATCGTGAGTTTGCATGAGGAGAAATCCATTGTACTTAGTTCGGCTTTACGGGTGGGCAATGCTCGCATGCGCTTTCACGTGGACTGGGGTGTGTGTTGGCCAGCAGCCCGTATCGATACATCCTTTAATGCCGCAACCCTATCACCCAAAGTTGTCCGACTTCAAAATTGCAGCGTCGGAGATTATCCCCCAGACAGAGGGACCCCAAAATGTAGTTTTCAGTGATACTGTTTCAGCGTCGATTTTGGGCAACGGGATTGACGAGATCACCGCCCCACCACTCACTGTAGCATTTCACCAGCGAATCGGAATGCGCGATGTTTTAACCGGACAGTCGTATCTTGGCGATCATGCGAGCAGCGACTTTCAAATGATGAGCTCGCCAGCCGCAACATGGATGCCCGGTCAGTGGACGGTTTCGATGAAGGGTAAACTCTTATCGCTTACGGTCCGGCAAATCGCACTGCACAATTCGCAAGGATTTGTGGAGGTAATTGATCTGATGAATGAGTCGTCCATTGCTCGTCAGGTTGACTTATTCAGCGTTCAACAGCCAAGCATCGCTCGTCCTGAAGTCTGGGGATATGGCCGCACGATATCAAACACTCAGTTCGCAACTGAATGCTCTGTTCAAGACGGTGTGCTGGTGCAGTCAAATAGCAGTGGATCTGTTGCAGTGGCATCACGCGGCTTGTCGGTTTTGACTTCAGATTCTCTCAGCACGCTGGTTCCTGAAGTTGCGAGCGGTCTAAACAGAACCGAGGGGCGATTGGAGCACTGTACGGCCAGCGCTACTCGCTGGCGGCTAAACATACCGGCCAACGTCAGTACGACTGTCTATATAGTGATCACTACATCTCCCAATCCCAAACAGGCTAAATCTGATGCCATGCGTATTCTTCGTGATCCGGCAGCTGAGGTTAGCAACGCTAGAGAGTTTATGCAGAAAGATCTGGATGAATGGTTCAGAAAACTGCCGGCCCTGTCATCTTCATCGTCTGAGCTTTCACGTTTTTACTACCACGCTGCCGCCCAATTATTTTATGACCGTTGGAGGCTAGGTAAGGCAGCTCTATTTGATCCGTGGTATCCGGTGAGCGGACGAGATTCTGGAGGTATGAATTTATATGTCTGGGATGTGCAGTATGCAGCGCAGGCATTTACATTTCTGGATCCACAGTCGCTGCGAAAGATATTGAAAGCTCTGCCAGCAGCGCCCATGACACAGCACTATGCTATTGATCCTGTCAAAGGTAAGGGGATGGGGCCGTTCTATGCATACAACTCCTATGCCTATACAAGCTCGGTAGATCAGTATCTGGCAACGACTGGAGATACTAGCCTTTTAGCGGAGACTATATCTGGCAAGACGGTGCTGGACTGGCTGATTACTTTGGCTGAGCAGGGAGAAAAGGATAAGGATCTAGACGGTAATGATCTTCTCGACTACGGAGATGATTCCAATTTACTTGAGTTGCATAAGACAGGAAGCGGTCCAGGATATGTAAACGAAGTTCCTAGTCCGAATGGACAACGTGCCTATGTTTACCGGACTGTTGCGGATCTAATGGAAAGCGTTGATCCTCAACGCTACCACGAAAAAATATCACATTTTCAAGACATGGCGGCACGAGTAACCAAAGCACTGAATAACGTCCTGTGGCTTGATAAAGAAGGGTGGTATGGGACGAGACAGCGAGACGGTTCAGTAGTCCCAGTCTACACAGTGCAAGTTCTGGAGCTCTTGAGATTTCCCGGGTTGATTCCTGAAGATCGAGCCAGGAGGCTGGTGGAACACTTAAATGATAATGAGTTTGTAGCCCCATGGGGCATCCGGTCGATGTCTATCAAAGATCGGCTGTTTGACTATAACGACCATGACTGGGGTGGTGCAATCAGTTATTCGGGTACCGGTCCCGAACTAAGCGCCGACCTTTTCGCAGCCGGTTTTCCCGCCGAAGGATGGATGTCACTTAAGAAAATTCTCTGGTGGCCAGACCATATGGCAGTCTACCCGCAAGGAATTGCCAACGACAGCTATACCTTTCGCTATCCTCAGGCTGCTCAATTCGGAGGCCGCGTAACTGGTGGACGCAGCAACATCATTGTCGGTGTTGCGGGCGTAGAAGCTGTATTGCGAGGTATCTTTGGTCTGGAGATGGGGAGAGATGGATCGATTAAGGTATCGAACAATCTAGTGGACGACCTTGGCCCTTCGGCCATTGCGATTCCTTTTCGTCATCGGGTTTGGACGGCCACGCAGACGCTGGATGGACTGAACCTCCGATCCGACGACGGATTTGATGCTTCGTTGTTCCAACCTGACGGGTCCATTCGGGTCAGCATAAATGATGCTCGGATTCGCATTAGTGTGAGTTCAAGGACGGCGAAGCCCGGTCGGTTGAGCATTTCGCTCGACTATCTTATGTGTAAGCTATCCGCTCAGAAAACAGATCAGCTTGTGTTTCGTCTTCAAGGAACTCGTATACAGCCTCAGTACAGAGAAGGTGTAGCGCTTCTTTCAATAGACACTACTCCGATGGAGAAGGCGCTTCAAATTACGGTAGAGCCTATCGAGCAAACGAGTAAGAGGCAATGATCGGTATATCGCGGATGGTCTCACTATTTAAGGCATGGATTACTCGGAGTGGTCATGCTTGGCTTCCATGCATTGAAATAGGTATATGCACAGTGTTAAGTGCATAAGAAAAGCCAAGTAATTTCAGGCGTACTTCGAAAGGATCTCCAGTTGAAGAGGACCATAGTTATCTTTGTTGCCGCTGTAATAATGTGCCCTGGCTTGCTGTGCTATGCGCAAGTCGTGGATGATAAGGATGTGGAACGGCGGGTTGAGGGGCTGTTGAGCAAGCTCACTCTCGAGCAAAAAATAGACTTAATTGGAGGTCGAGATAGTTTCTATATTCGGGCCATAACTATTGAGTCGGGGGCAAAGAGACGAGATTGGCCAGCAAATAGAAAATGCCAGTTTGCAGAAGTACTACAGCAGAAATTGATGCATGAGGAGATGGCATAAACGCTATGAATCGTAGGAATTTTCTTAGGACATCTGGTGCGCTTGCTGTTGCTGCTACAGCCACTCCATCCAGTCTTGCCGCGTCCACCAAATCCGTCGCTTCTGCGGGCCGTAGCTTTCCGCGAGATTTTATCTGGGGATCGGCTACGGCTGCCTATCAGGTGGAAGGTGCAGTTCATGAAGATGGTCGTGGACTCTCCATTTGGGATACGTTCTCGCATCTCCCCGGCCGCGTGGCGAACAATGATACTGGCGATGTGGCTGATGACCACTACCACCGCTACAAAGAGGATGTGGCTCTAATGAAGAGGATAGGCATCAAGGCCTATCGTTTCTCCATCGCGTGGCCACGAGTCTTTCCTGTCGGTACTGGTGCTCCCAACCCTAAAGGCTTGGATTTTTATGAACGTCTGCTAGACGAACTTCAGACTGCGGGAATTGAACCCTACTGCACTCTGTTCCACTGGGACTTGCCGCAGGCGTTGCAGGATAAAGGTGGCTGGACAAATCGGACCACAGCGAATGCCTTTGCGGATTACTCCGGATTTGTAGCTGCCAGACTATCAGATCGTATTCACAACTGGATGACTGTGAACGAAATAGGCTCTTACATTGACTCAGGATATGGCCCGACGTCGAATAAGGCGCCCAATATGAAGTTAGGACGTGCTGAGCTAATGCAGACGCGGCACTATGCCGTCTTGGCTCATGGGCTAGCGGTGCAGTCGATTCGGGCGGCAGCAAAGCATCCTGTTCGGATTGGCTTGGCGCATGATCTGAAGGGAGCGATGCCCGCAATCGAAACCCACGAGCATATTGTGGCAGCGGAAAAAGCGATGCGTGCAATGAATGCTCCCTATGCAGCCGTGATTCTCGAAGGTCGGTACTCTGACGCCTATCTCGCAGCCCTGGGTGCAGATGCCCCCAGATTTACAGCGGAGGAGCTAAAGACGATCTCCAGCCCAATCGACTTCTTTGGCGCGAATGTCTACACTACCACTTCCGTGATGGCTGCAGACAATGAAGCCGGCTATCTGGAAGTCCCGCGACCTGCTTCATACCCTCGTATGAACTCACCATGGCTCTATGTCGCGCCTGAAGCGCTCTACTGGACCCCTCGCTTGATGGCAAAGGTATGGAACGTCAAAGAAATTCTCATTACTGAAAATGGCTGTTCCTGCAACGATACGCTTCATGAAGGCAAGGTCCTCGATACTGACCGCGTAATGTTCCTGCGCCAATACCTGACGCAGTTGCAGCGCTGTGTCAGCGAAAATGTTCCGGTGAAAGGCTACTTCCTCTGGAGCCTTCTCGACAACTATGAGTGGACCGACGGCTATTCTAAGCGATTTGGTATCCATTATGTCGACTTCGAAACGCAGAAGCGAACACCAAAGCTTTCGGCAGATTTCTACCGTATGGTGATTGCGCAAAATGGACTCGCGTAAAACCAGAAAAGGAAATTGCTTCTACTTCATCGACAGTTTTGCCGGAAGATCTGTACTAAAAGAGAATTAGCTAGTCATTCGCAGCAAACTCCGTACTAGCATTGCCAGTCAGTTGATAGTTTGTGCGCCTTCGGCCGTTCACATTTGTTGGGCATATCATTCAGCCTGGCCCTCCCACTGCCTTGACGCTGGCAGTGGCAGAGAACGCCTGACGAAGTTCTCTTTGTCGAAGAGACAGAGGTATGTCGTCTCGACATCGACCTGGCCGTTTCCAGCCACGCCGATGTCGATAGGCTACTGCGGACGGAACCGCAAGTTCAGCTCACGATCCTCCCGTGTTGAACAATCATTCCAATAGCCTCAAATCGTACTGAAGGCTCCTCCCTGCCTGTAGCTGACGATGATGCCGCTATCTCCCGCCACCCATTGCTCTGCCCGATTGAAGTGGTGCTGGCGAACGGGTAGACGGCACCGATAGCGTGTCGTGAGAATGGCATTACAGTGAACTATCTGAACCAGAAGATCTACGGCAAGATCGACCAGTGGCGGAAGTGGCCTCTAGATGGCGAGTTTCCGCCACTCCGGCGGGCTTGGTTTTGCTATATTTTTTTGAGAATACTATTAGCGGTTACGTGACTTCTCGCCCTGCGGTTCAATATGAATAAGCAGGAAAGGCTGCTTATTCATCGACTGTGAGCGGCAGCTTGTGCTGGGCGGCGAAGAAATGGATGAGTACGCGGAGTGTCTCGCTCTTGTTGCCCTCGGCAAATATCTCCCACGAGAGGCTTTTCAGTGTGTCGTCCGCTTCTTGCGGAAGACTCAGAAGTTGTCCTGTATCGATCTTGCGCGGTGCCAGCTTTGGCCAGCGGTCGCGATAGAACGCGGAAAACTCAGCCAGCAACTTCTTATTGCCTTTTATGGTGGACAGTAGCTGAGCTATGGTTGGGCTGCGTTTCAACTGCAGTTTATGGCCCAAAGCTTTTAGAAGCCGCATGGAACCGGCTGAGTCCAAGGTGGCCCGTAAAAGAACTCGATTGGATGTTGCTTTGGCTTTGACTGTCTTGACTTTCGATTTGCCTACAAGGGGCTTTTTTTTCGTAGTACTCACGGTTGGTATCCTCTGAAGTGATGGGAGAGAAATCTCGTCTACCGCGTAGACACGGTAGACATCATATAAATGTTTCAGCAATCAATGCAAATAAAATGTTTACAATTTGGGAGAACTTTTCCCTGAGCGGGGAATTGCTTGAATAGAAGTAGTTTACATCATTGATGTCTATTTCCGAGCAAACCCTATAGGCGATGGCAAGATAAACGCTTTCATTTGTGCAGTTTATGGGTCTTCTGGTGGGGGAGCAGTGGCCGTATTGAAGGCTGGTTTGGAAGCCGGACTGCAAGGCTGCGGCAGACAGCTCGTTAGCGTTGCTGCACCGCAATGCGGAGGAGGCCTTATGAGTCAACGCAATTGATTCTTTAGCTGCCACGGAAGCAACGTCCCCTTTCCATTTCCTATTATCCTACGCTAGCGTAGGAATGTCAAATTTCGACCGTATCCTTTCCTCACTCCCCCCGCGGTTTGAGACTTTCTCGGGGAAGGGCGTTGCGGGAAACACTGCCGGGTGTCCCGCTGGGGCAGGTAGTGGAGTAACGGGCGCCAGCAGCAGCGTTGGAGGGCTCCCTCATCGAGAAAAATTAGGAGTCTACTCTCACGCAAAAAAGGAAAAGGGCCACGGGGTAGCCCTTTTCCTTCTCTTGGGTGCTGACACAAGCAGGTACGATCAGCAGGATCGCCGGATCGGTTAAGTATGGATCTGACGCATGGCGTAGAGGATATCCTCGGTCGGTGAAACTAGAAGCAGCTCTTCGGCTACCTGGATGGAGAAACGTTGTTTTGCTGAGAGATTTTTGGATTTACGCAGTTCGGCAAGAATACCGGCAACGGATAACAAGGGAACGCGGACCCGGCGTCGTTCGGAATAGATTGCACGTAGAAGTGCCTCTCTCTGCTTGAGAAGGGCGCGGAGTTTGCGAGGAGAAGGTTCATGTTTTCTTACCTGGGCGGTCAGAAGATTCAGACGCTCATTTAAGGCAGAGAGCTGAGGTCGCGTACGTTTTTCAATGCCCATTTACATGTAGCCCCTAATGAATTCAGCTTCAACATGGGCTGTCCCTTCGGAATGATATGAAGATACGTCCATGTTGCCAACTGTGGTTACTGGTAGTGCATCCTCCTGCGATACAGGAGGACGCATAGATCTATGGCAAGAGCCACAGGCAATCGCTTTCTACATCAAAGAGCCGCCCAGGGTTCCGCCGTAGGTTTGACTGCATCATCGCCCACCCTTTTATCCTCCGTATCGGAGAAGTGTAAACAGACTGCGAAGACAGCGAGGTGAGGTGTCAAGGCTGATTAAAGTATACATAACAGACATCGAAACAGTCTACGTAACTAGTCGTAGTCATGGGGGCAGTCGTCCATCTCAGTAGCTGTTGTCGAGACGGAGTTTGTGGTACGCACGCGGTTAGTTACCCATCAGATGCGCCCCCGCTAAAGTTTGCAGAATAGGTGCCTGTCGAGTAGGCGCGAGGTGTTGCTAGGTTGTAGGCGCAGCCTTCAAAAGCCTCACGATGCCATAGCTTTCAAAATCGTGACCGCAACGTATTTAATTTAAAGCAGTTCCAGACTCGCGACTTCAGTAAATTTCAATAAGTGACGGAAACTGCTTCGGGAGTGAGGCGGAGGCTCGAATCCTCTCCCCTCGACACAAGAGCAATACATGACACAAGAGCAATACATTAAGGTGCTTACCGCGTTCCTTATCCCAGCGATAATGCCCCACCGCTTTCATCCAGCCTTGTTCATGCTCCAGCTCCCGCATCGCCTGGTCGAGCGTGAACATATCCCGGTAGGGAGTGTGAGCCCGATACGTCTCTGGATGGACCTTGTTGACCATGATGTGAATGTGGAAGTGTGCCTTGTCATTATGAGCGACGATCAGGTACTGGTGCTCGGCGAAGCCGAGGTCTTGAAGCGTTCGTAGTGCCGCTGCCTTTCATTGGTTCTGTGTGGGATGTTCGCCGAGAGGCCAGGCTATCTTAGTGGTACACCGGGTCCTTGCAGAGCGGGTTCATGGCTGCGACACCAAGCATTTCCCCGTGTAAAGTTTCAAACGAGATCAGGTTGTCCGAGAGAACCATCTCCCCACGAAACATCTCCTTTCCTGTGTCGGGCTCGTGTTCCTTGGTTAGATAGTCTTTGAGTTTCCGGAAGTTCGTTCCCTTGTCCCGTCTGCCATTGGAAATGGGTGCCAGCATCTATGTCTCCGGCTCCGATGATTGAAGCCGCTGAATTTCATCACGGATCTCATGGAGAACACGATTGAGCTGATGTCTGGTTTCCGGGAGTCCAGGCTCATCCTGGATCTGTTGCAGACAATACTTCTGAAGTCCGCCAAGGCGTGCTAGCGCCCCCATCGCCTTGAGGTTGATCTTGGAGTGGATACGCTTTTGAAGCGCGCACCGTCGCATATATTCGCTCACAGTGAGTCCCGCGTAATCGGCAAGAGTCTCAATCCTTTCCAACTCCTCAGGAAGCAACCGTAACGTATACCGTTTCCGGTGTTCGACGATCTTGGGCCTGCTCATCGTCGACATTCCTCTGGGGTCTCGGGGCGCAGCCCTGAGCAAGTTGCGCAAGGTCCACACGAGTAGCCGAAGGCGGATTGGGTGGACCTGGTGGCAGGATGAAAACGACCGCAGGGAGTTTTTGTCATGACAGCGCCTGACTTGCCCTCCGACCTAATGAGTTGTGTGTTGTGCCTCATCGCAATGTTCTGTACTATACGTCTATTGCATTAGTTATGTCTACTTTTGTATGATGCATCTAGAAACCGCAGCACCGGCGCTACGCTGCTGGAGAGAGGAAGAGAATTAGCCTGTGACGGGAAAACAAGAAATCGTGATACGTCTCGGAGCCATCAGCGTGCGGCTAAAGAAACTGTGCATGACACGGCGAAGAAGAACAGGTGTGAATGCATCTGAAACGCTATTTGATGAAATTGATGAGTTGTTAAAACGCGGCTTTGTGGAGGTTGTGAACTAACTTGACCGGAAGGGGATGCCACTTTCTGCGGGGACGATATCACGATACTGTAGATCGCGGAGTGAATCAGTGTCAGGCACCGATTCGCCAAAAGTCATGGCACAGCCGCTGGCATAGACACAACACGATCTCGGCATAAATCCCGGCATCAGTCTGGCACGGTAACGCTACAGAGTATCTCGTTAAGGAGTAACGCTTCATGAATAGAAATCCGGCAGATGCAATACAGCCCGAAACCGTTGAGGCAATCAGGACGCAGCTGAAAAGTCTGCTGGAGATGCAGCCACAACGTAAGCTCACACGAAGAAATACGGTTGAGGCGTTATCTCCTGAAATCGATGCGTTGCTGGAACGCGGTTTTGCGATGATGGAGGTCGCAGACCGTTTCAAACAGGCAGGGGTACCACTCTCTGCCGGAACGTTACGGGCTTACCGTTCACGCAGCAGATCGAAACGCAAGAAAGCCGGAACGCATAAAGCGACTAAATCAAAAGACAGCACAGCATCTGCGCAAGCCGGCAATGACAGAGGAATGCCAGAGCATACGAATCATAACGCAACCGCAACGCAGCAGCGTAATGGGGTGGCAGATGCAGTGGCGCAACTGCAAGCCAAGAAAGATGCAATTCGTGCGCTGCCCAAAAGAGGGTCTTTCGTGATTGTGGAAGACACACCGGATATTTGACGGAGAACTAATATGACACGGCTGATGTACTTCCTTGGCAGAGGTAAAGGTGAATTTGGGAAAAGCATTGTGGATATAGACCGCGGTGCCCCCGGAACGCAGTTAGGCGCTTTCGCGTATCGGAATCACTTCCGCATTAGCCTTTTAGCTTGTCCAGATAATCTGCCCACAGTTGCATCATCTTCTTGCGCTCAGGCAAGTGCGCCGTGCGGTTGTAAGCACGACCGTTGGGATCACGTACGGCATGAGCAAGCTGGTGTTCAATGTAGTCAGGGCGAACGCCGAGCACTTCGTCAAGAATCGTCCGTGCCACGGCCCGGAAGCCATGCCCGCTCATTTCATCCTTGCTGATGCCCATGCGCCGCATAGCAGCGAGAATTGCGTTATCGCTCATCGGCCGCTGATTACTCCGTGCGCTCGGAAAAACAAAGCGCCCCAGCCCCGTGAGGGGGTGCAATTCACGCAGGATGGCTAGAGCCTGTCTGGCGAGCGGGACGATGTGCGGGGTATCTGTCTTCGTCACTGTATAGCGCCACTCTGCCCCCTCAAGGTCAATGTCTGCCCATTCGGCTCTGCGCAGTTCGCCCGGGCGTACAAATACCAGCGGCGCAAGCCGCAGAGCACAATGGACCACAAGCGAGCCTTCATAGCCATCCATCGCGCGCAGAATCTCAGCAACTTGCTTCGGATCTGTCGTTGCCGCGAAGTGCGCACCCTTCACCGGAGAAAGTGCACCGCGAAGATCACTGGACGGATCATGTGCGGCTCGCCCTGTCGCGATGGCGTAGCGGAATACCTGTCCGCAGTTATACAGAGCGCGATGCGCAGTATCCAGTGCACCTCGGCTTTCAATCCGGCGTAAAACCGCCAGCACTTCGGGTGCGGTAACGTCGGCAAGTGGCCGTCCGCCGATCCAAGGAAAGATGTCCCGTTCGAAGAGCCTTACAATTCGTTCACTGTGACTCTCAGCCCAGGTCGCAAAGTACTTCGCAAACCACTCCCGCGCTACGACTTCGAAGCTGTTGGCCGCGCGATCAGCATGGGCCGCTTTTTGCAGCTTGCGGTTCACACTGGGGTCGATACCATCGGCCAGAAGCTTGCGTGCCGCGTCCCGGCGGTCACGTGCATCTTTCAGGCTCACGTCGGGATAAACGCCCAGGGACAGCCGCTTTTCCTTGCCGTCAAACCGGTACTTCAACCGCCACCATTTGCCCCCGTTCGGGGAGACTTCGAGATACAGCCCGCGCTCATCGAACAGCTTGACAGTTTTCTGCTTAGGTTTGGCGTTCCGGATTGCAGTATTGCTCAGCGGCATAATGGGGCAACTCCTTTTCAGCGATACCCACTTGCCCCTAATGTTGCCCCTACTTACTCCCGGATGTCAAGGAATGGCATTATCCTCTAATGGACGATAAACACCGAAAAACCCAGCAATTACGCTGATTTTTGGATGCTCTTGGATTTCTTTGGATAATAAAGTGGTGGCCAGAGACGGGATCGAACCGCCGACGCCGGCCTTTTCAGGGCCGCGCTCTACCACTGAGCTATCTGGCCGTTTGAGATGTCCGGTGAGTTGAATCGGAGAAGAGTCAACAGCAAGACACAAACGTTCTTGATAAGTATAACAATCGTTGCCACGATGCGCCACCGCCCGCACTCTACAATCCAGCAGCCTGCTGCATCAGTGAGATTTTATTGCGGCAGCACGCACGCCAGCCCTGTTTTCCGCGATGATGTCATCGCTTACATCCTTCCAGCTATAATCGGTCGAGGTTAAAGAAAATCATCTTCGATCGATGCCACCAGCTTCTGGCATGAGGTGAGTGTTTGAATATTCGCGATGTAGCCGAGCGTGCCAGGGTTTCTACCGCCACGGTCTCGCGTGTCATGAGCGGGATTGATGTGGTGAAGCCTGCGACAGTCGCTCGCGTGCGCAAGTCTGTCGAAG
>JARLFX010000251.1 GCA_031296355.1 Acidobacteriaceae bacterium
CGCCATGAAGATTATCTATATGGCCCAGTGGCTAATGGCGCATCTTTTCCCCGATGAACTCCAGAATTTGTGGATGCGAGGGCTCTTTCAGCAGAAAACACTGTAGACATCTTGCGCAAACTCACAGCGAGCGAAAGGCTCACTGTAAAATAGTGACTGATACAGAGTGCAGGCCACGTTGCGACCGGTACTGGAGCCATTTTTGTGCCCGGTATTTCATCTGCGGTAGACACGCTGACCACGGGCTCGTTCGTTAGGAAGGCTATGTCTGCTCATCCCCGTCGACTTTTATATGGCGTCGCCGCCTGCGCCGGAGCTGGCACGCTCTGGGGTATGGGCTTCTTCTTCGGCAAATTCGCTCTCCGCGAAATGTCCGTCGGCCATATGGTGCTCTACCGTTTTCTCTTTGCCTGCATTGCGATGGCTCCCATCTGTTTCCGCCACCGCCCTCACTTTACCCGGCACGAATGGGGATTGCTTCTGGTGGCCTCCTTCTTCGGCGTACCGCTGCAATTCCTCCTGCAATTCCGCGGGCTTTCCCTCACCACCGTCTCCCATGCCTCGCTGATGGTCGGCGCGCTGCCCGTCATGCTCGCCGTCGCCGCAGCCATCTTCGCCCGTGAGCGCGTCGACCTTATCGGTTGGCTCGCACTGATCGGCTCCACCTTCGGAGCCATCCTGATTGCCATGGGCGCACATCATGCACCCACTGGCGAAGGCCCTTCGCTTGCCGGCGATATGCTTGTGCTGCTTTCACTTGCCGTTGCACTCACCTGGATACTGCTGAACAAGCACCTGATGCAGAAACATAACGCCATCGTGGTCACTGCATGGGGGCTCCTGGCAGGAACGGCCATGCTATTGCCATGGGTCCTGCTGCGCAATGGATTACCGCCTGTCACACATGTCTCGCTGCGTGCATGGGGTGCGCTGGCGGCCAGCGGCTTACTCTGCACGGCAGTTACCACCATGCTGTGGAACTTTGGCCTCACGCAGATTCCAGCATCCATGGCCGGCGTCTTCCTGAATCTTGAGCCCCTCACCGGCAGCCTGCTTGGCGTTCTGGTATTGGGCGAACATCTCGGCCCAGACGCCTGGCTCGGTGGCGCACTCATCATGATTGCCGCCATCACCCTGACGGCACGACCGCATAGCCATACCGAAGCGCAGCCGCTGCCGCTCTGAATTGTGTTTTTGCTGCCCGTAGCCTGAAAATCTAGAGCGTTGTCATTCCCACTGCATCCGGTATCTGGACGGCTACCTTATTGCGGCCATGTTCCTTCGCCTCATACATCGCAATATCGGCGCGCCGCATCATGCCTTCCCAGTTGCCCGGTATCGGCTCCAGCTGCGCCACGCCCATGCTTACAGTGAACCGGAGGTGGCCGCCTTCGTACTGCACTTCCATCTGCTCAATCGCCTGGCGGATGCGCTCTGCAACCTCAACCCCTGCCCGCGCAGGAGTGTCCGGCAACAGGATCGTAAACTCCTCACCACCGGTCCGCGCCAGCAGGTCTTGCTGGCGCAGCATCGATCTCGACTTCTGCACCAATGCCTGCAGCGCGCAATCACCCGCTGCATGTCCAAATTTGTCATTCAGCAGCTTGAACTGGTCCACATCCAGCATAATCATGCAGAGCGGATGCCCTGACCGCATGCTGCGTGCGGATTCCCGCGAAGCCGCTTCCTCCAATGCCCTGCGATTCAACGCCCCGGTAAGTGAATCTGTGCGCGCCTGCTCCGCGAGCTCTCTCTGCAGCTCCGTCACCAGGAACCATATCTCGCACATCACCATGAACGTTGCAAAGAAGAACATTGCGGCCAGTGAATACAGCCACCTCGGATCACTCTCCGCATGCACCGTCTCCCACGGCCTGGTGTAGCGAAAGTTTGTCAGCGCCGCGCGGTAGCCCGCTACCACCATCTCTCCGCACAGCACGGCTGCAGCCACACTAGAAACCGCCGCAAATGGTCCACGCCCATGCTTCAACAGTAACCACACAGACCATCCGCAGAATGCAATAAAGGGAAGATTGATCACATTACCGCTGTACGAAATCTTCAGAAGAAACAATGCGCTATAGGTTCCCAGGATGGCAGCCATCCCCGTCAGCATCCACTTGGTGCGTACCGGCGTCCGCAGCACAAACCAGCGCAGGCCCAGCATCTGCATGGCGATGGAGATCAGGTAGAGCTCATTCGCAACCATGCCGCTTACAATGGGTGGCACCCTGCCTTCCAGCCCCTGTAGCGCCAGCTTCAGCCACAGCATCGCCAACGCACCCGCGAACCAACCCAGACCTTTGACCTGCCGGTTACGCCAGGCAAGCGTCACCATGCAAAGCACAAACACACTTACCGACGCGATATTAGCGAAAAACAGTGTTCGGTAATCCACGTAGAATCCTTGATTTAACAGCACGTTTTGTTGCCGCAATGATAGCTGTTCTGACCAACCCTTGAGCAGGAAAAATGCTGCCCACCCTGCCATAGCAGCCTCAACGCGTGCAATATGCACCCACTGCAACCTCTTCCTGGCTACAGTTAACCGCTTGCATTGTCATTTGAGTAGCAGAGACAGAAAAAGGGGAGCCAGGCCAAACCGCGCCCGCTCCCCCGTTTCCTATGCTGATTTGACCGTTAGAAAGCTTTGCAGCCGCTCCCTGACGGGCACGAGAAGTCGCTGGTCAGTGTCGTGTTCAGCGATTGGATAATCGACTGCGCCGTACTCGACATGGCATCCGTAAAGATCAGGCCAAGTTCGCGATTGTTGTTAAGCGAGTTCGAGGAAAAATTCTCTGAACCCAGAAACACCGTCTCTGCCGACGTACCGTAATCCGCCACAATAACCTTCGCGTGAATATAAAGATAGTTTCCGGTGGCCGGATACTCCACAATCTGCACACCTGCCGCCTTCATCGCGGTCAGGATGCTGACAGTACCGGAACTCGTGGAAGACGTCATGGAGAGCTTCACGCTCACACCGCGAGTTGCGGCATTTTCCAGTGCCGTTGCCATGCCGCTGTCAGACATCTCTTCCTCGTCCAGCAGTAGTGTCTTGGTGGCGCCGTTGATCAAGGCCAGAATCGCAGCGCGTGCATTACCAAGTGTCGCTGGCGATGTAGTATTCGTCGAACTCCAGACCAGGTGGTCGCCAGTCACGGGAACGTAGTTGGATGGCGAATACGTTGTCTTGGTCCCGCCACCATTAGAAAAGTCGCTATTGAAGGTAGTCTCGATCGCCGCTACGTCGTTCGCATCGTTCTCATAGAAAAGGAAGTCGCGCGAAGTGGAGTAGTACTGGCTGGACATATTCGCCGTGAAGATGCCGGCATACGCCTTCGCCGGGATCGCAGCATCCACCACGATGGATTTTTCGTGCGTGTCCGCAAACATCGTATTGGCCCACACCACGGAGATGCTGCCGCCGCCTGAACCGGTATAGCCGCTCAGCGCATTGTAAGCAGTGGTGTTATTAGACTTCTCACCATTCGTATCGAAGATGATGCGGATCTTCACGCCACGATCCGCCGCGGCCTTGAAGTGAGTGGTCGCAATCGTGTCCGTGTCTTCGTACATCGTCATGTCAATCGTGCTGGTAGCCGAGTCAATAAACGAGTAGATGCTGCTGTAGTCGCCATTCAATCCCAGCGTCACCAGCGTCGTCGTTACTGCAGCGGTTCCCGGGCCATTACCGGTCAGCGTCACGGTCTGCGGCGAACCTGCCGCATTGTCTGCCACGCTCACCGTTGCCGTCACCACGCCACTGGCCGTAGGCGTAAACGTCACGCTGATGGTACAGCTCGCATTCACCGCCAGCGTTGCGCCGCAGGTGTTGGTCTGTGCAAACTTCGTCGGGCTTGTGCCGCCCAGGGAGATCGCGATGCCGGTCATCGACGCTGTGCCGGTATTGGTCAGCGTAATCGTCTGCGCTGCGGTCGTGGTTGAGAGCACGGTCTGGGTGAACGTCAGGCTGGTGGGCGAGAACGTCGCTACCGGCGCCGCCGTACCGCTCAACGCCACCGTCTGCGGCGATCCCGTCGCATTGTCCGCCACGTTCAGATTTGCCGTGAAGCTGCCGGAACCCGTCGGCGCAAACGTAACCGAGATGGTGCAGCTTCCGTTTACCGGCACACTGCTGCCGCACGTATTGGTCTGCGCAAATACGGTCGGGTTGGTTCCAGTGATCGTGATGCCGGAGATCGTCACCGCCGTCGCGCCGGTATTGGTCACTGTCACCGTCTGCGCTGCGCCGCTGGCAAAGGTCAGGCTGGCAGGCGCCACCGTCAGCGTTGGCGTTGCCGTTGCAACACCTGTCCCCGTCAGCGCCGCATTCTGTGTTGTGCCATTGCTGGCATTGTCCGTCACGGTCAATGTGGCCGCGCGCGCGCCCACTGCTGTCGGCGTAAACGTCACCACAATGGTGCAGCTCCCGCCGATAGCTACGCTGGCGCCGCAGGTATTGGTCTGGCTGAAATCACTCGCGTTCGTCCCGCTGAATGTGATGCTAGTGATCGTTAGTGCTGCGGTGCCGCTATTGCTGAGGGTCAGCGTCTGCGTGGCGGCGGCTACGCCCACCAC
>JARLFX010000252.1 GCA_031296355.1 Acidobacteriaceae bacterium
GACGGCTACAACGTCATCTATTCCACGGTAGAAGTTTTTTCTGAATACCACACCGGCGATGTCCTCATCGCAGACACCCGCGACGGCAAGCCCATCGCCCCCGATGGCGCACTCAAGCTCATCAGCACAGAAGACAAACACTCCATGCGCTGGGTCCAGAATCTGACGAAGGTCACACTCAAGTCAGCGGACTAGCCATTACCTTCCGAACGTATACGTCAGCTTGAACAAGCCGTTGTCCACACCCGGATTTTCTCCGGCGCTGTTCTTGTTTGAATAGTGATGGTAACGATATTCCAGCATCATGGATCTGCCGTGTGACTGAAAAGCCTCGACTCCGCCACCAAGCTCAAATGTGAAATTAAACGATCCTGCGCCATTGGTTGGGACAGGCTTTGTAGAAAACATATATCCGGCCAATCCTGCGACAACCGGCTGGATGCGATGGTGCGGTCTGAAGTTAATCTTGAACCCGGCCGGGCTCAGCCCCTGCGCAAAAGTCCAGCGGCGACTGCATGTAACAGTATCCGTATAAAAATAGGTTTGCCCAGAATATGGGTCGTTATACTGGCTTGTAAAAACCCCGGCAACGCACCTCGATACCGGTGTTGGTGTCGGCGTATTGGCGACGGCAATAACACCGGGACCAAGACTGGCAACTGTCACAACATCTATTGCCACCGGATCGCTCGTAAGTATGAACGGGCGAACCTCAGCCAGATACTGCACGGTTGCATACCGGCTTGAGACAAAGCGATACGCATAACTCCCACCCACAGTCAGTAGTTTGCGATTCTCTGCCTGCCCCAGAAGCATGTGGCTCGAATCATTCGAGTATTCCCCGAAAATACCGAAGCTATTCCGTCGCACGTAGGATTGCGCATCCGGCTTCGCGCTTTGCGCGACAGTGTATGGAAATGCAGACAGGCAAAAAGCGCAGAAAACCACCAGGCGAATTTTCCCAGACATTCTTAGCCCAATCTCTCTCGGGGAGCAACGACTGAAGTCTACCTTACTCGATTCCCAGCTTCTTCCACTTCGCATCCACCCGCGACTTCACTTCTGCGGGCATCTCCAGCATCTCCGGCCACGGCCGCGTAAAGCCTTCGGCCTTCCACTTGCGTGTCGCATCAATGCCCATCTTGCTGCCGAAGTTCGGCAGTCGCGAAGCGTGGTCCAGTGAATCCACCGGCCCCAGCGTGAACTGTATATCGCGCTCCGGATCAATGTTATTTGTCGCCCGC
>JARLFX010000253.1 GCA_031296355.1 Acidobacteriaceae bacterium
CTTAAAAAGGAAGAGAGCGCAGCGCATTCCATCATGGCCAGGAGTCGTTGACTCCAGCAAAGGCCGTATACATTTGCGCAGACCAACCTGTCACTCTCACTTTTCGCTTGCGATAAGGCGGCGGACCATACATTTGCACCGCCCTTGACACCTACTGAGGACCACAATACTACGAAACGTCAATCGTCCAATTAACGGTAACCGCGCTATCAACGTTTGCAAAGGCCTTGTCGTTTGTCACTAGGACGGCTCCTATAGAAGACGCATGCGCAGCAATCAGAAGATCCATATTGGCCAGCGGCCGCCCGCTGGCTTCTAGATTGGCACGCATTCGGCCGTACTCTTTTGCTGCTTCGGAGTCCCAAGGTTGAACATCGATCGTGTCGAGAAAAAGCTCTATCTGTTCTCGAACTACAGCATTCATTGGTCGCTTTGCCAGCCCGTATCTGACCTCTGCTTCTGTGATTGCTGAGATGCAGACCTCATCTTCTTCACCGGCGGCCTCAAATTTCTGCCGGGCCGCCAGGGAATTTCCCTTAATGATGTAGCTCACCGTATTTGTGTCAAGCATGTACTTAACGGGAGGGGTCATAGCTCCTGGCGCTCCTGAGGTAAACTCTTGTCCCTGTCAGTCAAAAAGTCGTCTGGAACGCCGGCGCTGTCCAGTGCCTCAAAGATGTCATTCCATTTTGCAGGGCGACGAGAAAGGATAACGTCTCCAGTCCTAGGATCTCGCTCGACGTATACCTCTTTAGTGTCGAAGCGGAACGCAGCCGGCAGGCGAATAGCCTGGCTACGGCCGGTGATAAACACTTTTGCCTTTGTTCTCATGTGACACCTCCTGGTACCTATCATGATACATATCAAATAAGGCCACCACAACCTCTGATTGTTTGAACCATCAATGTCTTTTGTTTCCGACATCTAGGTGTTTAGTCCCAGCGCGTGGTGGGGTAGTCTATTCAGACTTGCCATCGGCGGAGGTTTGTTCTGGCCCACCCTGGGACGTTGAGGTTTAAGAGGATGTTCGTCTCTGCTGGAGCGTAGCCCGTAGGGCGAAGCGGAAGCAGAGACGAACATCCTCCAGGGATTACTCTTTGCGCTTCTTCCCCAGTGTTCTGCGGAAACGGTACGACTCAGAGCCGGTCTCGATGATGTGGGCCTGGTCGGTGAGACGGTCGAGGATACCCGTTGCTTTTACCGCATCGGAACGTGTCAACGAGTTTGAGACAGGTGTAGTGAGAGTTTAGTGTCGAATTTCTTCTGTTGCCGGTGTTGGTGTTGGGGGGGGGTTGATCCAGACCGCAGTGGGCTGGGGCGGATGCTTTGGGCGGAGGCGGACGAAGCGTTCAGGGTTGCGGGCATAGGCTTGGTCAAGCACGTTTTGTCGTTGCTCGATGATCTGTGATGCCAAGCCGTAATGCAGCATGTCCGGCGTTAGAAGGGCGATTCCACTGTGATGATGGTCGTGGTTGTACCAGGGGAAGAAGCGCTGGCAAAAGGCTCGCGCGTCCTCGATGGAGCCGAAGCGATCGGGGAACTCGGGTCGGTACTTGAGAGTCTTGAACTGGCTTTCCGAATATGGATTGTCGTCCGATACGTGCGGGCGACTATGGGTTTTGGTCACGCCCAGATCGGCCAGCATCAGCGCCACCGGCTTGGAGGTCATCGAGGTTCCGCGATCGGCATGGATGGTCAGAGTACCTGCCGCTATACCTTGTCTCTCGCAGGTTGCGGCGATCAGCCGCTTGGCCAGCTCGGCGGTTTCGCGTCCTGCCACCATCCAGCCCACCACGTTGCGGCTGAAGATGTCCAGGATGACGTAGAGGTGGAAGTAAGTCCATTTGGCCGGGCCGAGCAGCTTCGTGATATCCCAGCTCCAGACCTGATTGGGTCCGGTGGCCAACAGCTCCGGCTTCTTGTACTGCGGATGCCGAAGCTGGTTGCGGCGCTCCTTCATCTCCCCGTTCTGGGCCAGGATGCGATGCATGGTGCGGACCGAGCAGAGATAGATGTCCTCGTCCAGCAGCGTGGCATAGACCTCCGCCGGAGTCTGATCACGGAAGCGCTCCGAGTGCAGATGATCGAGCACCACCTGACGTTCTGCCGCGTCCAGAGCCCGCTCCGGCGTGGGGCGGACCCGCTTGGGAACGGTGGTGGGCTGCATATGGCGATACAACGTCGCACGCGGCACCCCGAGGGCGCGGCAGGCAACCGCTTGGCCAACACTTTTGCCCAACTGCAGAGCGGCGCTCATCAGTTCTCCTCGTCGATCTGTATGTTCGGAATTGGGTTGCCCAACAGCGCAGCCACTTTTTTTGAACCTCGATGATCAACTCGGCGTTCTTCAGCTTCTTCGTCAAACGGGCAATAACGGCCTCTTGCTCGCGGTTCCGTTTGACCAGTGGGCTGACAACCACCTTGGGACCGCGCTTCTTGGCGGTCAGAGCGTCGAACTCTCCCTGCTTCCGCTGCCGCCTCCAGGTGGCCAGGTGCGAAGAGTAGAGACCCTCCCGGCGCAACAAGGCACCCACCCCTCCGACACCTCTGGTTGAATCGGCCTGGTCGATGATCGACAGCTTATACTCGGCGCTGAAACGACGACGATGCGGACGGGCGACCACTTCAGAATCCGGAACCAGCGGCCTTGGGGCGGACGCCGGGTGGACGCCCGCAGCGTTGGCTGCTTCTCCGCTACGCTCCGAAGCTGCCAACGCTGCGGAAGAAGTACTTGTCTTGCTTGTGCTCTTCAAAGTGAGATTTCTTTCCCCGCCCTACAGTAATTGCTGAGGGTCCACTTGTCTCACTCATCTTGGCACAGAGGGCATCGACAAGCGAGTTCATCACAAGATTTGGAACCTCTTTCCCGGAGGCGTTGTGACACTGGTAGCCAACGCAATCGGCTCCGCTCCGGTTCCTTCAGCCGCCGAGCCTGAGGCCGCCGTACTCCTTGCGCCAGCGGTAGTAGGTCTGCTCTGTGATCTCCACTTCCTTGCACGCCAGCGTCGTCGTCTTCCCGTGGGCCACAGCCACTTCTATCTGCCGCAGCAAGTTCACTACTGCTCAGGCGTATGCTTCTTCCCTCGTGCCATCTTCCGCTCCTTTTATGACCAGTCTCTCTCATTCCATCTGGTTCATAAAAGGCCCGCCAGACCAGTGGTGCCACCGGTGGTGGTGAAGGGAAGCCCATTGCGTGTGCTGGGTAATATCGCGACCATCCTTGCCGGGTTCGGTGTAACGGCAGCCGCAATCGAGGTACTGAGATAGCGGATGTCAGCGATGCGATGTGGCTGAGTTGAATTGCAAGCAGCCGTGTGGCGGCGGCTGCTCGCAGAGCTGATTGTGCGTTAGCCGACGTGGAAACTGGATATGCAGAGTCTTCAGCACTGCAGAGGTTCAGCCCGTAACGGGGACGCGCAGCCTGACGACGGCTTATGCAGCCTTATGACGGAAGAGTGCTATGAGGCGATTGCCTGCCAATGCCCAGAGTGAAGATGCAACGAGACCAAAGAGTAATCCGCCCAGGGCGGTATAGGTGCGGTGCGGTCCAGATTTATGGTCGGGTATATCCGGTTGATCCACTACCTGCAGCATTGGAGCATCATGAGACTCATCCAGCCGCGCAGCTTCGTACTGTTTGGAGAGGATGTCAAAAAGCGTTTCGTGAAAGAGGACCTCTCGTTGCTTGCGGACGTAATCCAGTTGAAGAGACGGAACCTTGGAAGTAGGAATGATTGTGTTATCGCCATTGCCGTGTTGCATCCTTGCCAACTGGCCCTTGAGATCGGTAATTTCACTGCGAAGCCGGATCACGGCCGGGTCCTGGTTGGTAGAACCCTGCAATAGCCCTGCCAGTTCTACCTCGCGACCGGCAATCTGAGCCTGAGTAGCAGCGACGGTCTGCACTTCAACGGCAGTCTGCTGGACTGGGGCGATCAAGCCGGACTTTTCCTGACTCTGTTTCAGTTCGACTTCTGCATTTTCCAGAGCGTCCTTTTCTTGTGCCATTTGCTGTTCATAGAAAAGTCGCCGTTGCGAAGACTCTGTGAGAGCCAGTCTTCCGAGGGCAGCCCGAAGTTCGTCCAGGTAGGCGGCGGTCAAATCCCTAGCCAGTTTCGGGGTGCGATCCGAAACACTGACCGTCATGATGTCATTTTTTGCGCCGGTGTCGAAGATGCTTCGCTCTGCGAGTATTTTCTCGGCTGCGGCTTCCTTGTTAACGTGATAGACCTGCAATAGGTTGAACCGCGAGACCATGTCTTTGGCAATAGACCTGCTTTGCAGAAGGCCGATGTAGGTATCGCCCGCAGTCCTGATAGATCCACCGAAGCCTGCTGCACCTAGCATAAGGGTTTGGCTATTCATGGCCGCCAACCCCGAATTTGCGGAGCGAGGAGTAAGGAAAGACGCGTTGGCCGTATAGGTATTGGGGATGAGAAGCGAAAAACCTGCTGCCACAATCATGCAGCCAAAACCTGCAATCAGTATTTTGCGCCGGTTAACGCGGAGGTGGTTCCAGAGCGCCAGAAGGTCAATCGATGATTCCTCAAAGATGGGAGTTGGATGGGATACTGGTTGCTGCGTATCATCGGATCGATTGTCACGTTCTTGCGACATAAACCTTCCTTCAGCTCAATAAATTCTCTTCAGAAGATGTGCTCCATCACCTGATCTAAGGGCTCTTGGTGCGATTGAGATGGGTAGCAAGTTTGAGTCTACGTGAGGGCCTCGAGTGTGACAAGACGGCAAGATGGGAGTGGGCATTCTGGGGTTCCCGAACGCTCGCCTCTCATGGCAGCACTGAAAACGGCTATAAAATAGGGGGGATGCAATGGGTTGTCTGAATCGGGATGCCCCTCATATAAACTGATTTTATATTCATCGCAACGCTATACTTACGGAGCCCGCATATCGAGGGCTGAAGGAGAAAGCAACGTTGGGTAAGGTTGCACTTATTACAGGAATCACCGGGCAGGATGGTGCGTATCTTGCGGAGTTTCTCCTTCGCAAAGGCTATACGGTCCACGGCATTAAACGACGCAGTTCGCTTTTCAATACTGACCGCATTGACCACCTCTACCAGGACCCCCACATTGGTAAGCGGGATTTCCAACTGCACTACGGCGATCTCACGGATTCCTGCGGTTTGCTGCATATCGTGCAGAAGGTGCAACCCGACGAGATCTACAACCTGGGCGCACAGAGCCACGTCGCGGTTTCTTTTGAACAGCCGGAATATACGGCGAATGTTGATGCTACCGGGACGTTGAGAATTTTGGAAGCGATACGCATTCTTGGGCTGGAGAAGAAGACTCGTTTTTACCAGGCCTCTACCTCGGAGCTATACGGTTTAGTACAGCAGATTCCCCAGACGGAGAAGACGCCGTTTCATCCGCGTTCGCCGTATGCAGTGGCGAAGCTATATGCGTACTGGATTACGGTGAATTATCGCGAGGCCTATGGAATGTTTGCGTGCAACGGCATTCTCTTCAACCACGAGTCGCCTTTGCGTGGAGAGACTTTTGTGACGCGCAAGATTACGCGTGCGCTGGCACGCATTAAGCTTGGACTTCAGGACAAACTGTATCTGGGCAATCTTGATTCACTGCGCGACTGGGGCCACGCTCGCGACTATGTTGAGATGCAGTGGCTGATGTTGCAGCAGGAAACCCCAGAAGACTATGTGATCGCAACCGGAGAGCAGCATAGCGTACGTGAGTTTGTGACGATAGCCGCGGAGGATCTTGGCATCGCGCTTACCTGGCGCGGGCATGGCATCGATGAAGTTGCGGTGGATCCGCGGGGGGCTGTTGTGGTTGCCGTGGATCCGCGGTACTTCCGTCCGGCAGAAGTAGAGACACTGCTGGGCGATGCTACCTATGCGCGCACGCGCCTGGGCTGGAAGCCGAAAGTAACGTTTACGGAACTGGTCAAGGAAATGATCCAGTCTGATCTTTTGGCTTCGCAACGAGATCAACTGGTCAAGAAGCATGGGTATAACGTCTATGAATACAATGAATAGCTCTTTGCTGAAGGAGACGAAGATCTATGTTGCAGGTCATCGCGGCCTGGCCGGTTCCGCTATTTTTCGCCGCCTGCGACAAGAAGGTGCTGCCGAGATTGTGACGCGTAGCCATGCCGAGCTTGATCTGACGGACCATGCGGCTGTCGTTCGCTTCTTTCAGGAGGCGCGCCCTGAATATATTTTTCTGGCAGCCGCAAAAGTTGGCGGCATCATGGCCAACAATACCCGGCCGGCCGAGTTCATCCACGACAATCTCGCAATTCAGACGAACGTAATCGAAGCGGCACACCAATTCGGCGTAAAGAGGCTTCTTTTTCTTGGATCGAGTTGCATCTATCCACGCGATTGCCCGCAGCCAATCAAGGAAGAGTACATGCTGACGGGGCCGCTGGAGCCGACTAACCGTCCTTATGCGGTGGCGAAGATCGCAGGCATCGAGACCTGCTGGGCTTTCAACCGGCAGTACGGCACGCAATACATAGCGGCGATGCCGACCAATTTGTACGGCCCGAATGACAATTATGATCTTGCCGGATCGCATGTGCTGCCGGCTCTACTGCGCAAGATGCATGAGGCCAAGATTGCTAATGTAACCGAGGTTTCTGTGTGGGGAACTGGTTCCGTGCGCCGTGAGTTTCTGCACAGCGATGACATGGCAGATGCCTGTGTTCATCTGATGAGCCTGCCGGATGAGGTATACGAACCCATTGCGCTCTCGGAGACGCAGGCGCCCCTGCTGAATGTCGGATGCGGCGAGGATCTGACGGTGCGCGAGTTGGCGGAGATGATCCGCGACGTAGTCGGATTCAAGGGACGCCTGGCATTCGATGTATCCAAGCCGGATGGTACACCGCGCAAGCTGCTCGACGTATCGCGCATGAAGCAGGTAGGCTGGCAGGCAAGCATCTCGTTGCGGAAGGGGCTGGAAGCGGTATATGCAGATCTCCCTCGCTTGTTGTCTGGCCATGCCGAAGGAACTCCAGCCCGGGGCTGAGATGAGATGGCATGATCCGTGCCAGGCAATAGTTTATTGAACCGGAGGTTCCTGCATTGCGTATCGCAATAGTCCATCACTGGTTTGTATCGCAGGGTGGGGGAGAGCGCGTAGCGGAAGTCTTCGCCGAGATGTTTCCTGAAGCCGATGTTTTTGCGCTTATCACAGACCCAAAATTTATTCCTGCAGGGCTGGGTGGGCGGCACGTCACAGCTTCTTTTCTGCAGCGGATCCCAGGGGCAAAGCGATTTCATCGTCACCTGCTCCCCCTTTATCCACTCGCCGTGGAGCAGCTTGATCTTACCGGGTACGACCTGATCATCAGTTCTGACAGTGGGCCGATGAAGGGCGTGCTGACGAACCCCAGCGCAACGCATATCTGCTACTGCCATTCTCCAATGAGGTATGTCTGGGACGGATATCACTCCTACCTGCGAGAGATGCCCTCGCTGGCAAAAGTGCCGTTCGCTTTGGCTGCGCACTATGTGCGCAATTGGGATTACATGGCGGCGCAGCGCGTCACTCGCTTTGTGGCAAATTCCAACTACGTTGCAGGGCGCATCGCTCGCTATTACGGTCGCGAGAGCACGGTGCTCTATCCTCCGGTAGACACGGAACGGGGCTTTATTGCCAATACGCCCGGAGATTACTACCTCGCCGTAGGCCGCATGGTTCCGTACAAACATACGGAGATATTGATTGAAGCATGCAACCGCCTGCGCGCACCGCTCCACATTGTGGGCAGTGGACCTGAACTCGCACGGCTGCGAGCGATGGCTGGACCAACCATCAAATTTCTTGGTGCGCTGAACAATGATGATCTCTGGCAAACGTACGCCCACGCACGGGCACTGTTGTTTGCTGCAGAAGAAGATTTTGGTATTGTTCCGCTGGAAAGCCAGGCTTGCGGCAGGCCTGTGATCGCCTACGGGAAAGGGGGATCGCTGGAGACTGTTCGTGGACATTCCAGCTCTGCACCCGGGCAGGCGACCGGCGTATTCTTCTCCGAGCAGACGCCGGAGTCTGTGATGGAGGGCATCCGGTATTTTGAATCTGTCGAATCGGATTTCACACCAGAAATCATTCGGAAGCACGCGCAGCAGTTTGATACCGCCGGGTTTATTCATCGTATGCAGCAATTTCTTGCGCCGTGGCATGAAGCATTTTCCTCTAAATTGGAAACAGGTTTCGATAGGTAGAATGACGACATGCCGGAATTTTCACTTGTAGTTGCTACCAGGGGGCGCACCAGCGAACTGGCTCGCCTGGTGGCTTCGATTGCCGTCCAGAGGGGAGCGGACTACGAACTCATCCTTGTTGACCAGAATGAGGATGACCGGCTGCTTCCTGTTATTGAGAACAGCGGAATCAAGGAAAAGATACGCCATCTCAAATGCCGCCCGGGCGTATCGCGTGCGCGGAATATGGGCATGAACCATGCGCAGGGTGAGGTCATAGGATTCCCTGACGATGATTGCTGGTATCCGCAGGGCCTCCTGCACGACGTTGCCGGCTGGTTTGCTACCAATGAATCGTATGACATTCTTACGGTGAACTCACTGGATGAAAACGGAGTCCGCAGTAGTAATCGCTGGTTTCAGAATTCATGCGACCTAACACTGCTCAATGTGTACCGGACGACCGTTGGGTACAGTATTTTTGTGCGTGGCAAAGGTGTAGCTGCCGACGCGCGCTATGACGAGGGCATCGGGCCGGGCGCCGACACACCGTATCAGGGGGGGGAAGACTCGGATTATGTTTTGCTGGCGATGCGGGCTGGCGCTCGCGGGCGATTCGAGGCAAAGTGGCATGTTGGCCACCCACTCAAAGATATTCGCAACGCCAGCGTCTCAAAAGACCGCGCCTACATTTATGGACAGGGAATGGGATACGTGCAGCGCAAGCATCGTCTCATCTGGTTGTGGGCCGGTTTGGCGGCGTTCGACTTCGGGCGCGCGATCTACGCCTATGTGGTGGGAAGACGGGAACCGGCAAGCCTGTGGTATTGGCATGGTCGCGGTTTGCTTGATGGATTTATGGCAAAGAGGTCGAACGTTTCGGCGTAGAAGTGAACCGCACGGCACGGTTCGAGGTGAAATTATATGCAGCACCGCTATATGCTCAGGATCTCCGTGTTGTGTTTGCTCGCACTGCTGTACGCCGGTCTTGCACAAAAGTATCGCGCATACGATATAGATAATCCCTGGGCACTTTCCTTTTCTTATAATGCGTGCCATAACGGTGGTGAAACGGATACATTTGGCGGGCTGGCATATCCGAGCGGCATGGATGGCGTCCATTTATTTGGCAAGGCGCCGGCAGCGATTCAGTGTGCCGTATTCAATCGGACCGGGTGGACTCCTAGATCAGTGGTCCTTCTCAACGTGATTTTCGGACTTGCGTCGCTTTTGCTCTGGTGGTTGTTCCTGCGAAGGATGGGATACCGCGAAAATTGGATTGCAGTATTCATTCTGATGCTCGGGATGACCGAGCCCATGGTGGCGATGGTAGAGAAGGCGCGGTATGAATTTTTCACGTTCTTTCTGCTTTCGCTGGGGCTTTGGCTGGGGGTGCAGGGGCTGGAACTGGCAGCCGTGCTGGTAGCAGCGTTCGCGGTTGAGACGCATCCTATCGCAGTTGTAGTTCCAATCGTGATTGTGGTGTTTCTCGCCGTGAGAACGAAAGACTGGAAGCGACTGGCATTGAAAGCCGTTGTGTCAGCAGGCATCGCAGCAGCATTTTATCTCTATCTTCATCCGCATGCTTTGCAGGAGATGGCGGGACACAGTGGCACGGCTTTCAATAGTTATGTGTTTGGCGGTATATGGAATGCATATTTCATACAGCGCCACAGGCATGTGCCGGAACTGATCTTTCTTGTGATCGGCGCATTGCTTTATTGGGCGCAACAGGCAAAGATCAAGGACCATACCGGTATGTGGCTTGCATTAACTGCCGGAGGACTATTGTTCTTTCAGCCCCATCTCAATCCGGCCTATGCTGTTTATGCAATGCCATTCTTTTTGTGGGTAGCTCTTCAGGCTTATGACCTGTCACGAAAATGGATTTGGGTACCTGCGCTGGTATTTTCAGGGATTCTGCTGCAGTACGCTTATCTGTATAAGATCAATCGCCATGAGGGATTTGGTCCGCAGGAGTTTGCGGCAGTAGGGCAACGCATCACAGAATCAGAACGCGCCCTGGGCATTCAGGATGCCCAGCTCAACCTCTGCGGGGACTATTCGTTGTGGTTTGCGCATCCGCAGAATTACAGTACGTGCTCCATCCCCGTGCAGCAGTCGAAGCTGTCAAATGCTGATCTATTCTTGTGTTTTGACGCACCGCTGGAGGCCCATGGGTTGAGTGAACCCGAGTATCTGTCGTGTTCGAAGATCAATACTGTTGTGCCATTACGTGAAATATCATCGCTGGAAGTTCGCGGACATCTGCTGCATATTGAGGCACGGCGCTGACGGGTATCAGGCACCTGATGCAGACTCTAATTTAAGTGGAAGCATATCCCGATCGGGGGTGTCTGCCATGAACGTTTCAGTAGAGCTGGCGGCTGCTATGGCTAAGCCAGGGACAAACCAGAAAAACAAAAACACATATAAAAATCCACCTACAACCTGAGTGCCCAGGATTGCTGCCAAGGCAACATATACGCCGAAGTCCATTTGCATGAGGCCCATAGCGCCCAGAGCCCGGCTTCTCGACCTGATGGAGCGGTACAGTACGCGAAACATGAAATACATGGCTACAGTAAAGCTGAGCAATCCAAATATTCCGGCATTGGCTGAGATATTGGCAATCAAGTCGAACGAATCCATACTGGCCCATCCGATTCCAAGCCAGGGATGTTGAAAAAACATCTGGTAGGCATTGTGAACTGTCATGAAACGTTCCAACGCAGAATAGTCTTGAGCTTTAGCAAAAAGAGCGCTGTGAAGCACAATCCTCACCGGCGTCACGGTCCTGTCAATCAATGCACTGACAGCAAGTGCAATCAGCGGTATCTTGAAATGCTGCAGTGTCAATACTCCCCTCGCGGTGAACAGAGCAAAAACCGTGAACGCGCCGACCGCAATTCCTACATAGCCTGTTGACGAGGTCGACAGACAAAGCACCCCGAACAGTAGCGCGAATAGTCGCCGGTCCCATGCTTTGCCGAACAACCTGAGCCGTCCAAAAACAAAGGGCAGATAGAGGCAGACCGCAATCACCATCGTCTGCGCAAAGACACTCGGCTCAACTGCCACCGACGCAATCCGTGGGAATCCCCTAATCCTTTGCATATAGCCCGTAGTGTTGGCCGCCAAGCCGGTATTGAAGATCATTGCAGGATAGGGGACATCTGCTATCTTGCACACAAATTCCACGAGTCCCCAAGCTGCAGCGAAGGCAGACCCTGCAATGAATGCTTTGACGGTAAGGCGAAGCACATCAGCTTTCTGATTCGCTACAGCAATAAGGTAGACGAACGAGTAACCCAGGATCATATAGAGCAAGCCTGTAATGTTCTTGCTCTTGAAATGAAGGAGCGTGGTGGTAGTAACCAATATGGACGAGGACGGAATTAGCACCTGACTATCGAGCCATATGGGCATGATCAGTGAAAGCGTGGCGATTGCAATGAAGATGCCCAGACAAACGAGGCTTGCCGTTCCTTTTCGAGGTAAGGGAAGGGACATTTTAGTGAGGAAGGAGAAACCATATCTCAGTATTAGCAAGGCACCGAAAAACATTGGTGTCTGGACACCGGAGTATGTGTCTCCATTTCCAACATTCACGATATCTGTGGCTGTGAACGGCAGGGAGAAAATAGTGACGACGTACAGCCATTTTGGCCGGAACAGCATAAGCAACGGTCCGATGACGAGCAAGAGCCAGCCGATAGGCGTTACTTCCATGAGGGGGTACCCCGATCAGGTTCGCTGTGCGGATACTTTGTGGCCAGTTTCACATCAAGGCGGATTAATGGGACCATCGGGCCATCCACTTTCCCACTGCGCGGCGAAGGGGGCCAAGTTTAAAGTGGGCACGCAGTTCCCACAGTTCAATGTGGGCCAGCATACCATTTCTGCCGCCGGCGACTACTTTTGCGCGAAGTGCTTCCCGAAGCGCTGATGAACTGTCGCTCACGCCTCCAGCCCGCATCATGACTGTAGTAAGCGGCATGAAAGCAGTCTTGAGTTTGCTGCGCGCGCGCAATAGGAATTCATAGTCGGCCGCACTGTGATAAGAGATATCATATTTGCCCAGGCGATCATACAAGCTGCGACGATGCATGCTGCCTACATGGGCGACGCACATGGACTTTGCAAATTTGTGCCAAGTCCAGGGGCGTCCGTGCGCGGGGTTGACGTAGCCGGAAGGATGGGTCCATTTCGCCTGAGAGCTCAGGTATTCTGCCTCCGGGTGGGTTGCGGCCAGTTTCATATATGCGCTTATGGCACCAGGCAGAAACTCATCGTCAGAACCGAGGAAGCATATCCATTCGCCCCTGGCCTCGGCCAAGGCTCTGTTCCAGGCGTCGTAGACACCTTTATCAGGCTCGCTTTTCCATAAGGCGATCCGGTCGTCATACGCACGAAGCACATCAATGGTTCCATCCTGCGAGCCGCCGTCCATCACAATGTGCTCGATGTTCGGATAGTCCTGCCGCAGTACGCTCTCCAGACAACCTGCAATATAGGGTTGGCCATTGAAGACGGCGGTTATCACCGTAACCAGCGGATAATTGACAGAGTTTTCTGCAACGAATCCTCGCACTCGTTTGCCGCCCTGGAGCGGCAGCTGTCCATCAGTGGACGCATGCATAGAAGGCGAGTTCTGGAAGGTGGCAGTCACCATAGAATTTTACACGGCTGACAAAAACCTGTTACGCAATAGGCGGTTGGGCAGCCATCCAGCAGTCCAGTTGCCAATTATGCCAGCAAATTTTCAAAGATGCTTTTTAGTTTCGCTCCCACGAAGTCAGGCCGGCAATCATTGACCAATTCCTGCTTCGGGGTATACCGGTCTGGGTCTGCCATTAGCCGCGTCAGGCCTGTTGCGATACTCTCTACTGATTTAGCATTCACTGTCATTCTACCGGTGTAGAACTCCTGATATGCATAGGGCTGATCGGCCATCAGGAGTGGCTTCTGCAGGGCGACTGCCTCCAGGCATGATGCCGGCTGGCACTCGTCGAGGCTGGGGAGAACGATGGCTGAAGCATGCCGCAGAGTTCGGTATAGGTCTTCCCAGCTAAGCCACTTGTGCCACTGCAGGCCTGGGTTCGCATTGACCAATGCCTGAAACTCGTCGGCATACGCCTGCTCGCTTGCCATGACATTGCCGATGAAGATCATGGGGACATCAGCCTTCAGCGCTGCCTGGGCCATGCGAACCTGATTCTTCCGGGGCCAGATGTTGCCTGCACAGACAGCATAGTTGCTGGGCGCGCCGGAAAGGGGAGGGACTTCGCTTGCGTCAAAGAAAAGTGGGTCCAGAATTGTGGGAATTACTTCGATCGACTTTGCCGGGAAGCCGAAGATCTTCATGGCGGCATCGGCCTGTAACCGGTTCACAACGAGCAGTACATCAACGTGCCGCAGAATATCCATAGCAGCCCGCTTGCGCCCTAATAAGACTCCGCCGGCATGGCGTATCCGCGCCTTCAGCGTGTTGTAGGGCAGCAATGGCGTGAGCGCTATCTTCTTGCCGTAATCTTTGGCGATACGGACTACGCTCTGGTGTTGGGGTTCGAGGCCCCAGACATGCAGGATGTCGAAGGCTTCATCGCGGTTCCACCAATCCAGCGGGCGGGCATCTACGCCGACCGCACGCAAGGCGTCGTGCGTGCGATGCATTTGAATATCAAACCCGCCGTAAAGAAAACAATGCGGCTGGAAAGGTATGGTGCGGACTCTCATTTCGCAGCTTCCTTATGGTTCGTTGGCCAGTCGGGGTCAAGCTCCTGGGGTGAATAGAGAATGATGGAGGTTCCTGTCCAATCAAGCCGAAGCGGCAGACAGCGATAGCCTGCCAGCGCTCTGCGAACAGCGTCGTGCCGTTCGACTGGCGCACAGACCAGCAGGAAACCGCCTCCGCCGGCGCCGAGCAGTTTGCCTCCGAGTGCCCCTGCTCCGCGAGCACTTTTATACATGTCGTCAATTACTCCGGTTGAGATCTGGTCCGAGATTGATTGCTTCAGCGCCCAGGATTCGTGCAGCAGATCGCCTACCCAACCGAGGTTGTTGTCCTGAATTGCATGGCGGAAGTCATCGGTCATTGCTGCCATCCGGCGAACTACGTCAGTTTTCTCATCGCTCGAACCCATAATGCCGATTTGGTTCCGCAGGATATCTGAGGCAGACCGGGTGACACCTGTATAGAACAACAGCATCGAATCCTGAAACTCTCGCATGAAGTTCGGGGAGAAAACGATCTTCTCTACCGTCACCGATTCATCCGGGTTGAAGCGAAGAAGATTCACTCCTCCTACGGCAGCAGCATACTGGTCCTGTTTGCCGATGGGTTCGCCGCACAGGTCGATTTCGACCTCACATGCTTCCGCGGCCAGGTCGGCTTGGGAACGGTAATTCCCCTGGTAGGCATGCAGCGCGTGCAGCAGCCCGGTGGTAAACGCGCTGGAGGAGCCAAGCCCTGTGCCGCGCGAAGGGATGTCTGCAATGGACGTAATCTCTATGCCATTCTCAATGCCCAGCTTCAGCATGGCTGCGCGCACCAGACGGTGCTTAATCTCGCGGGCATGGTCTACTTCTTCCGTCATGGAGTAGCTTAACCGGATGCTCTTATCGAAGCGCCGGTTGACGGTTACGTACACATACTTCGCGATGGCCGCACTCACAACCGCGCCGCCGTGGCGGCGATAGTGAACCGGGAGGTCGCTGCCGCCGCCGAGAAAGCTGACGCGTAGGGGTGTTCTACAAACAATCATGATCTAAGTCCTTCACAATAACATCTGCGTACTTGCTGGAACCCTCTACAAGGGGCAATTCTTCAGCGGCTCTATCTGCCAGCAGGGTTGCGATGCGGTCTTCATCCCAGCCGCGCCAGCGGTAGTTGGCCGTCACTTCGCGGATGCGGTCCGCTTCATCGCGCTCCACATAGATGCTACGCGATGCCATGGCCCGCAGCTCGGCATCAGCCAATGCCACAACGCCTTCGACGATGAGAACCGGATTCGGCGGCACATCCATGGTGACGCCGCCGGGGATAGACTTGCGCTGCATGCGGTCGTAGTGCGGTACTTTTCTGCTTCCGGGCACAACCAGCGCATCGGCTAGAAAAGCCCGTGCGGATGGCAGGTCGAAGCGTTCGAGGACGGAGGGGCCACGATTATCCTTCTCCCCTAGTAGCCAGCAATCCAAGGGAACCACAATGGCAGCGAGCCCCTGTTTCTGCAATACCGCTGCCAGGCTGGCGGAAAAAGTGCTCTTTCCAGACCGTGCCTGTCCACCAACCAGCACAATGGAGCTGGGGGCAATGCCTTTAGCAATCTCTGCCGCGCGGGTGTGCGCCCGCGGCCAGAGCCGCACGATCAGGTCAATGGCCTCCACCACGGAGGGGCATTCGAAGTCCGGCAGATAGGGAAACTTGCCATCGCGGCCAGCTTCGCCTGTATGCACCAGAATAGAACTGACGCCGGCCTTGCGCGCCGTCATCACATCGATCGTCGTATCGCCAATCATCCACGATTCGCTCAAATCAATATTCAGCTCACGCTGGGCCTGCAAAAGCATGCCGATACCCGGCTTGCGGCAGTCACAGGCAATCTTCAGGTTCACGCGTTCTCCGGGGAAGCCGGCATCAGGATGGTGCGGGCAATGATAGAGCGAATCCAGGTATGCGCCTTCCGCGCCAAGCAATGTCTCCAGGCGGTTGTGGATCTGGCGCATGCCCTCTTCGTCGCAATCTCCGCGAGCGATTACTGGCTGATTGGTGATGAGCGCCGTCCGGTATTGGCTTTGATTTAATCGGGCAAGGGCCGCTCCGGCACCGGGTATGAGTTTCATCTGATCGGGCCGCATCAGGTAGTCGCGGAGAACGTTGAGGGTGCCGTCACGATCCAGAAAAACCGCAGGTGCGGCATGGCGCAATGAGCAGCCTGCCACGCGCCCCGAGAGCAGATCCTGGGCCGTCTTCTTCAGCCGCTCCGGTGTACCAGCGTCCTTGACATACTCTGGGCTGCGATAGCCTGCCAGACGTCCGCCCTGCGCCAGCATGAGCGGGAAGACGTGCTTGCCGAAGTCGGGTTTGGCCGGCAGTCCCGTTAGCCGCGCAAGTGCTGAGCGTTCCAGGATGTAAATGCCTGCATTCACCAGGTTGGGAAGGTTTGCATCCGGCGGATGTGGATAGGGATGAAACCTGAGTACAAAGTCGTCATCATTCATCTCCACCAGATCGGAATCGTGCGGATGATCGTTGGGATGGAGGAAGACGGTAGCGTCCGGCGAGTGACTCTCATGGAAGGCCCACATGCGGCACATATCGAAGTCGAAGACGGTGTCGCCGTAGAGCAGCAGAAAACGCTCCTGCAGGGCGTCGAGAGCCTGTAGGACAGCACCTGCCGTGCCCGCAGCGGCAGTCTCACGTATGCAACGCACATTGAGTCCCCACCGGGACCCGTCGCCGCAGAAGTCGCTGATCTTGTCTCCGCCGAAGCCGGTTAGCAGCACCACATCCCGAATGCCGGCTTGCGCGATCTGCGCCAGATGGTAATCCAGCAAGGGGCGCCCGTTGATTTCGACCAGCGGTTTGGGAAGATCATCCCCGGTTACGGTTCGGAGCCGCGTTCCCATGCCGCCTGCAAGGATGACCATTTGCATCAGATGAGTTCCTCTGGGGCCAAAGCTTCGGCTACAGTGCGCCGTACGACCTCCAGCGAACTGGAGGAAGATCTCCAGCCCAGTTTAGCCAGCTTGTCAACGGAGTAGCGAAAACGGGGTACATCGCCCACCCAGCCACGATCTCCGCCGGTATAGCGAATGGGTGCGTCAGACTGCAAACCGGCGAGTACCGCATGGGCGATCTCTGCAACGGTGGCTCCCTCATCTTCGGGCCCGATGTTGAACAGGTTGACGCGATCATTTGCCTTTTCCCGGATGAATAGCATCGCCTGGATAAGATCCTTCACGTGCAGATACGGTTTCTGCTGCGTGCCATTACCAAGCACTTCCAGTTCACCTGGATTGCGCTTCAGTTTATTCAGGAAGTCGTAAATGATGCCGTGCGTGAGCCGAGGGCCCAGCACGTTGGGGAAGCGAAAAATATGTGCTTGATCCAGATAGGCTTCTACAGCGGCGGAGATAAGTCCTTCGGCTGCGAGCTTCATCGCCCCGTAATTGGAGATGGGCAGCAGCGGCCCGGTCGTTTCGCGAAGCAGCTCCTTATTTTCACCATAGACCGCGGAGGTGGAGGCGAAGGCGATGCGGGGAATCTTCAGCTCGCGCATCAGCAGCAGCGTATTGAAGGTGGTCATAAAGGTATTGCGATGGTCTACGCGTGGATCGCGCACGCCGGCTGGGATATCGGAGTTGGCAGCGAGGTGCCACACCTCTGCGATTTGCTTCCCTCGAAGTAGGGGCTCCAGCGTAGAGAGAACTGCGGTCTCATCCGCAAGATCGATTGTGTGCAGCTCAAATTGAGAATGCTTACGGGCGCGTGCAATGTTCTGTTCGGTTCCACGGCTGAAATCGTCCACTCCGATGACGGAGCAGCCGCTTGCCAACAGAACATCGACCAACTGGCTTCCGATAAAACCGGCAGCGCCTGTAACCAGAACAACACGATCTGCAGCTTGGGTGGAGTGAGTCATCAGGGAGTGCCTGAACCTGCCTTGGATATGCGCTATAAGCCTGTAAATCAATCATAAATCAATTGATTGAGCTGGGCGTGCAACGCTCATTTTCAAGCAGGCGCAGGCGTCAGGCTAAAAGCGGCGTTTCCCCAGCAGGTCTTCCGCAATGGCTCCGTGGCGCAGATATTGAGCTAGCACATGCATGCAGGTCTGATGTGCATCCTCCACCACACCGTAGTTCCAGCCATCCACGTGAATGGTGGCGTCTGCCAGCTTGCGGCTGCGGCCACCATCGAACCCTGTGAGGGCGATGGTGTGCATTCCTAGCTCGGCTGCAGCTGTTAGCGCCCGCACAATGTTTTCAGAATCTCCGGAGGAGCTGACTGCAACGAGCACGTCGCCTTTGCGGGCATGGATGCGCAGGGGAAAGGCGAAGACGTCTGCAAAGCCAATGTCATTGGTAACGGCCGTAATTACTTCCACATTCGACGAGAGACTGACCACGCGCGGACGAAGAGCGGTGTCGCAGTTCACGCCCTTCTGGTGGTCGCAGACCATATGGTTAGCGATGGAGGCGGAACCGCCATTACCGCAGCAAAAGATGGTAGAGTCCCGTTGATGCGCGCTGGTTAGAATTGCCACGGCGGCATCAAGCTGGGTACGGTCAATCGAGGCGTGTGCTGCCGTCAGCTCCGCGAAGTAATGGTCGAGATAGTCTCCAGCCGAAGTGTGGCGGCGGGTTGGGAAGGTTGGTCGCAACTGTGAAACTCCTGGTCAAACAGAGTGGATCGGGTGCTGATTGGTTGACTACCACTTTACAGGGAATGGGCCCGGGGCGTCACCGGAAGTCTTGCAGCCGGTTGCGATGTCAGGTGTGCCTGCTATTCAGCAGGCTTCGAAAGTTTGAGGATGGACATGTAGGCTTCATGGCGGTTTATGTCGCTTGTGGGGATTACAGAGCGCCGCAGGGCCCACCAGAAGTCGACAAAGAAGCCTTTGAACCACATATAGAGAAAACTTCCGAGTTCATTTCCATAGCGCTTACGGATGCGGACCTGACGAGGTGGATTAAACGGGATGCGGTACGCCAATAGCAGCAACGGCGACACTATCT
This sequence comes from Acidobacteriaceae bacterium, assembly GCA_031296355.1. Next base: position 18,941 of record JARLFX010000253.1, read on the forward strand.
TTTCCAATAGCGGGCGAGGAGCAGGATAGGACCAGCGACAGGTGAACATATCGAACCACTGCTTTTCACCATTGAAGATGGTTTGTGACAGATACCACTTCTCTTTGATCCAGCGTACGGAGACAGTTTCCAGCCCAAACCGCCTGCTGAGTTGATCCAGTGTGACCGGGTCAATCCAGCAGGTATGCTCCTGGTTCACCAGGATGTCATTCTTCAATGCACTGTAGAAATACTGTTCCCTGAAGAAGGGATTGGGCGTGCAGATCAGCACGACGCCGTCGGGGTTCAGGAGCCGTCGCAGATTGCTCATCAATCCTTCGAAGCCAGAAAGATGCTCAATGAGGTGTCCCACGATAATGACATCAAATTTCCGGTCGATTGCCAGCGGCTGTGTCACGTCTCCGAACATGACCTCGTAGCCGAGTTCCCGGAGCTGCTCCACCTCTTTGGCCAGATAATCCACACCGAGCGTCTCGCGTGCCACGTCAACTACATTCTTGTGCAGCCACAACTCATTGCTGGAGCTCTCAATATCGTGATTGACGCATCCCAGGTCCAGAACGGATTTACCGCTGCAGAATTCACGGACGATTTCAATTCTTGATTTGGGGTCCCGCAAATAAGCGCGTAGTAATTGTCTGTCCATCAGCTAATTAACTCCGGGAAATTTATTAAGATGCTCGACGGCATTTTGCTATTTTGCTTTGTGAAATATTGCAATTGCTCGCCGTAGACGGTTTCGCACTTTGCTTCCAAAGGTAAAAGCCTCGGCAAACTCCTGTTTTGCCTTCTCATAGTGTATGAGCGCATGCTTATCCAATTCATTGCTGCATAGTTCAGGAAAGGTAATTACATCGCTGCGTTGAGCGCCCTGTGCGATTTTCTGCAGTGGTGCTCCAAGGCTCTCTCTGATCTTGTCCATGTTGCGGGATTGGATTGTAGGTATCTCCGGATGAGGATTAACGCGGGTCCCCCCCCATTTTGCTTCTGAGTAAAAACGAAGCGCAAAAACACCGTTGAAATAGCCTGCATCAATCAAGCGGATGGCAAGGTCCGTGTCGTCATGCGCATACGGCGCCAGGTCTTCATTCAACAAACCGATCTCGCGGACGAGCTTAGTGGGTAAGCAAACTGGACTCTTGATCGGCACGGAGCGATATGCAAATCTGCCCGGCAATAACACTTCTGCTTCGGGAAGTCCATGGCCATAAGCCGTCTCAATATAATCTTTGAGTGGAACTGCGCTCTTATTCTCCAACGCATCGGCCTCAAAGTTCGCTCCTAGTCGAAGCGAGACGTAACCGAGGCGTCCGTTCCCCCAGGTATAGAGCTGTTTAATCTTTGACTCGAGTTCCAGGTCAGCCAGAATGACATCATCCTGCAGAATGATGTTATAGCCCTCACCCTCTTGCGGGGCGGCTCTCAGGCCTATGTTGATCGAAAGTAGTTCATGTACGTCGGGCGCATAGACCTTGACCAGTGGTACATGCTGGAATTGCTCAGTAAATTCGTCGAGGATCGCCTCTGATCTGTCGGTACAGCCATCGAGGACGGCAAATATCGTGCTCTGTGGCCCGCAGCAAAGCAGCGTGGAAAGCAGTACATCGCGAATCATATCTTCTTTGTTGTGGATCGTAATAATGTAGTTAAAAAACGGCTCAGGCATGAAAGTCGGTCCTCGATTCGTATCTGCGGGGGAATTTACTGTAGTTTATCGCTTTCGTGTTGCACAACTTCTAATAGGTCAATGGGAGCGGATTGAAGATTGTCGACTGTTTTCTGTGCCAGTCGCCATGCGGGATAAGTGTAAAACAATCCATATCCCAGGACAGTGCCCCAGAGAACTCCACTGATTCCCAGAGACTTCACCAGCCAAACTTTTGCGATAAGAGCTGCGAAGGACGCAATGGCATAGAAGCCGAGCTGTGGCCGGAGGGTCTTCCGGTTGTTCAGAAAAACTGACATTGCTCCGCCGTAAGCGGCAGTCATGGCGGTAGCGACAAAAGCCACTAATAACAGTGGTGATGCTTGATGGATTTGAGGTACCCACCTAGTCGATATTGCCGGAACAACAAATGCGATCAGGGAAGCACTGATCGTGGCAAGCCCAATCGATATCCACACTGTTCGCCGTAGGGCCATTCGCACCCATACATGATCTCTTGAAGCAAGGGCCTCCCCAAAGGCGGGCCACAGAGGTAGCAGAAAGAATTGAATGATCGACGCACCCGAAAAAAGACGTTGTGCGAGCGAGTATTCAGCGACCGCGGCCAGCCCGAGATAGCGAGTGAGAACAATCTGATCGCTGTAGGTTCCCAATACTCCGAGGAACTGTAACATCACGAATATGCCGCCGGTACCGCCAAGGTACTTCAGGCAATCCCACTGGAACGCGCTCAGCCGGGGAGCCAGCCATGGCCGCAGCTTCACAAATAGGACATAGCTGCCGATTATCTGCGCTAGTAGCGGTCCAAGACTGAACAGGATGATGAACTGTACGAGGGTTAGTCCCTTCCATGCAGCGAACAACACGCCTAGAAAAGAGAAGACACTGCCCAGCATCAACCATGTGTTCGTCCAGTACATTTCCTGGTAGCCGATCTGGATTTTCTGGGATACGAGTGCCGGTACATTTGCGATCTGGATTACAGCGAACCAGACAACAGTGGCCGTTACCTGGGGTGCCAGGTGGGAATTCGTAAGGTTCAGCAGCCGCGCCCAGGGAATAAGCGGAGCTGTCGCGGCGATCATCGTGCAGAGAAGAGCCGCCAGTCCCAGCAAGGCAAAGAATGATGTAGATACCGCGCGAATCGCGGTATCGCGGTCACGTTTTCCATTTGCTTCTGAGATGACTGTGACCAGACCATTGCTCAAGCCAAAATCCGCGAAAATGAGGAAGGACGAGATGCTTGTAATTGTTGTCCACAACCCGTATCCATCCGCCCCAAGAGAGCGAACCACGATAGGGATCGTAATCATGTTCAGAGCGACAGAGATAATCTTCGCTAGACCAGAGGTCGCAGTGGCGAAAAGGAGAGATCTATTTCTGCTCGAAGCTGCGGAAGCGGCGTCCGCGGTGTCAGTGGCGATCCATCTGGGCCGTAGAGTTGATATAAGTTTCCGCATCGCTCTTTTCTGCGGGGGATGGTATCAATGCTACGATCCACTGTCCCCAAACATGATTATCCGTGTGACACTCAATGCAAGTGCTATCGCGCAAGCTTTCCCAAAGCGGTAAACCATGCGTCGATGATCGGTAGTTCTTCGGCTGGAATGATGTGTGCCACGGCCAAAGCTTTCCACATGCGATGCGCCGTCTCCTGAATCGTCGCTGCAGGCCCCTTCGCATGTTCTGCATCCAGCAATTTGACAATGCCTTCATTGCCCATGTAACCGGGTATTTCGTCAGCAAAATCGCGCATTAGGCTGTGGTCGTTGCGGGCCTGTTTGACGGTGGCCTTATGAAACGACAGCCGATATCCGTGTGCCCAAAGCGCCGCCTGCACCACAAAGGATCGCCAGATATCCGTCATCCGAAAACTCACATGGCAAGGGAGATAGAGCAGGGAAAATGCAACTGCAAAAAACGCCGTATTCTGCGAATTGAACGGGCACCAGGCTCCTGGCTGCAGCACAATCGGCTCCCGCACTGCAAATTGCAACTTGTCTTTATAGAGGAGCCGGTAGATTGCATCCACATCTGGATCATCATCCGCAAGATACTGTTGCACTGGGCAGTCAAATGAGCCTGTCGGTCCAATCGATGCCACAGAATGGATTGCCTCCAGAGACAGGCCGCGCGGCCAGATAAGCGCATCCGTGAAGTAGCGATAAACATTCACCCATCCGTTGTGTTCAACGGATTCTCCACGCACCTGCTGTTGTAGGTCACTGCCAAAATCAGGACCAGGAAGATTATCGTCGTCCGTTTCAAGAATGACCTTGGCGCCGTGAAGCATTGCATATAAATAGCCGAGGTTCTTTCTGGAATAGTGACGGACGGGAATCATTCTTGCGATATCGCCGAACATCTTCACCTGATCATCCACTGACAAATAGGTGATGTTTGGAGATTTCCAGTCCGTTGGAGTCTTTGTATCTCCAATTACTACGGCAGACCAGCCTCGTTCACACATGCTGGATATAAGTTCAATAGCAGGGGTAGGCGCTTGGATTGTCGTAACTACAATCCATTGTTCATTTTGCATGGTTTTCTCGATGGTTATTTTGGGGTAAAACTTCTACCGGGACGGCCAGAATCTGTGTATTGTCTTCAGGATACCCGACTGATGTTTCATAGTCGAGGTGAGAATGCTGTACTACAGCTTTCGGGGCCGTCAGAGAATTGGGCTGGCAGAGTCGGCAACGCTGTTTCTATGCGCAATCTCGCCCACCATTACCTCATATTTAGCATTGTCAAAAGGTGCAAACTAAGTATATCGCCCGCAGGGTAGCTGCACCAGTCGATGCAATCAGAGTTCACGGCTCGGCTTCGTTCTACCCAGCCCCCAGCTCAGCAACCCGCTAGCCAGCAATCCAGCGGCTAGCCACGCGGATTCCAGCCTCACCCTGCCGCCTGTATAGGCCAGCGTATATGCACCCAGCGGCGTCAGGCAGAGCAGGGGGCGCAGCAAGCTGGATTCCAGCAGTTGCCAAGGGGAGAAGGATATTTCCTGCGCCCGGGGCACGGTATACAGCAGCAGCGCCGCCATGCCGGCAACAGCGCCCAGCAGGGTTCCCCAGGCCACGCCAACGTAGCCCATGGTGTGCGCCAGCCAGATGCTGGCAGTCACGTTGACGACGGCTTCCAGTGCGCCGCTCCAGATGCCTTTGCGCTGTTCTCCGGTGGCAATCAGCATCATGCAATAGGGCGCTCCAATCTGCCGGATGGCCTGCGCGACGATCAGGATGATCAGTACTGGTAGCGCGTGGATTGCATAGGCCTCGCCTACCCAATGGCGCAGCAGAGGATGCGCAAGCAGTATGATCCCGAGTGATAGCAGGAAATTGAGCAGGCTGTTGATGCGGGTAGTCCGGCGTAGGAGGCTGGCTAGCCGTTCGTATTCGCCGCGTGCATGCAACGCAGCCTGCGGGGCAAGAAACGCGGTCAAAATGGCGTAATTCATGCCGGATATGAGCGTAATCGCTGATGCGCCAATTGCGTAGTACCCCACGGTCGCGAACTGGAAGTGCGCAACGATGGTCAGGTCCAGCCCGGAGATCAGCAGCATGCCGAAGTTCCATACCGCCAGGCTGCCGGAAAAGCGCAGTAGTTCTGCAAGTAGGCCGCGATCAATGCGTGGTTTCAGGTGGCGTAGTGAAGGCATGCGGCGCATGGTGAATGGAATCTGCACCAGGCCGCCAGCGATTGCCGTGACAGTCATGCAGAGAGACAGGGCGACGAGCGACTGTGTCCGTTGTGCCACGAGTATGGCCAGGACGACGCCTGCAACCCTACTGCCGCCGATTGCCAGGGCTGGCACTTCATTCCGATGCATGCCAATCAGCACGCCGGAGAAGGTGGACAGCGGAAGGGCCAGTGCTGCGGAAAGCGCCAGAAAAATTGCTGCAAGTTGAAACTCTCCGAGCAGCGACGCGGGCACGCCATGAAAGAAATGGCCTGCGCCTGCGATCATCACTCCGATTAGTGAAAATGCTACTGCGCCTGCCAGGGAAAGCAGCACAAATGTGGTCTCCACGAGACGGTCGCGGCGGTCATCTTGTTCTAGTTCTATTGCTTGCGCAATAAATCGCGCCACGGAGGTTTGCAGGCCAAAATCCAGGAAAGTTGCGTAGGCGGCGATCTGCAGCATGAGTGACCACGCGGAAAAGCGCTGCGCATCCAGCTCACGGGTCAGGAAATGCGGCAGAGCGAGCACCGCCACTGCCGCGGTGCATCCGCGCAGGACGTTAAAAGAGGCGTTTTTGATCACGGTCGCCCGAAGTCGTTTCATGCCATGGAATAGTGTGCCGCGAGAGCAGTCTACCTTATTGTGTGAGGCGGACACGTTTGGGGGAATTAGGATTACCATCAGATGCGCGGGGAATGGGTAGTATTTTCCTCGCGGGTTTGGAAGGGATGGTGGTGCTATGCCGACTGTGCTGTTCCATAGAATTCTTGTCGCGGATGATGGATCGCCTGATGGCGAGCGGGCAGCGAGCATTGCCGTGGAGCTAGGTGCAAAGCTGAAGGCTGAGGTGATTCTGCTGGGCGTGGTGGAGCCCGCGAATGTACAGGCCGAAGGAGAGGGGCTGCCGGTCGATGACCCATCCAGTCTTCGCGGGCAGATGGAGGCGCGCTTTGAACGGTTCCTCAAGCTTGGAAAGTCGCTGGGCATCACGATGATGATGGAGATTGTGGAAGGCCATCCGGCAGAGCAGATCCGCAAGCGCGCCCTGGCTGACCAGGCTGACCTGATCGTCGTGGGACGCCGCAACCTCACTGGTGTGCGCCGCTGGTTTGAGGGCTCGACATCGGAATCGCTGTTGCGCGAATGCAGTTGCTCGGTACTGGTGGCGCGTTGAGATGCTGTACCATGATGGTTGGGAATGAGGTCTCCCCAAACCGCCCGAATCCTCGGCTGATGACCTCTGCCAATTCGATGTTCTTACCCTAAGGAATAACGAGGCAGACGATGCCATATCTCTGGGTCACGGTCGGCAGCGCGCTTGGCGGTCTTTTGCGCTATGCCCTCACTCGATTGACACTAGCCATCAGCGCGGATTTTCCCTACGGCACGATCCTCATCAATGTTCTTGGCAGCTTTGTGATCGGCTATGTTGGCACGCTCACGCTACAGAGCGGACGCTATGCCATCTCTGATAATTTGCGACTCTTTGTGATGGTCGGAATCTGCGGTGGCTTCACCACGTTTTCTTCGTTCAGCCTACAGACGTTTGACCTGCTACGGAATGGCGCGTGGGGAAGGGCAATGGCTAACATCGTGGTGTCTGTAGTGCTGTGCCTTGCCGCAGTTGCTGCAGGGCATCTCATCGCACAGCAGCAGACCGCACGCATCGCCATCACGGATGCAGCGCGCGACCACCACCATCTGGGCTGAGCTTCTACAGTAAAACGCTACTGCGCCGCAACCACCAGGGTGAGCGACAACGTCTTCTGCTGCTGTGCATTATCTACGGCGGTCAGGGTGAAACTGTAGGTTCCCGGTGGGGTGGCGTTGGGATCGGGTGTGGGCTGCTTGCCGCTGCATCCGCCCGCAGGCCAGAGCAGCGCGAGCAGAAGCGTAAGTAGACCGGCAGCCCGCGCTATCTGCCGGGTGCGTGCGGCAAGTAGAAGCGCCAGTATTCCAGCGATCCAAAGCAACCAATCGTACATGGTGTGCAGCTTGCTCTTCGGGAATGTTCCCGCTATGACACCGCCAAGATTTTTTGGTGTTGTAGTTACTTTGAAGCTCACCGTGGCTGCCGGGCCAAGTGTGACCTGCAGCGATGGGCAGCCTGTTCCTGTGGCCGTCAGGCCTTGGCAGGAGAAGTTGATGGTGTTGCTGTAGCCGCTGATTGGTGTGAGTGCGATGGGGAAGACGGCGGTGCTGCCCTGCGCCACTGTTACGGTAGCGGGATTCGCAGCCATCGTGTAGTCCGTGCCAATGCCGCTGAGCGTGAGCGTCTGCGTGCCGTTGGATGCGGTGGAAACGATGGTGAGCGAGCCAACCCGTGTGCCGGTTGCGGTCGGCTTGAAATACAGATTCAACTGGCAGGTCGCTCCCGCAGCCAGCGTCTGGCCGCAGTTGTTGTTGGAGAGAAAGTCTCCGCTCATCGGAAAAGGAATGCCGCTCGTGGTGAGCGACTGAGAAAAGGTAACGGTGGCGGTGTCGTTATTGGTGATGTAGACCTGCTGCGCTGCCGATGCACCGAGGCCCTGGACTCCTGCGGCGACTTCAAAACTCCCCATATCCAGCGCATAGGTCGAGAGTGTCAGTCCGCGAAGGTTCGACAATCCATTTCCGCTCAAGGCGGCTGTCTGCGGTCCGTTGGAACTGGTGGAGTTTACCGTGAGCGTACCCGTCAGACTGCCCGCAGCCGTTGGGATAAAGACCACGTTGATGGAGCAGTTCGCGCCGGGTGCGAGGGTGCTGCCGCAGTTTGGTGTGGCGGCAAAGTTGGTGCTGGTGCCAACGCTGATATTACCGATGGCTGTGTTGCCGGTATTGGTCAGGGTGAATTGCTGTGCAGTAGAGGTGGTGCCGACCGTGACGCTGCCGAAGCTTGCCGAACCGGGCGTGAGCGTAGCCGTGGTCGTGGGTGCAACTCCTGCTCCAGTCAGTGCGGCTGTGAGTTGCGGAGAGGTTGCATCATTTGAATTGACGTAGAGCGTTGCCGTGCGCTGGCCGCTGGCGGACGGAGAAAACGTGATGGTGAAGGAGCAGGTTCCGCCCGCGGGTACGCTGGTGCAGGTGCTGCTGGCCTGCGTGGTGAAATCGGAGCCCGCCGGTGAGATGTAGACGCTTTGGACGATCTCGGTTGCGCTGGATGAGTTTGTAAAGGTGAAGGTGATTGGCGGGCTGGAGACCTGTCCCACGATCACGTTGCCAAAGTCCAGTGCGGCTGGCGTCAAAGTGGCAGCATAGGCTGTGCCCGAACCCACTCCGGCAAAAACAGCAAGACACAGTACAGCAAGACATGCAGCATAGTCTCTGCGAGCAGAGCTGAATTCGCGTAAGCGGGAGCGCATGCCCAACGAATATCACATAGAACCGGCGTGCGGCAGAGGAAATCATGGGCCGGGGGAACATAGAACCTCACCGCGCGCGCAAGATTTCATTTGACACGCGATTGCGGGTTACCAGCCTGACTCTGGAACCGGCAGTGTTCGGCCTACAGCGCTGCTTTCACGGGCAAGTTCCAGAATGCGAAGCGCCCGCACGCCCTCTTGCCCGGTCACGGCATGGTTCGGCTTGCCCAAAAGGGCATCGCGGACGGCAGCGTAGTAATTGCGATAGTCGCCCGGCAGCGTTGGGATACGACGCGTGCTTAGCTGGATGGGCTCATGCACGTTCTTCGCTGAAGTAATCGTGCCCCATTCCGTCTCAGGATTAGCGAGCCAGAATGGCGGGTTTGCGGCATCGGGCAGAGGAGGCCGCGCTCCACCCAGAAGGGCGGCTTCCTGCGCATCCAAGCCATACTTGCGGAAGCTGCCATGCGTGCCATGGAGCAAAAAGCGCGGTGCAGCGTCAGCTGCCACCATCGACGCCGAGAGCTGCGCACGGAGACCGTGGTGTGACCCGGTTTTGGCATAGTGCAGCGTGATCTGGAAGGCGTCATCCACTACGGAGTTGTCGCGATCCGTCGTGATCTCACCAGTCACAGACTCAGGGCGGCCAAAGAGCGCCAACGCCTGATCAACCATGTGAGGCCCAAGGTCCAGCAGCATGCCTGTGCCCTCGTCCGCAGTCTCCTTCCACGTGTTTTGGCGGGGGATGGGGCGGAAGCGATCCCAGCGGCCTTCAAAGGTGACAAGCCGTCCCAGTTCGCCTGAATCGAGCACCTGTTTCACGGTCAGAAAATCGCCATCCCAGCGGCGGTTGTGGAATACAAACAGATGGCGGCCCTTCGTCCGGGCAGTCTCCACCAGATCCTGCGCCTGCGCAGCGGTCACGGCCAGCGGCTTATCCACGACAACATGACGCCCGGCCAGGAGGCACTGCTTCGCAACCTCATAGTGCGACCCATTCGGCGTGCAGACCACAATCAGCTCAATCCTGTCGTCGGCCAGCAATTCTTCGATCGAACGCAGCACGCGCACGCCGGTAGATTCCGGATACTCCGCCGCCGCGGTGTTCTTGCTGCGCTGCACGATGGTGGTCAGCCGCAGACCCGGCGTGGCGCGGACAAAGGGTGCATGAAAGATCCGTCCGCCAAATCCGAAGCCGATCAAGCCAGTCTGTATCTCTGTGGGCATAGCATCTCCTGTTCGCTGATTTAAGAGTAGTCGATGTGAACCCCGGGTAGTTGAATTGCTCAGGCAGTTCGTTGCTTGGAAATAGGCCCACTTGTGTATGCTTATGCCAGTAAACTAAGGCGAATGCGAAGCGCACAACCCATTCTCGTGAGCGGCGGGGCCGGTTTCATTGGCTCAAACTTCGTGCTGGACTGGCTTGCTTGCGAGGGTACGCCGCTGGTCAATCTTGACAGACTCACCTACGCAGGGAATCCGCACAACCTGGCATCCGCGCAGAACAACCCAGGTTACAGTTTTGTGCACGGTGATATCTGCGATGCTCCATTGGTGGCATCTCTCCTTGCCGAATATCAGCCGCGCGCCATCGTGCATTTTGCTGCGGAAAGTCACGTGGACCGCTCCATCCTGGGGCCCGAGGCTTTTCTGCAAACCAATATCCAGGGTACTTTTGTGCTCTTGCAGGCAGCGCGCAAATACTATGGCGAGCTGAGTGAAGCGCAGCAGGAGCAATTTCGCTTTCTGCACGTCTCGACGGATGAAGTGTACGGAACGCTGGCGCCTGGCGATCCAGCGTTCAGCGAAGACACAGCTTACGCGCCAAACAGCCCATACGCCGCGTCGAAGGCTGCCTCAGATCATCTGGTGCGCGCATGGGCGCACACCTATGGTCTGCCTTGCATCGTTACCAACTGCTCAAACAATTACGGCCCATTCCAGTTTCCAGAGAAGCTGATTCCGTTGATGATCACCCATGCACTCAGTGGCAAGCCATTGCCTATCTATGGCGATGGGCAGCAGGTGCGCGACTGGCTCTTCGTGCTGGATCATTGCCGCGCGTTGCGGCAGGTGCTGGCAGAAGGACGTGTGGGAGAGACTTACAACATCGGCGGCAACAACCAGCGCACCAATCTGGAAGTGGTGAATACGCTGTGCGATCTATTAGATGAGTTCGTACCGGAGTCTAAGTTTGTGCCACACGCGCAGCTCATCGGCGCGGTGGAGGACCGTCCCGGCCATGATCGCCGCTATGCTATCGATGCTCGTAAGATCGAGCGCGAATTGAATTGGCACCCGCAGGAGAATTTTGAGACAGGCTTACGCAAGACGGTGGAGTGGTACCTGGCAAATCGGGACTGGGTAGAGAATGTGACCAGTGGCGCATACCAGCAATGGGTACAGACGAACTACGGTGCGCGCAATGTGCTGGAGAAGGTTGAGGGAGCACGATGAAAGGCATCATTCTTGCCGGGGGAGCTGGTACACGGCTGCATCCGGTCACGGAATCGGTCTCCAAGCAGCTACTGCCGGTCTACGACAAGCCGATGATCTACTATCCGCTGTCTGTACTTCTGCTGGCAGGAATTCGCGAGATACTTGTTATCTCCACGCCAGAGGACACGCCGCGCTTCCGCCATTTGCTGGGCAGTGGAGAACAGTGGGGTGTGAGTTTCTCGTACGCAGTGCAACCCCATCCGGGTGGCCTTGCACAGGCATTTTTGATTGGCAGGGAGTTTCTCGGAGATGATGCCTGCACCCTCGTATTGGGCGATAACATCTTCTACGGCTCTGATTTCCAACGCACGTTACGCGAGGCGGCGGCACGCAACACCGGAGCTACTATCTTTGCGTATCCAGTGCAGGATCCGACGCGCTACGGTGTAGTGGAGTTTGACGAGCAACGGCGCGCCGTCTCGCTGGAAGAGAAGCCGCTGGAGCCTAAGTCGCGCTATGCCGTGACCGGCATCTATTTCTATGACAATCAGGTGGTGCAGGTTGCGGAATCTCTGAAGCCTTCAGCGCGCGGAGAGTTGGAAATTACTGACGTGAATCGCTGGTACCTGGAATGCGGTCAGCTCCACACGCAAGTGCTGGGGCGCGGTATGGCATGGCTGGATACCGGCACGCACGACTCGCTGCTTGAGGCCTCGCTCTTCATTCATACCGTAGAGAAGCGGCAGGGTTTGAAGATTGCATGCCCGGAAGAGATCGTGTTCCGGCTTGGCTACATCGACGCGCAGCAGGTTGGTGTGCTGGCCGAGAAGGTGGGCCGCAGCAGTTACGGTGATTACCTGCGGCAGATGATCGCGGAGAAGCTCTTCTGAACGCCATGAATGCCGTACAGAAGCCGGTAATTCTACTGACGGGCGCCGGTGGTCAACTCGGCAGCCAGTTGCAACATGCGCTCGCACCGCTGGGCCATGTGGTCGCTACGGACTCTCCTGAACTCGACCTGACATCACCTGTTGCAATCCGCGAAGCGGTGCGTGCGTTGAAACCGCATTGGATTGTGAACACCGCAGCGTACACAGCAGTAGACAAGGCAGAGAGCGAGCCAGCACTTGCCTTTGCCCTCAATCGAGATGCGCCCGCCCTATTGGCAGAAGAAGCTGCACGCATTGGTGCCGTGATGGTTCATTACTCTACTGACTATGTCTTTGATGGCTCGAAGCAAACCCCGTATGTGGAGAGTGACGCGCCGAACCCGCTCAGCGTGTATGGCGCCAGTAAACTAGCTGGCGAGCAGGCTGTGTCTGCTTCGGGAGCCGCATATTTCACCTTTCGCACCAGCTGGGTTTACGGAGCAACTGGCAAAAATTTTCTCCTCAGCATATTGAAGTTGGCACGTGAGCGCGACGAGTTGCGTATTGTGGCAGACCAGTATGGCGCGCCTACGTGGTCGTTTGATCTGGCTGCGACAACGGCCACTGTGATGGGGAAAATTATCGAGCAGGTAGCCCATGAATCACGCCGGGTAATGGAAGCTGCTGCTGAGAGCAGTGGTACATATCACGCATGTAATGGGGGAGAAACCACGTGGTTCGGCTTTACAGAGGCAGCGGTGCGGCTAGCGCAGCAGTATTGGCCTGCGCAAAAGTTCGCGCGCATGATGCCGATCACGACCGCGGAATATCCAACAGCGGTACGCCGTCCGGCTAACTCGCGGCTGGATTGCGGCAAGCTCATGCAGCGGTTTGGATGCACTCTTCCCATATGGGACCAGAGCTTGACGCAAGTGATGGAGGCCGTGGCGAAGGAATCGCTTTCGTAATCATCGCTATACTACGAGGCGATCCGGCGGCAGTTCTGCTGCAGCGAATGTTGATCCGGCAGCATCTTTCGGCGCAATGATCGGCGTTAGACCGTCCAGTGGCCAGGTAATTGCCAGCTGCGGATCATCCCAGCGGATGCAGCGTTCTCCCGCCGGGTAGTATTCCGCCGTTGCTTTGTAGTACACGGTAGCTGTCTCCGAGAGCACGAGGAAGCCATGTGCAAAGCCTTCGGGAATCCAAAGCGTCTCCAAATCATCGCAATTCAGGTGAAATCCGGCCCAGCGTCCGAAGTCCGGTGAATCGCGCCGCAGGTCAACTGCGACATCGTAAATATTGCCTGCCAGGCAGCGCACGAGTTTGCCCTGCGGTTGAGTGAGTTGGTAGTGCAGGCCACGAAGCACTCCGCGCCGCGAAAGCGACTGGTTGTCTTGTGCGAAATGCGTCGGCAAGCCGGCGGCAATAAAAGCCTGCTCATTGAAGACCTCGGCGAACCAACCCCGGTCATCGGCGACCTGCCGCGGACGGAGAATTTTCACATCGCAAAGGGGGGTATCAATGATTTGCATAAGGCTATTTTAGCCATTACAGATGCATTCCCCATGACATGGAAGTCTTTTTCGCAGAGGTTGCACCTTTTGTACCGAGCATTGCGTCAAAAACTACTGCAAGCTTTGGTTTTTGGGCATAAAGTTTTATCACTGAGTTTTCGTGGCAAAGGAGCAAGCGTATGCGGAACGGGAAGAAGCATCTTCAGCAAACACTTGGCAGC
>JARLFX010000254.1 GCA_031296355.1 Acidobacteriaceae bacterium
ACAGGTCGGCCGGATTCAGCCGGTAGATCAGGAACCGTGCGCAGGTGCTGAAACTCCCGTTCATGGCCTCACCGTAGTTGGAGGCCACGGCCACCCGCAACCCCGGGGCTTCTGTGGCGGATGGCTGCGGAGAGGGTGGGGACGGGACATTGATTTCGACCGGGCGTTGTCCAGTGAGCAAGGTAATGGCTTCGCGCAGATTGTGCCGCGAGGCGTGGCTGAGCAGCCCGCCGGCGGCGGCGCGCAGAACCGCCACGTTCAGACTATCCAGCTTGGCGGGCGTGAAGGGCACGCCCACCGCTGCCACCAGGGCTTTCATCATGTCGGCTACCGTCACGCCGGGAATCTCCCGCGCGGCCAGGCCGATCCGCAGGGCCAGTTCGCGTGAGAGTCCGGACATGGCGACGCTCAGACCGACAAAGGCAGGATGCTGCCTTCCATGGGGCACACCGCTAAGCACTGGGGATCGTCATAATCCCCCTCGCATTCGGTGCAGGTTTCCGCAACGATGCGATAGCTGCCCTTGACCACCTTGATCGATTGCGTCGGGCAAACCGGCTCGCAATCGCCGCAGGAGGTGCATTGGTCGAGGTCGATGGTCATCGCCATGGTCGTGCTCCTAGGCGGCGAGCGCAGCCGATTCCTCGGCTGCGGTCTTGCCGACGATGGATTCGTCTTCCTCTTCCATCACTCCGAAGTCCATCAGCAACTGTTCCAGCTCGTCCATGCTGATCGGGGTGGGGATCACGAACAGCTTATTGTTGATGATCTTGTTGGCCAGATCGCGGTATTCCTGGGCCTGCTTGGCAGTCGGCTCGTACTCGATCACGGTCATGCGGCGAATCTCGGCGCGCTGCACTACGTTGTCGCGGGGTACGAAATGGATCATCTGGGTGCCGAGTTGGCGGGCCAGTTCCATGATCAACTCGTCTTCGCGAGCGGTGTTGCGGCTGTTGCAGATCAGACCGGCCAGACGCACGCCACCCGTGTTGGCGTACTTCACGATGCCTTTGGCGATGTTGTTGGCGGCGTACATGGCCATCATTTCGCCGGAACAGACGATGTAGATTTCCTGGGCCTTGTTCTCGCGGATGGGCATGGCGAAACCACCACAGACCACGTCGCCGAGCACGTCGTAGAACACGAAGTCGAGGTCTTCCTCGTAAGCGCCTTCTTCTTCCAGGAAGTTGATGGCGGTGATCACGCCACGACCGGCACA
>JARLFX010000255.1 GCA_031296355.1 Acidobacteriaceae bacterium
AAAAAGGCGATCAGGATGGCTGCATAGAGACGGGCACACAAGGCGAACAACATACAATAATTACTGACTATCAGGGCCTGTAGCTCAACGGTTAGAGCAGGGGACTCATAATCCCTTGGTTCGGGGTTCGAATCCCTGCAGGCCCACCATGATTGGGTTTCAAGGTCGGAGACGGGGGAGGGGCACTCGCGGCATTATGCTACGGTCCCGGCGCGACCTATAATCTTGCTGTGGCCGGCACGGATGGCCCGAACTTCCCTTAAAAGCGAGAAACGCCTTGGCACGAGATCTCTATACAGCGCGGCTTGCGCGCAAAGAATGCATATCTGAAGTGGCGCAGTGCTACCACTTCGAATTTGTCATCGACGAGTTGGAGAACTTCGCGTACGCACCGGGACAGTTTGTTTCCGCGGTGGCGGAGGACGAGAAGGGCAAACAGCAGACGCGGGCCTACTCGATTGCTTCGGCGGCGAAGGGGAATCGCTTCGAGCTGTGCGTGAACCGCGTCGAGGAAGGGTTCTTCTCGAATCACCTGGCAGACCTTCCGGATTTGCCTGTGGGCAGCACGATTGAGATTCATGGGCCACATGGACACTTTGTGTTGCAGGAGCCGATTACGGACTCGATCCTGGTGGCGACCGGAACAGGGATTGCGCCAATGCGGGGCTATACACAATGGCTGTTTCCGGAAGACGGCGAGGACCGGAGCCAGGGCAAAGAGATCTGGCTGGTTTTCGGGACGCGGTATGAGACCGATCTCTACTACCACGCAGAGTTTGAGGCGCTGGCAAAGAGCAAGCCTAACTTTCACTACCTGCCTACGCTGAGCCGGGCTCAGGAGAGTTGGGGCGGCTTGCGCGGCTATGTGCAGGATCATGTGGCACGCATAGTGGAAGAGCGCGCAGCGAGGTTAGGACTATCGCTGCCACAGCCGGCGGTGGATGCAACGATTTCTCCCAGGGATCTGCGGTTTGAGATTTACGCGTATATCTGCGGGCTGAACAATATGGTGGCGGCTGTGCGGGAGCGCCTGGCGGGGTACGGCTGGCACCGGAAACAGATTGTCTTTGAGCGCTACGACTGAGGCGGAGTCTTACGCATTCCAAGTGAATTCAAGACTCCGTACGCTAGCTGGAGACGGCTTCCTCTTCGACCTCTTGGAGAGACGAGGCGGGCGCGGTGAGGCCTGATGCTTTCTCTTCACGCAGGGCTTTGAAAGCGCGATAGACAAACGAACCCATGTACCATCCGTCGATGAACTTGTAGGGTGTTTCCCCGGTGGTGTAGTGCCCGCAGGGAAGCACGCGCGGCTCGAAGTTTAGACCGTACTTGCGGAAGGCTTCCACGACTTTAAGCGAGTACTCCCTGGGGAAAGTAAGGTCGTAGTTG
>JARLFX010000256.1 GCA_031296355.1 Acidobacteriaceae bacterium
AGCCAACCGCCGAGGGTGGGGCCGAGGACTGGGGCGACGACGACGCCGAAGGCGAAGACGGCCATGGCTGCTCCGCGCTGGCGGGGCGGGAATGACTCCAACAGAATGGATTGCGAGAGCGGCTGCAACGCACCGCCGCCCGCGCCCTGTATGACGCGAGCCAGCAGCATGACGCCGAGGGTTGGCGCTGCTCCGCAGGCGAAGGAGCTGGCGGTGAAGATGGCAACGCAGGTGAGCAGAAAACGCTTGCGTCCGAAGCGGAGGGAGAACCAGTTGCTGGCGGGGAGGATGATGGCATTGGCGACGAGGTAGCTGGTGAGGACCCAGGTGGCTTCGTCGGTGGTGGCGGAGAGGGAGCCGGCGATGTAGGGCAGGGCTACAGAGGCGATGGCGGTGTCAAGCACCTCCATGAAGGTGGCGAGCATGACGGACGTAGCGATCAGCCAAGGGTTGACGCCGTGCGTGAGGCTGGCAGAATTTTCCGTTGCGACGGTCGTGCTTGCCATGCTGGGGAAGAGTCTCCGTCCGCGAGGAGCGAATAAGGTTTGGATGCGGAGTGGGTGGTAGAGGACTCAGCCCGCTTGGCACAGGGTAAACGATAGCGATTGTTTTCAGGGATAGAGTTTGGGCGGAAGGTGTGGCGCTTGACGGCATGGGTTATGGCGGTGGGGAGTACGCGGGTTGCCAGCAACTGATGCAGTGGTGGGGATGTCGGCAGCGATTCTGCTGCTGGGGTATTTTCTGACGCGGCGGCAAGGCGCGGCGTCAGAGAATATGGAGCTGGAAGTAGCCGGGGAGTGAACGGACGGCATCCTATAGACCAAGACGCCGAAGACGATAGCCTAAGACGCCGAGGTGGAGGTGTGTTGGGACCGCGACAATCACCATAAAGCCAAACATTTTAGTTGTTTAGCGGTAAGTGAATCTTGTGCGAGTAATTTCGCATCAGATACATTGACAGTAACTCACTCACATTCTATAGTGAGAGAGTCAAGTGATTAGAGCGTTGCTGGCTCGACGGGCGTTTGAGATTCTTCGCTGCGCTCAGAATGACAACAGGTTAGGCTCGTAATTATAAGAAAATAAAGGGGATACACAATGGGTAAGATTATTGGAATCGATCTGGGAACCACCAATTCGTGCGTGGCCGTGATGGAAGGCGGCGAGCCAAAGGTGATCCCGAATGAAGAGGGCGGACGGACTACGCCGTCTATCGTTGCGTTTACCAAGAGCGGTGAACGGCTGGTGGGAACGGTCGCAAAGCGGCAGGCGATCACCAATCCGACGAACACGGTGTATTCGATCAAGCGGTTCATGGGACGCCGGTTCGACGAAGTGAATGAAGAGATGAAGATGGTGCCGTACAAGGTTGTCCGCCAGGGCGACCATGTGGCCATCGACGCGCAGGGCAAGGAGTACACCGCGCCGGAAGTGTCGGCGATGATTTTGCAGAAACTGAAGAAGGCGGCAGAGGACTACCTGGGGCAGTCAGTGACGGAGGCTGTGATCACGGTGCCGGCGTACTTCAACGACGCGCAGCGGCAGGCGACGAAGGACGCGGGCAAGATTGCGGGCCTGGACGTGAAGCGTATTGTGAACGAGCCGACGGCGGCTGCACTGGCCTACGGACTGGATAAGAAGAAGGACGAGACCATCGCGGTGTATGACTTCGGCGGCGGTACGTTTGATATTTCGATCCTGGAAGTGGGCGAAGGCGTGATTGAGGTGAAGTCGACCAACGGTGATACGCACCTGGGCGGCGACAACCTAGACCAGCGCATCGTGGACTGGCTCATCACGGAGTTCAAGAACGACGAGGGGCTGGACCTTGGCGCGAAGGGCAACGAGATGGCGCTGCAGCGTCTGAAGGACGCAGCGGAGAAGGCGAAGATCGAGCTCTCCACAACCATGGAGACGGAGATCAATCTGCCGTTTGTGACGGCGGACGCCAACGGGCCGAAGCATCTGGTGAAGAAGCTGACGCGGGCGAAGTTGGAGTCGCTGGTGGACGATCTGCTGCAGCGGTCGATTGGGCCGAGCAAGCAGGCGCTGAAGGATGCGGGTATCGACGCGAGCAAGATCGATGAGGTCGTGCTGGTGGGCGGACAGACGCGCATGCCGAAGATCCAGGAGCTGGTGAAAGAGCTGTTTGGCCGCGAGCCGCATAAGGGTGTGAACCCGGATGAGGTGGTGGCGATCGGCGCGGCGGTACAGGCCGGCGTGCTGGCAGGCGAAGTGAAGGACCTGCTGCTGCTGGACGTGACTCCGCTGACGCTCTCGATCGAGACGATGGGCGGCGTGGCGACGGCGATGATCCAGCGCAACACGACCATTCCGACGAAGAAGACGGAGACGTTCTCAACGGCGGCGGATTCGCAGACCGAGGTTGAGGTGCATGTGCTGCAGGGCGAACGTCCGCTGGCAGCGCAGAACCGGACGCTGGGCAAGTTCAAGCTGGCGGGAATTCCACCGGCTCCGCGGGGCGTGCCGCAGATCGAGGTCACGTTCGACATTGATGCAAACGGCATCCTGAACGTGAACGCGAAGGACACGGCGACGGGCAAGGACCAGAAGATTACCATTACAAGTTCTTCGGGTCTGAGCAAGGAAGAGGTTGAGCAGATGGCGAAGGACGCCGAAGCTCACTCTGCCGAGGACAAGGCGAAGCGCGATGAGATCGAAGCGCGCAACGGTTTGGATTCGCTGGTCTACAACATCGAGAAGATGATTAAAGATGGCGGCGACAAGGTGGACGCGAATGACAAGACCGAGGTAGAGGCTGCACTGGCAGAGGCAAAAAAGACTCTGGAAGGCACGCCGACAGCGGAGGAGTTGAACGCAGCCAAGGAGAAGCTGACCACGACGAGCCACAAGTTCGCCGAGGCCATGTACAAGGCGACGGCGGCGCAGGCTGCAGCTGCTACTCCGGAAGGCGAAACTGCTGCTCCGGCGGAAGAGGCGAAGAAGGACGAAGGCGTGATCGACGCCGAGTACGTGGATGTGGACAAGAAGTGATGCTGTCGCGGCGGGCTTTACGTCCGCCGCAGCCAGCACGAAAGACAACGGCCTTCATTGGGCTAGCTGTCGTGCAGCGATAGAAGCAAATACTGAGATCCTTCGCTGCGCTCAGGATGACGCTTGTGGTGAGTTGTAAAGTGAGGGGCATTCCGATGGAGTGCCCCTCGCAGTATCGGGAAGACGCAGAGAGAAGAGAATAGAAATCAAGTACGGAATTTACACAGAAGGAACTCGGCCCGGTACGGAGAGGCAGATTTTTGCATCGTAGAGGGAAGCGCAATGGTGTATGAATTGAGCAACACGGAAAGAACAGACAGAGGCATCGGACCATCGGTGTGGATCGCTGACGTTGGCACTTGGGAACTCAATCGCTTTGAAGGAGCCCTGGCTATGACGGAAACGATGTGGAAGTGCGATGCGATGAGAGCAGGACAGCTATACAACCGCATGATGTTCAACACGAAGGAAGAAGCGGAACAGTTTGTGGCGCGCATGAGCCAGATGGAGCCGGACCAATTTTTCCAGATCGAGCCGGTGGATGCGAGCCAGGTGTGGAACTAAGTCCTGCGCGGACGGCGGAACGCGCTTCGCGCAAAAGCAAGAACGAATTGCAGTAGGAATGACGCAGAAAGATGTCGCACGATGACGAACTGGTTTGAAGTGCAGGCAGTAGGAACGGTGGCCCTGGTCGCGACGAGCGCCGGGGCCATTGCGTATGCGGCGATGCAGTTACGGCATGAGCGGGAGTATCGCAGTGTGGCGAACCTGGAGAAGCAGCTGGATTTTTTCCAATCCGAAGTTTTTCTGGCGGCACGGCGACGGCTGGCGGTGGACCGGATGGATGGCGAAATGTTGCGGCAGTGGCATATCGATGAGCCGCCGGTGAGCGTGTTTGAGGTGCTGGATTTCTACGAGCACCTGGGGCTGCTGGTGAAGAAGGGCCACCTGAAGCTGTACGACGTGTGGCACACATTCTACGAGTGGGCGCAGCCGGTGTACTTCGATCTGAAGGCGATGATCGAGGATGAGGACAGTCCGTACACCGACCACTACCTGGATCTGCGGCGGCTGATGCGCGGGATGGATGCGATCCAGCGGCAGCACATGAGCACGCAGAAGGGCGACCACTGGAGACTGTGGACGCCGGAGCGGATACTGGCGCACTACAAGTATGAGATTGAGATTGGCGGGCGGCCGCGGAGGACGCGGCGATAGGCGAGCGGAATATAACGCATGGCGTATAACGTATGGCGTAGTACGATTGGCGTAAGATGATTAAGAGCTTCAGGGAAGAAGAAGCAGAGCGGATATTCAACCGCCATCACAGCCGGCGGTTTGCAGCGCTGGAACGAATTATTTTTCGCAAGTTGCGCGCTCTGAATGCCGCGCGGCTCCTGGTTGATCTGACGATTCCGCCAGGAAACAGGCTGGAGGCGTTGAAAGGAAATCGCGCGGGGCAGCATAGTATCCGCGTGAATGAGCAATGGAGAATATGCTTTTGCTGGGAGGAACCGGATGCCTACGAGGTTGAAATTGTCGACTACCACTAAGCCGCGTATGCGCCGGTATGAACACAGGATGCCGCCGCTGCATCCGGGCGAGATGCTGCGCGAGGAGTTTCTGACGCCCATGGGGTTGAGTGCGAATGCCCTGGCACTGGCGCTGAGCGTTCCGGCGACGCGTATTTCAGAGATTGTGAATGAACGGCGCGGCATTACGGGTGATACGGCATTGCGGCTGGGACGGTTTTTCGGCATGACGCCCGAGTTCTGGATGAACCTACAGAGCACCTATGAGCTGGAGACAGCGCGGGAGCTTTCAGAGAAACATGTGCTGCAGAGCGTGAGGCCGGCGGCACGCGACAAGAAGACGGGCTTGTTGAAGGTGGATGCATTGAAGGTGGCTAAGAGAGCCTGACGGAAAAATTATGGCGACACAGCAAAAAGATTATTACGGCGTACTTGGAGTGAAGAAGACGGCGACTGTGGATGAGATCCGCAAGGCGTTTCGGAAGGCTGCGCGCAAATATCATCCGGACGTGAACCCAGGCGACAAGAAGGCGGAGGAGAAGTTCAAGGAGATATCGGAAGCGAACGACGTGCTGAGCGAGCCGAAGAAGCGGAAGATCTACGACCAGCTTGGGTTCTACTCTGACAATATTGATCCGGCGCAGGCGGAGGCAGCGGCACGCGGCGGGTATGGCGGCGGTGGCGGCTTCTCAGGTTACGGCGGTGGCGCGGGCGCGGGGCGTGGACGTGGCGCGCAGGAGGTGCCGTTCGATTTTGGCGGATTCGATTTCTCGGATTATGCGGGAGCATCGAGCCAGGGCGGACGCACGACGCGGCAGCAGCAGGGCGGCGGCGGGAGCTTCCGCGATATTTTTGGCGGCATGTTCAACGGCGGACAGCAGAGGCAGCAGGGGCCGCAGCCGGGGACGGACCTGGAGTACCAGGTGTCGACTGATTTCTGGACGCTGATCCGCGGCGGCATGACGCGGCTGGAGATCCAGCGGCAGGAGACGTGCCCGACGTGCAAGGGGAAGTCGACGACGGGCGGCGAGATGGAGTGTCCGGAGTGCAAGGGCACGGGCCAGGTGACGCAGATGGCGGGGCAGATGAAGTTCAACCTGCAGTGTCCGCGATGCGGGGGCAGCGGGCGCGTGAGCAATGCGTGCCACACCTGCCACGGCGAGGGCGTGATCACAAAGCGCGAGACGGTGGAGTTCCGCATCAAGCCGGGAACGCGCGACGGACAGCGAATTCGACTGGCGGGGAAGGGCAATGCCGGGCTGCATGGCGGGCTTGCGGGCGATCTGTACCTGATCATCAAGGGCGGGGTGCATCCTGTGTTCACACGGATGGGCGACGATATCTACGCGACGGTGCCGGTGACGGTGAGCGAGGCGGCGCTGGGCGGGAAGATCGACGTGCCGACGGTGGATGGGCGGACGCAGTTGAGGATTCCTCCGGGGACGCAGACGGGGCAGAAGCTGCGGCTGCGGGAGAAGGGTGTTCCGAGCGCGGTGCATGAAGGCAAGCGTGGCGACCAGATTGTGGAGGTTAAGGTCGTGGTGCCGAAGGTGCAGGATGAGAGATCGAAAGAGATTTTGAGGGAATTGGCGAAGTTGAATGATGAGGATGTGCGGGCGGAGTTGTTTCGCGAGGTTTGACGATGGCTGAAGACATTGAGGATGACGATATGCGACCAGAATACGACTTCAGCACTATGAAGCCCATAGGGAATAAGTATGCGGCGCGGTTTGCGAAGGGCGTGAAGGTTCGAGTGCTGGATGAAAACGGAAATGTGCTGGAAGAGGAATCGAGAAAAGCGGAGCAAGAGATTCAGCGGATGCGACAGGCTAAATAAGCAGAATGTAGGGGAGCGCTGTTTAGAGAGGCGTAAATGAAAGCAGAGGAACGAGTGATGGGAAGAAAATCTAATGCAAAAGTTTATGTTTTTTGGGATAACAGCAATATCTTTATCGAGGGACAGCGCTATTGTTCGAAGGTTGAAAGCACGACGGTAGCCTTGGATCTTCGAATCGAAATATTAAACTTGTTTAAGTTAGCGGTTGCGGATCGTGAAATTGCTGAAGCGGTTTGTGTAGGCTCTGTCCCGCCTGAACTTGAAGACATCTGGAAGCGCTTGGAAGCTGCAGGAATTCATGTTGAGAGATTTGAGCGAGGTAAAGGGTCCGGGAAAGAGCAAGGTGTGGATCAATGTCTACAAGTCCATATGCTCCGAGCGCTGGTTGACGCTACTGAGCCAGGAATTGTGGTGCTACTGACCGGTGATGGAAAGGGGTTTGAAGATGGGATAGGATTCCATGCTGATCTGGAGAGAATGTACAAGAAAGGATGGGGCATAGAAGTTTTGTCCTGGACTCACAGTTGCAGTGGAAAATTGAAAACCTGGTCAGATGAAGTTGGAGTGTTTTTGCCGTTAGAAAACTGGTACAAACAAATTACTTTTACTAAGAAACTCCGTAGTTCAAAGACATTAGATCTAACCAAGCGGAAAAAAGCGGTCTTGTATTAGGGGGCGACGAAGACGCAGGGCACGTACATGAATTTGGCGGGGAGGCATAAGGATGTATTGGTTCGGTATTGACGACACAAGCCGTAATTTACGGAGTTCACACCAAGTTAGAGAGGGGGCTCCGGAAAATGATTTCATGGTTGAACAGAACAAACTGAATAACATACTTCGTCAATTACGTTGTGAAAGATACCATGGAATATATGGCAACGAGCGAGAACACCTCGCAGCCATTGGCATCATCTACATAGATGAACTTAACAAAGTCAGGAAATATGCAGCACCGCTTAGCTTGGTTGTAATGTGCTGCGGAATCATTGAAGTAGTATTGCGTCTACGACTTCTGATCGAATTAGAGCGGCCCAAAAGAGATGAAATCGTCAAGTTTTTATCGAAAAGTGATGTTCCTGATTCAATTGCGCATATTTCCATAGAGGCGCTAATCGACACAGCAGAGCGCATGGGATGGTTTGATGTTCCGGGATTATGGGAAAAGGCCCGAGGCTTGAGCGATGCTCAAATAGCTATCCTGAAATACAATTTCGACCCAAGCGTAAAGGCTGAATACTTTTCGAACAAATTCAAGAATTTTATGAAGTTGCGCCAGAACATATATCCAATGATTGCCGCTCCCCAATCTTTTGATAAGGAGAATTTCCGCGATACTCTCTTGGATGGCTGCAAGTTATTTCAATTATTGCAGCGCTTGATTAAGCCAGATAATGATTTGCAAGGCTAACGGTGACCGATGGCGACGAAGCGTAAGAAGCAGGGCGCGTATATGATTTCGGCGGTGGCGGAGATGTATGCCATCCATCCGCAGACGCTGCGGCTGTATGAGCGCGAGGGGCTGCTGCGGCCTTCGCGGTCTGAGGGGAATACGCGGCTGTATACGGATGAGGACCTGGAACGGCTGGAGTTCATTCTGAACCTGGCGCGCGACCTGGGCGTGAATATCGCGGGCATCGCCATTGTGCTGCAGATGCGCGAGCGTATGGAGGCGATGAGCCGGCAGATGGGCGAGTTTGTGGACTATGTCCGCAGCGAGATGTTGAGCCGGGTGCAGCAGACGCAGGCGGCCGGACTGATGCCTTTGGTGCCGCGGATGCCGCGGGCGGGGACGAGGCCGGTGGGGCCGGTGATTGTGGCGCGGGTGACGAAGAAGAAGTCCTGAGCGGGAGGGTGGCTCGCTTCGCTCGCAGAGGCAAAAGCAGATTCTTCGCTGCGCTCAGAATGACAATTCAAAAATAAAAGCGAGAAGCAGATTCTGCTGCTGCGCTGCGGAATGACAAAGAGGAAAAGACAGAGAACCTCAGGGGCTAAAGCCCGGCTCTGTGGCTGAGCGTAATGTGCGGGCTGAAGCCCGCACCTACCTTAGAAGCAAAAGCAAAGGCAAAGACGAGAAGCAGGTCCCTCGGCTTCGCTCGGGATGACAAATCAAAATTGGGATGACAAAGTAAGCAGCAGTGCTGGAACAGGCAGTAGTGTTGGGGATTTGTGTGCTCAGGTGGCGGAATGCTTCTCTTTGAGCATGGTGTGTGCGCGTCGCGCGTCGTCGCTTTGCGACGATTCCCATGTCTCAAAAGCGAGACATGGGGCACCCGGATTCGTGGCGAGATGAGCTATGGCGTGGGGGCGGTGAGGATTTTGGTGACGGGGTCGGGGAGGGGCTGGTTGGCGTTCTTCAGGAGGATGCTGATCTGCCAGATTTCGGTGTCGGTGAGCATTTTGCCGTAGGCGGGCATGCCGGTGAGGCGGATGCCGTTGGCCACCTTCCAGTAGGTCTCGCCGACGGGATCGTCACTGACGCCGACTACGTCGCCGGTCTTGTGTTTGTCCCAGAGCTGGGGAGCGTGGGGGAACATGAATTTGCCGTAGGGAACGTCGTGGCCGGGGACGCCGTGGCAACTGGCGCACTCCTTGCGGTAGAGGTGGGCGCCGCCTTCGAAGACATCTTCACTTTCGGCGAAGGGTGCGGCCTTGGGGGCTTCGCGGGTGATGCGCGCGTCCAGGGGGACCTGGACGATCTGGGCTTCAAAGGGGAAGGGCTTGTCTGCCGTGGCGACGGGCGGCGCGCCGAAGCGGAAGTAGAGCAGGACGGCCACGGGGATGACGAGCAGGCCGAGAATGAGGCCGAAGATGAATTTTCCTGCGCCTGAACCGCTGCTGCGAGCTGCCATGATCTCTCCTTTTGGTGCTGCTTCGTTGGATGCAAGCAAGGGTAAACCATGAGTGGGAAGAAAGATAATTACCTCAGGGGCTGAAGCCCGGTTCTGTGGCGGGATGGAGTGTGCGGGCTAAAGCCCGCACCTACCTCAGGAGCACGGGCATTGATCAGGGAAAGTGCAGGATATGGAAAGAGACGGATGAGCATTCTGCAAACCCAGGTCTCAGAAGCGAGACCCGGGCACACGGTCCGGTTTCTGTGACGGGTTGGAGATTTGGTGGGGTGAAGAGGGCTGAAAAGGGCAGTAATGTACGGCGAACAGTCCCTCGGCGGCTAAAGTCGCGTTTGAGCGATTAAGGTTACGGCGGGACTGAAGTCCCGCCCTTTCAAAACAGAGACCATTTTCAGCATCCGCGGAAGGCCGCGAAAGGGGCCCGGAGGTGTTCTAATAAAGAGGTAAGGCAATGGTGGCGCTTTTCTCATGGGCAGAAGGCCGTGAGCTGCGCAAGACCGTCCCTTGATGGAGCGCTTGTTCTGATGGTTTCGATGAAATTCGTACGCCGTATGACTGCAACTGCCGCGCTGGCCGCAGGGTTTATTTCGATTGCGATGGTACCCGCCGCACAGGCGCAGGTGAGCCACCGCCGCCACGAGACGACCGCGAACCGCAAGTTCCGCACCGCACGGGTGATGGAAGATACCTACTCCCGCAAGGTCGAGGCGGCGTTTGGCGGCGGATTCTTCCGCTTCCAGCCGGGCTCCACGCTGCGGCGCGCTACCCAGGTGGACTGGGCGGCGAGCGGGGCGTATTACTTTACCCCCGCGTATGCGGTGGTGGGCGATATTCGCGGGAACTATGGCGATGTGAGCCTGCCGAATGCCCCCTGTACCGGCAACACCAGTACCACTGCGAGTTGCGCTCCTAATGGCGTGTACCACCCGCTGATCACGGAGTACACGTTCATGGCGGGGCCGCAGTGGCGTTTCTACCGCAGGGAGAAGTACGCAGTGTCTGCCCACGTGATGGGCGGCATGGCGCTGGGCAACTTTGACGGCGGCACGCACGGGATTCCGGCGCAGCAGTTGGGCATGTGGCCGACGGGAAACACGTTTGCAGGGAGCGTGGGCGTGAACCTGGATTACAACATCTATCCGAACCTTTCGCTGCGAATTGAGCCGACGTATGTGATGACCCACTTCGGCGGCACGACGCAGGCGAACAAGGGCGGCGTGAACGCGCAGGTTGTGTATAGGTTCGGGAAGAAATAATCGGCGCACCGGAGCAAAGACTTACCACGGATTACACGGAATTCACGGATTAGAAACGGAATAAGGAAGGCCACGCGGCGATGCGTGGCCTTTTTCTTTTTTCCGAGAGATGCAGGCGCGATGAGCAGGTTGAGATTCTTCGCTTGCACCCCAACGAACAAAATGCCGTTCGCTAGAGGCCCCGCCTGCGCTCAGAATGACAAATCAATTTCTATCCAAGCGGAATCTGGGGTTCGGTCATGCGGACGGGGTCTAGTATTTCGGCGATCTGCTCTTCGGTGAGCAGATTTTTTTTGCGCGCGATGGCGATGATGGTTTCGCCGGTGGCGATGGATTCTTTCACGATCTCTGCCGCTTTGGCGTAGCCGATGTAGGGGTTGAGCGCGGTGGCGAGGGAGACGGTGGAATGCGCGTACTGCTCGCAGCGGGCGCGGTTGGCGGTGATGCCGCGGATGCAGCGTTCGTCGAGCTGATGCAGCGTGGTGGTGAGGATGGCGATGGATTGCAGGACGTTGTAGGCCATGGCGGGCATCATCACGTTGAGTTCGAGTTGGCCGGCCTGCACGGCGAGGGCGACGGCGGCATCGTTGCCGATGACCTGGAAGGCGACCATGGCGGCGAGCTCGGGCAGGACGGGGTTGATCTTGCCGGGCATGATGCTGGAGCCGGGCTGGAGCGCGGGGAGATTGATCTCGGCAAAGCCGGTGTTGGGGCCGGAGGAGAGCAGGCGGAGGTCGTTGGATATGCGGATGATCTCGAGGGCAAGATTGCGCAGGGCGGCGGAGACGTGGGCCAGGGGCGCGCAGGACTGCATGGCGTAACGCATGTCTGCTGCGGGGGTGAGGGGCTCGCCGGAGATGTGGGCGAGGTTGGCGATGGCGCGGGCGCGGTAGTCGGGGTGGGTGTTGATGCCGGTGCCGACGGCGGAGCCGCCGAGGCCGAGTTCGAGGAGCGTGGCGGCGGCGGGGGTGATGGCGTCGCGGGATTTCTGGATGGCGATGGCGTAGGCGGCGAACTCCTGCCCGAGGCGGAGGGGGACGGCGTCCTGCATGTGGGTGCGACCGGACTTCATGATGCCGTGGAACTCGGCGGCTTTGGCGGAGAAGGCGGCGGCGAGGGAGTCGAGCACGGGGTAGAGCTCGCGCAGGGCGAGCAGGGTGGCCAGACGCATGGCGGTGGGGAAGACGTCGTTGGTGGACTGGCCGTAGTTGACGTGGTCGTTGGGGTGGACTTTTTCGTAGGTGCCGAGGGGCGAGCCGAGGAGCTGGTTGGCGCGGTTGGCGATGACTTCGTTGGCGTTCATGTGGAAGCTGACGCCGGCGCCAGCCTGGAAGACGTCAACGGGGAATTGATCGTGGTGCTGGCCGGAGGCGATTTCGCGGGCGGCTTCGATGATGGCGTCGGCGAAGTCGACGGGGATGAGGGCGAGGGAACGGTTGGCTCCTGCAGCGGCCATCTTGACCATGGCGATGGAGCAGATGAGCGCAGGGTGAGCGCGGAGTCCGCTGATGGGGAAGTTGTGCAGGGCGCGGACGGTTTGCGCGCCGTAGAGCGCGTCTGCGGGGACGGCGACGGGGCCGAGGGAATCGGTTTCGGTGCGGGTGGGCATGGGTGCCTCCGTGGTTATTCAGATGCGGGAAGAGTGTAGCGGAGGGTGTAGGAGTGCTTGCCGTCGGCGATGGTGATGGTGAGGGTACCGGTGATTCCGGTGAGTTGGCCGGTGCCGGAGCCGGGGACGATGGTGACGGTCATCTGCGGGGCGGAGCCGGTTTGCATGATGCCGGTGTGCATGAGGGCGAAGGTGCCGGCGCGACCGGCGAGGGTTCCGGTGACGCGCTCGATGGCGACGTAGCCCGCGTTGCCCTGCTTCGGGTCTCCGGCGGAGTACATCTCGCCGACGCTGGTGGCCTGGAGGCCGCCATGGAAGGTCTTGTTGATGGAGAAGCTGCTGATGGTGGGGTCTGGCGCGTTGGCGGTGGGGGCGACTTTGACGTCGAAAGTGCCGGTGGCTTGGGTCATGGGAAGGGCCTTTGGGGTGGTTTGGGCTGCGAGGGTGAAGGCGCAGAGAAGTGCGATGAGGGGGAGATGTGAGCGACGGACGAGGGGAATGGGCATAGGTGTGCTTCTCACTGACATAATAGTAGGAATTTACTGGAGACAACATGAAGAACGTTGTGTTGGTCCTATTGCTTGGGCTAAGTGTTTGTTTAGTGGCACAAACGAAGAAGCGTGCTAAACCGGTGAAACCGGTAAATCTTGATAGTCCGGCGTGGAAAGCATACGACGCGAAGATGGATGTATTGCGTAAGCAGGCCACAACGGCATTGCATGCTGAGTATGCGCGCGAAGAGGATGGCGATGAGTGTTCTACGCTACCTAGTGAAGCTCAAATTAGTAATTGTCTAGCTCACGAGCAAGAGATAACTACAAAGAATTATGCAGCCTATGCAAAAGCGCTGACGGCATTGTTGCGAGTACGCTGGCCTAAGGATCCTATGGGATCCATGCCCCTAAACCGGGGAACGAAATTTGATGCGGCTGAACGATCTTGGGTTCTCTATCGAAATAAGACTTGCAGCGCCAAGAGCGATGCCGCGTATGGAGGGAGTGGACAAGGGCAGATAGAAACGAACTGTCTGCAAGACCTTACACGGAGGCATATGCATGAGTTGGAGAGTCTTTATAAGGATGAGTAAACTTAGATGAGATTAGGTAGGGGCTTTCCGTCAAGATCATTGCAGCGACTGGCTGGTTGAGATTCTTCGCTGCGCTCAGAATGACAAATTATAAGAGAATGAGATTCAGTTTGCGCTTGGAAGGGCAGTCCTAAAGCGAGAAGCAGATTCCGCCGCTCCGCTGCGGAATGACAAAAACTGTTGGGCGGAATGACAAAGTTGTTTAGCGGAAGGACAGAGCGAGAAGCAACAGCAGGTTCTTCGCTGCGCTCAGAATGACAAAGTATTCGTGGAATGACAAGTTTCGAAGGTTGAGGCGGCAATCGGGAAATTATGGCGACGATCAAACAGGACGATCTGATTCAATCGGTGGCGGATGCGCTGCAGTACATCAGCTACTACCATCCGGCGGATTACATACGGAATCTGGCGCGGGCTTATGAGCTGGAGCAATCGGCGGCGGCGAAGGATGCGATGGCGCAGATCCTGATCAACTCGCGCATGTGCGCGGAGGGACACCGGCCCATCTGCCAGGACACGGGGATTGTGAGCGTGTTCCTGAAGATTGGGATGGATGTGCGCTGGGACGCGGTGCTCACCGTGGATGAGATGGTAAATGAGGGCGTGCGGCGGGCTTATAACGATGCGGATAATCCGCTGCGGGCGAGCGTGCTGGCGGACCCGGCGTTTGGGCGGAAGAATACGAAGGACAATACGCCGGCGGTGGTGAATATCCAGCTGGTGAAGGGCGGCAATGTGGACGTGATCGTTGCGGCCAAGGGCGG
>JARLFX010000257.1 GCA_031296355.1 Acidobacteriaceae bacterium
AAACCCCAAAACCCCTAGAGCGAATCAAACAGCATACAGCAAGCCAAAATATATATCTCGCAATCAACGCGTGGCACGGCCATTAATCAACGTTTAAAATTATTCGTGCGATATTTTATTCACTTCTTAATTTAAATAGCAAATGGAGAAGAGACAGGTAGGTGCGACCACTAAACCGCTTAGGCCGAGTCGAAGGAGGAGAAGAAGGGCAAGGCCGAGGACAAGAAGAAGCACCTGGTACCTCCACACGCCTAAATCGTAGAATTATACCTACAACGCGGACCGTGTCGTGGGCAACGGGTCGTTCGGCGTGGTGTACCAGGTAAGGTCTGACGATAACTGGAAGGCGCACGTAGCCGAAACGGGTGAGGTGGTGGCCATCAAGAAGGTCTACCAGGACAAGAGATACAAGAACAGAGAGCTGCAGATAATGCGGGGACTAGAACATCCCAACGTGGTGGGCATGAAGCAGGCGTTCTACACCAAGGGCGAGAAGGTATCCACAGCACTCCCTAGCCAGCTTCAAATAGCCTGAGGAGATATACCTGAACATTGTGATGGAGTACGTTCCGGACACATCATACAGAGTTATGAAGTACTACAACAAGATGAAGCAGAGCGTGCCGATGTTGCTGGTAAAGTTGTACATCTACCAGCTCGCTCGGGCCCTGGCCTACCTTCATGCCGTTGGCATCGCGCACAGGGATATCAAGCCGCAGAACATCCTCGTGGACCCCACCCTACAGTGCTCCAAGCTCTGTGACTTCGGAAGTGCCAAGAAGCTGGTCAAGGGCGAGCCCAACGTGGCCTACATCTGCAGTCGCTACTACAGAGCACCAGAACTGATATTCGGGGCGACGGAGTACACGCCGCAGATCGACGTATGGTCGCTGGGCTGCGTCCTGGCAGAGCTGCTCCTCGGCCACCCGCTGTTCCCTGGAGAGAGCGGCGTCGATCAGCTGGTCGAAATCATCAAGGTCCTCGGCACTCCCACCAAGGAGCAGATAATGATCATGAATCCGAACTACACAGAATTCAAGTTCCCGCAGATCAAGCAGCACCCGTGGAACAAGGTATTCCGGTCGCGGACCCCGCCTGACGCCATCGACCTGATCTCGAAGCTGCTGGTCTATGACCCTGAACAGAGGCTGAAGCCTATGGAGATCGTGGCCCATCCCTTCTTCGACGAGCTTCGTGACCAGAAGACGAAGCTGCCGAGCGGGAATCCTCTGCCACCGCTGTTCAATTTCACAGAAGGTACCCTGCATGATATCATATGTGCGATAGAGGAGAAACGTGCGGCCGGCCCAGCCTTCGACAGTCTCGTCCCCGAGTGGTACAAGGCCGAGGCTCATAAGCACTAATTGCTTATATTTATCTCTGTGCCTGAAGCATACTAACGCTTGCTAATGCTATTGTCACAGTCATGTTACTGATTCCATTATACCGTTGTGTAGCGTATTCTCACTGGGAGGCG
>JARLFX010000033.1 GCA_031296355.1 Acidobacteriaceae bacterium
CGCGCAGCGCGCGCCGGCGAATGTAATGAAGTGGATGGCAGGCCAGGACCTGATGGTATCCGGCGGAGCCAAGCCGTCAAGAAATTCGCCGTGCATCTGCGGCAGCGGGAAGAAAACAAAGCAATGCTGCGGAGCCTGACTCCCGTGGGGGTGAGGTCGCTAGTTTGAATCTAGTCGTCTCGATCATTACAAATCGTTACTCGTCAAGCCGTGTGTACATCGGAGTAGTAAGAGAAGCCGGAAAACACCCCTTCCTCCGCCCCCATGCAGACGGCAAATGGAATGACAATCTCCTTGCCGCAAGATGACTGCGGCAACCACTGTAAAACTGTGTCTTAGCAGGTATTTCCGCATAAGCTTAAAGTTTCACCCAGCTCCTACATCCTAACGAGCACACCGCTGTCTCCAGGCTTTGTCATGTTTTCGATAGCATCCATTTCGGGTTTGAATACCGTATGCTTCTTCCCTCGCACTATATCCAGTTCTTCATATTCCGGTTCTCTCATTTCAATTGGCACAGAAATAATAGGGCCGATCAAGCAGCTCTTGGGCAGACAATGGCACTCTCGCAAACACACAAAGCCCTGAGGAATCGGGGCTTTGTGTGTTTGCTGAGGGCGTGTCGACGCATGAGAGCCATTCTTATTGAAATCCGTGTTGCGCACCGGTGAAGTGAAGTTAATACAATTTCTGTACGATGACGTTGGAGGTTGAGCCGGTGTCGACGGAGATGGCACCCGTATTCGTGCCGGAACGGGTGTTGCCGGTCACGTTGACGGAACTCGAGTTGTAGATATAGATGCTGGGCGATCCGCTGGTTGTCAGGTTGTCGTTATCACAGGCATTCGAGGTGACATTGATGTAGTTGCTGCTGGCGACGATGATGCACTCCTGATCGGCGTTGGAGATGGTATTGCCCAAGATGTTGATGTACTGGTTGGACGGCGTGGTGGTGATGCCAGAGGAGATTCCGCCATAGACGAAGATACCAGCATAGTTGGAGGTATTCGGCAGGTTGTTGTCGATGCCCATGTTGTTAAGGGTGTTGTTCTGCACCAGAACATTGATGGCACCGACGCCCTCCTTGAAGGTGCCTATGTTGGTGAGAAGGTTGATGCCGCCGCTCAATACATTCGTCAACGTATTGCCCTGCAGCAGGACGTTGGGAACCTGAACGAGCATGCCGTGGCACTGGCAGTTCTGAATGGTATTGTTGACGACCGCCGCGCGACTGTTGACGAGGTTCATGTCGCGGACGAGGCTGGAGGTTGTAACGCCTGAAACGGCATTGCTGAGGGTGAAGCTGTAATTATTGCTACCCATATTGACGGCGGGAGCCATGACCTGCGCCACGCCCAGAAAGTTATTGGAGGTGTCGAAGAAAGAGAGCACATCAGACTGCTGGATGAATCGAGAGTAGGTGGAGAGCTCCAGGCCGGTTCCAGAGTAGCTGAGGATGGGCATAACCATATTGTTCAGATTGAGCGCATCGTCGCCCTGGTTGGCGATCAGGTTGTCGTGGAGATAGACATCGCCGCCAACGCCGATCACGTGAATAGCGTCATATTCAGTGCTGATGAGGCTACCGGCGGCAGGCGTAATATGCGAGTTCCAGATACCGACACCGCGTTTGATGCCATAGGCGCGGATGCCCATGCCGGGCCCGGAGTTGATGGTGATGTTGTTCAGAGTGAGATCCTGCGATTGCGAGCTGCCATAGGTATCTTCCATATCAATGGCAATACCGCCGTAGTAGTGCTCAAAGACCATGAAGGTCTTGCCCGCCGTCGTTGAACTGAATGATGAACTGGTGAAGCCAGTCCCGGTGAAGGCGACAGACGCTGGCTGATAGACCGACAGATCTCCATGCACAAACGAATTTGTGGTGGAGTTGTATTGCGTCATGTGGCCGATGGTATCACTACTGCTCACGGTGTAACCGGCGATGGGCGTGAGTGTATATGGCTTGGTGGAGCTCATGGAGCCGATCCAATACATCGGCGTAGGCAGAGCATACTGAATCGTAAAGTTGGTGAGTTGGACGCGCTGGCTGGTGCTGAAGAAGATGCCGTCTGAGTTGAGAGTGAAGACCAGGGTCGAACCCTGTCCGTCTATAACCAGATCCGACTGGCCAAGTATCTGGAGTTGACCGAGATTGCCGGTTCCCAGCGACTTGAAGGTATACGTCCCGGTAGGGACCGCAAGGCGGCCAGCTTGCTGTGACTTGGCAAGGGTCAAGGCTGCATCGAAGTAGGGCCGCGCATCAGCACCAGTAGGGACCGCACCCATGGTCACGGTTGGGGCATTGGCAGCAGGCGCGGGCGATTTAACAACGAGTTGGATGGTTCTGGTGTCAGGTGCCGTCCATGAGATCTGCGCATCGCCGGTGACGGCGGTGGCCGGGCTGGTGTTCTGCTGGCTCACGGCAGTCATCCACTGCTGCTGCGTGGTAGGCAACGGAGAGAAGGAGAGAACCAGATTGGCTGCGGCGGAGAGGGCGGACGAAGGCGCCGGATTCTGCACGGTGACTGCGACCTGCAGGGTTGTTCCGTTGGGGTTAGAGACCGTGCCCTGCAGAAGGTTGGGAAGGAGCGCAGTGGTGGTGGCCGCAACGTTGTCAAAGAGAATAGTGGCTCCGGAGACGAAGCCAGATCCGCCAACATTGACGACGAAGGCCTGACCATTGTTGATTGAGGTGTAGCTGGTAAACGTGATGACCGGAGTGATGCTCTGCGCCGAAGTCGAAGATGAAGCGGAGGAGCTGCAGCCGGAGGTGGCAAGAGCAAGCAATACGAGCATCAACGCGGAACAACAAAGTTTCATGGTCATCCTGATGAAGCAGTTCATTGAAACAACTCAATCCGTGGGGAGCGGATGGAATGCATGGTGCGCGGCGAGAGCCGAAGAGCCAAGATGCTATCTACAGAGATTCGTAGCCTATAGATAGTCCCGTATCTGGAGAGAAGCAACCATTATCGGGAAAACCGCGCGCGAAAAAGACGAAAAGAGCCGAGGTGTGCACAGAAAGGAAAAGGGTTACACGAGTGCTACCTGCAAGGGGACAATGGTGGAGAGTGAGAGAGACCAGAAGAGACCCATCATGGCTGATTGAGATCCACAGTACCCAGATGGTTAGAGGAATTGTCCCGAACGACGAAGCGCAGGCGCGCGGTTCCCGGTGGAGGTTTGAGCGGTAGAGTGAAGAGCTGGCTGGACTGGGCGGAGGTTGCGACATCGGCGATCAGCACCTTTTCCATGGCATTGTGAGCCAGCACCTTGCCGCTGGAGGAGAAGCTAACGACGACGATGGAGAGATGGGCAGAAAGAGAGCCACTCTCAGTAGGCTGCCAGGCGAGCGATGCACCGTCGATCGCAAGGCTGTAGATGCCGGGGGAGAATTTGCCGGCGCGCAGTTTGACCCCGTTGTAGACCATCCTGCTGAGGGCGGCGTTGGCGATGTCATCAACCTCTTCCGTGTCGTTGAGCAGCGCCTGAGCAGAGCCGGGAGCAGGAGCAACGGTGGACGCACGGGTGTAGTAGCCGTCGCGTGTGGTGGCAGTGAGACCGGGGCGGTCAAGAGCAATGCGAACGCTACGATACGCGCCGGGGAGTTGGGAGGTGTTGCTGGGAGAGTAAGAGAGCGTGTAGTAGAGGGCGCCCTGCTGCACGCTGGTGGAGAGCTCCTGATCGAGGTCGTTGCGCGCGCGAAAGATGCGACCGCCTGTGAGCGGGGCGAGGGTGGAGAAACGGGCCGCATCGCTGAACGGCTCCATGAGGGTCTCGGACTCCAGCGTGGCAAGGTCGGAGGGCGTCTCCACGTCGTAGGTGGCGCTGGAGAGTGGGGTGGGATCCACTATATAGAGGGTGACGCGCGAGGCCAGCAGGAGGTCAGAGCAACGGCGGATAGCATCCTGCAATGGCTGGCGCGCAGCAGCGTCTAACCCGGTGAGATCGACGGAGGTAAATCCCTTCCCTACCCAGATGATGTTCTTGCGGCCGGGGGTTCCGGCGGAAGCCTGGGCGATCTGCTCGAGGATGTTGAGAGTTGCGGCGAGACGTGTGATGGCCTCTGGGCCGGAGCCGCCGTTACGGGCCAGCCGCCAAGGATACTGCGTAGGCTTGTGCTTGAGGGCCAGTTGAATATCGGTGAGCTTTTGAGTGAAGTCGTGCAGGACGGAGAAGCTCTTGTCGCTGGCGACGAGCAGCTCGGTAGGCGGCATGACTGCTGGCTGGACCTTGAGAAACCGCTGTACAGAGTAAAGGGTGAAAGCGTTGTCCTCGAAGGGCGTATTGAGCTCATCGAGAACCAGAATGTTGACCGGAGCATTGCCGATGTGGACGAGGTCGCCGGTGGAGTGGACGATCTCGCCAGGCGGCAGAGCGTGCATGGCGGGTGGATCGAAGGAGCGGATGCGCTGCGGCTGATTATCCTCAACTACGGTGAAGTCGTTACGATTGAGGTCAGTCACCGGTTGGCCCTTCGCATCAGTCACCACGACATCGAGCACAACGATACGGGTGTAAACATGCACCGTGGCGGTGGGAGGCTCTGAGACGGGTGCGCGCTGCGAAGATGCGGGCTGCGCCAGCATAAGAAAGACGATGCCAAGTAGAGTGCGCGGGTTGAGCATCAAGGTGCCGATCTCCAGTGTGGTGAACTACAACGATCAGCGAATGACATTCAGGCGGGCGAGTCCTGCACACGATTGCCGGTCTACTGCATGGTGACGGTGAGGGCGAGGGTATGGGTGATGCCTGTGCCGTCGTCAACGATGACCTGAATATTGTAGGTTCCACCGACGGATGGAGTGCCACTGCCGCAGCCGGAGAGGCTGACGATGCCGCCGACGGAGAACAGGACGAGCAGGGAGAGCAGCATCATCTGACAGAGAGAGCGGCGACGCCTGCGACCACCGAAGAACGACAAGGCGAGGATAGGAGCGCCGAAGAGAACAGCGAGAGCCATACCGCTGCCGGAGGCGTGTGACAGGTGCGGTCTGCGCAGTGATGCTACCTGGGTGTCATTCAATGTAAGAGTGGTGCTTTGGGGGACGGTTGTGGTGTATGTGCCGGGGTAAAAACTAAGAGCTGCAGGATTGAAGGTGCAGGTCAGATAGGCCGGGAGAGCTCCACAGGAGAAGTTCACCAGATAAGAATATCCACCGACCGGAGTAAGGGTGATGGTGGTGGAGACGGATTGTCCGGCAGAGATCGTGAGGTTGGTGCTGGTAGCCGAGATGTTGATGGTTGGCGAGACGATCAGGATGGCCTGGTAGGTAGAGGTGGAGGAGCTAAAGACATTGTCGCCGGAGTAGACCGCGGTGATTTTAATGTTGCCGCTGGGAATGGCGGTCGTGTTGAGCGTAGCGGAGCCGCTGGATGAGATGGTGACGGGACTACCCAGCAGGGTGGCATAGGCATAGAAGCTGACGGTGCCCGTTGGAATGGAGCCGGTGATGCTGCCTGTGACCTTGGCAGTGAGGGTGACGGTGCTGCCGAAGTTCGCGGTCGTTGTGCTGAGAGTGAGTGAGGTGCTGGTGGTACCGGTGACGGAGAAGCTCTGGGTAACAGGAGCTGCAGCCGAGTAGCTGCTGTTGCCGGGCTGGGTTGCGGTGACAACGACAGTGCCAGGGCCAGAGATCGCAAGCATGCCGGTGCTGGAGTTCAGCGTGGCCGGGCCGCTGACCAATGCGAAGACCACGGGAAGGCCAGAGCTTGCTGTAGCAGAAAGGGTGACGCTGGAAGTGGTCTGCGGAATGTTGGGCAATGCCGCGAAGGTGATGGTCTGGCCAGTGGGCTGTATGGTGAGCGTGCCCGGCACAAATGTGGCGAAGGAATAGTTGGCGGCAGCGAGAGTGCCGATGGTGGGCGTAATAGGATAGGCTCCGCCGGGCGACGTGGCGATTGCCGTGGTGCTGATAACCGGCGTACCGCTGACAACGGCGGAAGTCTCGCTGTAGACGTAGCCGGTGATGGTGTACGTGAAGGTAGTAGGAATGGCGACGCCGTAGGCAATGGATGCGTTCGTTGCCGTGACGGTTAGCGGAGCGGGGGTGACAGTGAAGCTCTGGGTAACGCTGGAGGCAGCGGCATAGGCAGCATTGCCAGGCTGCGCTGCGGTGACGCTGACCGAACCGATGCCGGTGATCGTGAGCGTGGAACCGCTGACCGAGGCTGGACCGGTGACAGTGTACGCGACCGCGAGACTTGAACTGGCGGTAGCGGCGAGGGTGATGGGGGCGACGCCGTAGACAACGTTTGGCAGAGTCGCGAAGGTGATGGTTTGCGGCGTGGCGACCACGGTGAGCGTGGCGGAGTTGAAGGTGAAGGTGTAGTTGCTGGCGGAGAGCGTACCGATGGCCACGGTGATGGGATAGGTGCCAACAGGCGAGCTGACGCCTGCCGTCGTGGTGATGGCAGGCGCGCCGCTGATGACAGCAGAGGTATCACCGTTGACGTAACCGGCAATAGTGTAGGCGAAGACCGGGTTGGCGGTGTTGATATAGCGACTGACGCTGGGAGCGTTGACGGCCAGTGCCGCCTTGGCGACGGTAAACGACTGGGTGACGCTGGTAGCGGCAGCATACGTGTTGTTACCAAGCTGAGAAGCGGTGACGCTCACAGTTCCAGTGCCGGTGATGACCACCGTGCTACCGGAAAGCATGGCAGGGCCGGTAACAGAATAGGTGAGGGCAAGACTGGAAGACGAGGTAGCGGTAAGAACGACGGGAGCGTTGCCGTAGGTGACGCCAGGAAGTGCAGCAAAGGTGATGGTCTGGGGAGTGGTGCCCGTGATGGTAAGAGTTCCGGGCACAAGATTGAAGGTGTAGTTGGCGGCGGCGAGAGTTCCCTGCGTGATGGTGATGGGATAGGTGCCGACGGGCGAAGAGGTCGTGACAGTCGTTGAGATTACAGCCGCGCCGCTGACGACAGAGCTGGTGTCATTGTTGACGAAGCCGGTAAAGGTATCAACGAGCGTGGGGTTCGCCTGTCCTGACTGCTTGCTGAGGCTGGTGGCGGTCACTGTAAGAACGGCGGGCGTGACGGTGAAGGACTGCGAGACCGAAGTAGCGGCGGCGTAGTCCGTGTTGCCAGCCTGAGTGGCGGTTACCTTGACGGTGCCTGCACCGGTGATGGTAATGGCTGCGCCCGCTCCGCTGGTGACGGTAGCCGGGCCAGTTACCGAGTAGTTGATGGCAAGGCCCGAGCTGGCGGTGGCAAGCGGCGCGATGGGAAATGCGCCGTAGGTGACACCAGCGATGGCGGGAAAGGTGATGGTGTTCGCAGCGGTGGTGACGGTAATCGTTCCCGGAACCAGGGTGAATGTGTAATTGGCTGCCGCCAGTGTGCCAGCGGTGATTGTGACCGGGAAGCTGCCGGGATCGGATGTGGTGGTGGCGGTGGTGCTGAGCACGGGAGCACCGGAGACGACGGCATTGGTATCAGAATATGCAAAGCCGGTGATGCTATAGGTGAGCGGCGCGTTGGCCACGCCGTAGGAACGCATCTGCGAGATAGCAGTGACGGTCAGCACGGCTGGCGTGACAGTGATGGTGAAGCTGGTAGAGGTACTGGCGGCAAATGAGCTGTCTCCGCTATAGACAGCGACGACGGTGTGCGTACCAACAGCGAGCTGCGACGGCGAGAAGGTCGCCTGCCCACCGTTGAGGGAGACAGGAGCACCGGGAGAACCGCCGTCGAAACTGAAGGTGACGCTGCCGGTGGGGGTGCCCGTGCTGGTGGCCGGGGCAACGGTAGCTGTCACAATGATGGCCTGACCGTAGACGGGATTGCCGGTGGCAGGAGTCGTAAGACCGAGCGTGGTCACGGAGGCCTTGATGCCGTTACCGGTGAGCGAGACGGTCTGGGTAGCAGTGGTTGCGTTCAGCGCATTGTCAGTGAGCGTGGCGGTGCCGGAAATGGGGCCGAGCGCTGACGGCGTGAACTCGACATCGATATTACAGACGGCAGCGGGGAGAAGCGATGTGGTGGCGGTGCAATCCGTGGCCAACGCGGGGGTGGTGAGTATATAGCCAGAGGTGACAGCCAGAGCGCTGGTGGTGAGTGCAGAGTTACCGGTGTTCTGGACGGCGACTGCCATCGGCGCGCTGATGACTCCAGTTGCGGTTGGCGGGAAGGCGAGAGATGCCTTGCTGCGATCGAGCAGAACAAGCTGAGCTGCAGATGCGTCTGCGATGTAGAGATTACCGGCGGGAGCGACGGCGAGTCCAGCGGCGGTCTTGAGGCCGCTGGCAAGAGTGAAGGGCGAACCAGTTGCGGGGATGACAAAGACATCGCCATTGCCGCTATCCGCGATATAGAGAGAGCCGCTGGGACTTACCGTAATACCGGCGGCTGCACTGAGGCCAGAGGCAGTGATGGTCTTCTGCGAGCCGGCATAGGGAATCTCGAAGATCTTACCGGTGTCTGAGACGTAGATATCACCGAATGTATCGACGGCGAGCCAGGATGGAGCTGCAAGGCCGGAGAAGGCAATGGGAACCTGATTGCCGCTGATGTCGAGGCGGACGACGCGGCTGTTACCGCTATCGGCGATGTAGAGGTTGTTGTAGCCGTCGAGGGTGATGCCGCGGGGTGCGCTGAGCCCTGTGGTAGCGAGGGTGGCCTGAACGTTGGCGACGGTGAGGGTGTAGACGGCGTTGTTGACAGAGTCAGAGACGTAGACGGTACCAGCGCCATCGACAGCGAGGCCGTAGGGACGAGCGAGGCCAGTGAACGGGAGGGTGGTAGTGACACCGCCGCTGGTGGTCTTAGTGACGATGTTGCGGGTGGTGTCTGCAAGGTAGACGTTACCGGCTGAGTCGACTGCGACGCCAGCGGGCGTACCCAAGCCAGAGAGCAATGCCGACTGCGCACCGGGAGTGAAGGAGGCGACGGGAGCATCGCCGACACCGGTGAGATAGGTGGTGGCGAGTGTAGTGCCGGTGGAGCTGACGAGCGACACGGTGCCAGTGACGAGACCTGTCTGCAAGGGAGAGAAGGTCACATAGAGGGTGCAGGTGCCGCCAGCAGCGATGACCTTCTTGGAGGTGCATGTGTCGCCGGTGCCGTAATCCTTGAACTGGATGGTGGATGAGTTATTGCTGGTAAAGATGGGTGCTGTTCCGAGAGTGACACCGCTGGTGAAGTTGTAGGTGATGGCGGTGGCCTTGCTGGTGGAGCCGACGAGCGTGCCGTAGAAGTTGGAGACGCCGCTGCCAGTCAGGGGAGATTGCAGGGACTGGATGGAAAAGATGCCACTGGAGGTCATGTAGACGAGGTCGCCACGCGACGTGAGGTTGACGTTGGCGGCGGAGCTGCAAGCGGCGCAGGCGGGGATGGAAACGTAAGAGTTCGGGCTGGTGGAGGGAGCCGAGTAGTAGTAGATGATGCCAGCGTTGACGACATACATGCCGCCGGTGGAATCTACCGCGAGTCCATTGACCTCTGGAATTGGCGTGGCGCTGCTGCCGGTGGTGAGGAAGTAGGTGATTTGCGTGCCGGAGGCGGACAGCTCGGTGACGGTGGGATAGTTGGTACTGGAAGCCCATCGTCCGGTAAAAACGTCGCCGGCGGAATCCACGACAACGTAGTGCGGGTTATTGATGTTGGAGGTGGAGAAGGCCAGGGTGGTCTGAACACCAGCAGGAGTAATCTTGATGATTTTGATGGCGCCGCCATCGGCGACATAGAGGTTCCCCGAGGAGTCGAAGGTCATGCCAAAGGGATTGTTGAGACCGCTACCGATGGTAGTGGTGACACCGCTGGGGGAGATCTTCATGATGGTGGCGGTGGTCTTCTGGGTGATGTAGACGTTGCCCTGGTTGTCTGCGGCTACACCCTGCGCGACCGGAGAGAGCCCGGAAGCGATGGTGACGATGGGGGAGCCATTGGCGGGTATCTCCGAGATGCTGGTGCCGACGGTGTTGACGAGAAAGATGTTGCCGTAGATGTCAACGAAGGAGGCCTCGGGTGTGGTGACTGAAGAGTTGCCGGGGTTGCTGAGAATTTCAGAGACGGTTACCTGTGCGGCGGCGGGACGGGCTGCGAGGAGAGAGAGCAGCAGGCCGAGAGCGAGCAGCGGCAGACGGCGATGCGACGCCGCGGTGGAGCGAGAGCTGCCATGGACGGTGGTAAGCGTGTTGTGACTGGCGAAGTTCATACCATACCTCTAAAGAAACGAATGCTGGTGCAAAGAGCTAGAAGCGCAGGCGCACGGTGAGTTGCAGAGTGCGTGCGGGGAGTGCCGACGTAATGGTGCCGAAAGAAGAAGACGTTGCACTATACGAAGTATTGGGCGTGCCAAGATTGGGATGATTAATGGCGTTGAAAGCCGCAGCCTGCAAATCTGCGCTGTAGCGGCCGAATTGAAGATGCTTCAAAATGTTCAGGTTGATGTTGATGTTTCCCGGGCCGCGCACCTGCGTTTCGGTGCGCGGGACGCTACCGAAGCTATAGAGGGGAGCACTGAGTCCGCAGGTACTGCCAGAGCAGGGAGCGACACTGGTAAATGCGGACGGATTGAACCACTGGACAATGCCTGGATGCGCGACCTTAAGAGCGACGCTGGGCACATAGTTTGGGCGACGGGCGACGTAGCCATTGCTTCCGGTGACGGCGAGAGGACGGCCGCTTTCGATGGTAAAGATACTGCTAAGGCTCCATCCGCCGATGAAACGGTTGACCCGTGCGGAGGATCCGGAGAAGAAGTGCTGGCGCTTGCCGAAGGGAAGCTGGTAGACCAGAGTTCCACTCAAACGGTGAGTAACATCCGTGGGGTCGACGGCATATTCAGAGTGCGGGTCCAAACTATTCTGCAGCGGAGATGAGATGGCTGCCGCTGTAAGCGAACTGACCAAAGGGTCGCTGAGGAACTTGGAGTAGGTGTAAGAGACGTTCATCTGCAGGGCTTTGGTGATGGGACGCTGGATGGCGAGTTGGCCACCACTGCCTAAAAAGCGGCCGATATGCGGATAGTAGCTGTAGACGCCCTGGAAGTAAGGATAGGGCTTGAGCAATGTGGCATTGGGAAGGAGATTGTTGCCAAGGCCGCCGACGATTCCATAGTGAGCGTAGGGATTGGTGGAGTTCGCGTTGAGGAAGGAATCACCCAACGAAAAGTAGCTCGGGCTGATCTGATCCAGATTGACGGCCACCAGGGGAAAGTGAGTGCCGTGATTCATGAAGTAGCCGAGGTGAATGACGGAATTGTGCGGAAACTGGCGGTCGAGCGAGAGAACAAACTGCTGCGAGGCGGGGGTGGGAGCCCGTGGCGTCTGGTAGGTAGCAACCTGGCCGAGAAGCGCATTGGGACCAGCGCCAGCACCGAGAATGGCATTCGGCGGATAAGGCAAGCCGCTGGAAAACTGGGTGATATAGCCGTTGGGAGTCGTGGCAGAATACGTGGTGACGTTAGTGCCGAACTCGTCGTTGGCATTGGCGTAGACCATGTTGAAGGTGTTGGCGTAGTAAAGGGCATAGCCACCACGGAGAACGGTCAGGTGCTTTTGCGAGAGCAAGAAGGCGAAGCCAATGCGCGGGGCGAAGTCGGTATAGTTCTCCGCAGCGAAGTTGCTGTGCTGCCCGTTCATACCGGCGTAGACCTCTGTGCCAATGAGGCCATTGGTGGGGTTGGGTTGGAGGCGGAGCGTGCTAAAGCCGTTAGCTTTCTCCCAGGGGATGGACTGGTAGTCGTAACGCAAGCCCAGGTTTAGGTTGAGCCGTGAGGTGACGCGCCAATCGTCCTGAATGAAGCCGTTGACTGCGATAGCGCGAGTAACAGAGCCGGCACTGACTGAGGCGTAGACAGAGGACGGTTTGCCAAGCAGGAAGCTGGCATAGGCATTGCCGGTGGTGACAGAGGTGGAGCCGCGCTGGGCCGTGACCGACGTATTGAAGCTGTACTGACCGGAGGGAGCGGAGTTGGAGTTGGCGTAGGCCTCGTTGAAGCGGAATCCGGCACCGAGATGGAAGCTATGCCGTCCGCGCAGGAGCGTGATGGTATCGCTCAGTTCGGGATCGGTGGAGGTGCGCAGGCCTTGATTGGTGGAGACCTGAATGCCGTAGTTAGTAATGGATATCTGAGGTAGTGTATTGGGCGGAAGGTTGGAAATGCCCAACTGCTGCGGCCAGTTCTGGAAGGCACTGCCGGGATTGAAGGGCATAAAGCTTCTGCCGACGGCGAGGCGAATATCGTTGAGCATATTGCCCGAGATGACCTGCGTAATGCCGATGTTGAGATCCTGGCTGGTCTGTACATCGTTGCGCGTGCTCGCGATGGTATTGAGCGCGCCGTAGTTGCCCTCGTTGTTGTACATGTTCTTGCTGAAGGCATAGCGGGCGAAGAGGCTGGTGCGGTTGGTGACCTGAATATCGACGCGGCCAAGGGAGATGATCTGCGTTGAAATGAGCGGCGCGTTGGAGATGTAATTGTTGACGGGGAGGGAGGGATCACCCGCATTCGGCACAGGAAC
The DNA here is from genome assembly GCA_031296355.1 of Acidobacteriaceae bacterium. The sequence goes on from JARLFX010000033.1 coordinate 12,474, forward strand.
AAAGGCGTCCTGGAAGGCGAGAGCCGCAGGATCGAGATTTTTGGTGGGGATAACATTCCCGGGATACTGGGTACGCTGACCGCTGGCGCCACCGCTATCGGGATCGAAGATGCCGAAGGCAGGAGTGCTCACGGCGAGGTCGCTGAAGTCACCGGTGCGCTCTGCGAGAGTGGGCACATTGATGGTGGTGGGTGAGACCTGATTGAGTCCGTAGGCCTCATAATTGGCGAAGAAGAAGGCGCGGTTGTGCTTAATGGGGCCGCCAATCGCAGCGCCGTACTGGTTATAGGTCATGATGGGCCGGATGCCGGGGAGTGCGAAGCGGTTGGCGGCATTCATGGCGCCGTTCTTGAAGAATTCATAGATCTGACCGTGGAAGCCGTTGGTACCGGCCTTGGTGGTCATGGTGATCACGCCACCAGAGGTAAGGCCGTACTGAGAGGAGAGAACGCCATACTGCAGGCGCGTCTCCTGCAGTCCGGTGATGGTGGAGTTGATAAGAACCTCGCCACGGACGTTCTGCAGGTTGTTAGCACCGTCGAGGAGATTGGCATTAGACCCTGCGGCGCCGCCACCGATACGGATATTGGAAACGTTTAGTCCACGGTCGACGAAGCCATCGTTATTGGGCCCGGCAGCGGAGACGACAGAAGAATCCAGCTGGACCTGTGCAAGGGCGACGCTGCCATTGAGAGGAAGGGCTTCGGCCGTTGCATTGTCAATGACTGTACCGAGAGTGGCATTGAAGCTATTGAGAGTGGGGGCATCGGCCTGCACCTCCACCTGTTGGGAGACGTCGCCAACGCGGAGGGTGAAGTTCAACTGCGCCGCCTGATCGTCATTGAGCTCGAAGTCTCGCTGCTCGGAGGGCCCAAAGCCCGTCTTTTCAACCTGCACGGTATAGAGGCCTGAATTGAGCGGAGGTGAAGCGTACGCGCCTTCAGCGTTGGTCTTAACGATAGTGCCGGTCAGCGTAGCCTGATTGGTAATAGTGACAGTGGCGCTGGGGATGACAGCGCCCAGAGCATCGCTTACCCTACCGACGATGGAACCAGTTCCCTGCTGAGCAAAAGCGGAAACAGCACCGGCAAACAACATGGAGACCACGCATAGCAGGACGGCGGCACGCCGTAAGCGCTGCAGGCCGTGATAACGTCTAGCTGAAGACTCGAGAGAGGCGCAGAACTGAGGAAGGCTGACGCGCGAAGCACGCTGTCTGACTGCAAAGATGGGATCGAAGATGAACATAAATAGGTGTAGAACGGCCATCAGGATGCAGGAAATTAACGCTCCGGAAAGGCAACGCATCATCACGCATGTAAGCGACAATACACAACGATAAAGCTCTCTTTTCGGGAAAATTGCGCGATTGCAGAGTTATGCTGGCGGGAAGCTGTCTACGTCCATGTCCTCACCTTCCGCTCGTCGCAGCTGTGACCGGGATCGGCGATGCGTCAACCGGCGGTACGGCCCAATGATTGGCGACGAGCCAGTGCAGCAGAAGTGTGGGCCAGATCTTAAGTTCGGGGTCATCCTGCGCTAGCCCCAACCCGTGTTTGCCGTGGTGAAAGAGATGTAACTCTGCCTCGACATGGTGTTCGACCAGCGCCTGATAGAACAGGACACTGTTCATGACGGGAACGGCAGGATCGTCGGTTGTGGAGAAGATGAAGGTGGGTGGGGTCTGCGCGGTGACCTGCAGTTGGTTGGAGAGCAGGGCGAGTGTCTCCGGGGAGGGTGAATCGCCGAGCAGGCTGTGGGTGGAACCGGAGTGTGAAATAAGACCTGTCAGGGTGATGACGGGGTAAGCAAGGATCATGAAATCGGGGCGGCTGGATTCGTGTTCGATGGGATCGGCCAGAGCGAGATTGCCGGAGTCAAAGTGAGTGCCGGCGGTGGAGGTGAGGTGTCCGCCAGCGGAGAAACCCCACATGCCGATGTGATCTTTGTCGACACCATAGTCAGCGGCGTGAGCGCGGACGGTGCGCAGTGCACGCTGAGCGTCTTCCAACTCAATGGGGTGGTGATATCTGGGACCGAGGCGGTATTTGACGATGAAAGCTGCGATGCCGTGAGAAGCCAGCCAGACACCGATCTGCGCTCCCTCGTGGTTGAGGGCGAGGATGGAATAGCCTCCACCGGGTACGACGATGACGGCGGTGTGTGCCGGATTGGAGACGGGGAGGTAAGCGGTGAGAGTGGGAATGTCAGATGCAGCTGTGCCAAGAGCGCCCGGTGCACCTGCCGGCCAGAGCGGAACACCGATGTGGCCATCGTTGGGCGCGTCCAAAAACGGGTTCTGCGCATTCGCAGTGAGGGTTGCCGAGAAGAGCGCTAGTGCGAGCAGCAATCTGGAAGTCAAAGTACAAGCCTCTATTCTGAAGTGAAGGTGCCGGCGGGAAGCCCGGCAGCGTTGTAAAGGTAGGAGGTGACGTAGCCCTGCCAGTCATAGCGCACGAAGCGGGGGCTGACGACATGCGGTGAGGAGACGAGGATCGTCTCGTTATCGCCGATTTTCTCGATCTTCGCGGTCGCGGTCTGGAACTTGTGGTCGTCGCCAGCTACCTCAAAACCACCAACATCCTGCCCACGGGAAGTGAGGCCGTCAGCGTGCGTGAACCAGACGCGCATAGCACCGGGCTCGGTCGTGGCCTGCCGGAAGGATGGGGAGATGTACTCGACTTTTTCGCCGTAGACCATACTACGCGCCGCAAGTGCGAGCCGGGTGGCAACGGTCTGCTTGTCAATGGGATGGACGTTAGCGGATTCGCCGACATCAAGGGTAACGGCCATAGCAGTGTTGCTGAGAGCGAGCGTACGACGCTGTGCGTCGCGAACCTCCGGCCAGCCGCCCTGAGCGTTGTAGCTGGATATCTGAACGAAGAGGAAGGGGAAGTTGCCCTGCGCCCACTGGCTGCGCCAGTCTGAGATGAGCGTGGAGAAGACCCGGGCATAGTTGGGGTTGCGCGGTGGTTCGCTGTCACTCTCGCCCTGATACCAGATGACACCCTTGATGGTGAAGCGCATATCAGGAGCAATCATGGCGTTGAAGATGCTGCCGGGAGTCCAGGAACCCTGATGATCGCCGGGGATGTGCGGAAAGACAGGGACCGGCTTGCCCTGTGCGGTGAGGGCAGCTGCTTCCCTGTCCTGCGCGGCACGGATCTGATTGGCGTGTGCCTGATCGCGGGCGATGTTACCAGCATCGAGGAATACGGAGGTGAGGTTGGCGGTAGCCAGAGATGCAGGACTGATCCAGGAATGAGCAGGCGTGCCGCCCCAGGTGGCATCGATGAGGCCGATCGGTACGTGTTCGTGGGCTACGAGTTCCTTGCCAAAGAGATAGGCGATGGCGGAGAAGTGGCGGGCTGTGTCTGGAGTGCAGAGCGTCCAGGTGTCGTTGATGTCATCGAGCGGAACCGTCGAGGTTCCCCGCTTCTGCAGGAGGAGACGAATCTGCGGCTGGGTGGCGGCGGCGATCTCCTTGTCAGAATCCTTCGGAGGCGGCTGGTTTTTGAAACCCTCCAGCGGAAGCTCCATGTTGGACTGGCCGGAGGCGAACCAGACATCGCCCATAAGGATGTCTTTGCGCTCAATGGTGGCTGGGGAGGAATCGCCCTGAACTGTGAGGGCGTAGGGGCCGCCGGCGGGCTCGGGATTGAGCCATGCCTCCCACGCACCGATGGCATCGGCTTGAGTGGTGAGTGTTTGCTGATGGAAGCGGATGGTCACCTTCTCCTGTGGATTGCTCCATCCCCAGATGCGGACCGGGTGATCGCGCTGTAGCACAGCGTGATCGGAGAGCAGCGACGGAAGGCGCAGCTCCGCCGAGACAGAGAGCGCGAAGAGGAGCGGAAGAGCAAGAACAAGTTTGAGAGGGCGCATAAGGTGAACTCCGAAACAAAAATCACTACAGCTAAAAATATACGGCCATTTTCAGCCGAGTGAGAGTGACGGCGGCGTAACCGCATGGTCAGCACCGAGGGTATCGTTGGGAACGGGACTCATATAGACCGTGAGCTTACCGCCTTGAGCGATCTCGCTGTGATGGAACCAGAGACGATCCTGCGGCTTGTTGTTGAGAGCGAAACGCTGGATGTATTGGTGGGAGGGGTCGGAGCGCAGAACCTCGATCTCGAGTGTGCGGTCGCCGCCCAACTGGACGATGGCATGGTCGAAGAGCGGCGAGCCGAGGACGTAGTTGCCGCTGACGGCGTCCACAGGGTAGAAGCCGAGCGCACTGAGGATGTACCAGGCAGACATCTGACCGCAGTCTTCGTTGCCCGCCAGACCGTCGGGATAGGGCGAGTACATCGTCTCCAGCAGACTCCGCACGCGGGCCTGAGTTTTGTGGGCGGCACCGGCGAAGACGTACATGTAGGCGATGTGGTGACAGGGCTCGTTGCCATGGGCGTACTGACCGATAAGACCAGCGATGTCGGGCGGAGCGTCTGGCGGAAGCTCGGAAGATGCGTTGAAAAGTCCGTCGAGCTTGTCAATGAACTGGAGACGGCCACCGAAGAGCTGAATGAGGCCGGCGACGTCGTGCTGAATGCCGAAGGTAGTCTGCCAGGAGTTGGATTCGGTGTAGTCGCGCCAGCGCTTGCTATGGCCCATGCTGTTGGGTGCGAAGGGCACAGCCCAGGAGCCATCCTCCAGCCGGGGCTGCATGAAGTTCACGGCGGGATTGAAGTAGTTGCGATAGTTACGGGAACGCTGCGCGAGCTGGGCGGCAACGTCGCGATGGCCGAGATGATTCGCAACATGCGCGACGGCCCAATCGTCGTAGCAGTATTCGAGGGTCTTGGAGACGGACTCCTCTTCGCGGTCAGCAGGGATGAAACCGAGTTTGCGATAGGATGGCAGGCCGCGGTAATCATCTGTCATGGCGCGCTTCATCATGAAGCGGTAGGCGGTATCAGCGTCGATGCCGGGAAAGCCCTTGTTGACGGCTTCGGCAATGACGCAAGCGGAGTGATATCCGGTCATACACCCGGTCTCGCATCCCTGCAGAGGCCAGACGGGCATACCGTCGGGACTCTCTGCCGCCATGCGGATGAGTGAATTGGCAAAATCCGGAACGCGCTGCGGCTCAATGAGGGTATAGATGGGATGAGCGGCGCGATAGGTGTCCCACAGCGAAAAGTTGGTGTAGTTGCGGCGGCTGGTGGGGAGCTGATGGATTTGGCCATCCATGCCGCGGTAGCGACCATCAACATCGTTGAAGAGGTTGGGGCCGAGCGAGACGTGATAGAGGGCGGTATAGAAGACGCGCTTGTGATCCGCATTGGCGGTGCGAATGGAGATCTTCGAGAGCTGTTTGCGCCATATCTCGCGGGCGGAAGCGCGGACGTGATCGAAGTCCCATCCGGAAGATTCGGTCTTCAGGTTCAGGGCAGCGCCCTCGGGGCTGACGGCGGAGATGCCGGTGCGGACAAGGATCGTTTCATTGGCGGCAGTCGTGAAGTAAAGAACGGCTTTGAGGTTGGTTCCCTGGAGCTGGTCGGCGGTGACAGGCTGATCGTCGCTGTAAAAGACGATGCGGTCAGGACGTTTGGAGACCTGGAGGGTGAAGTAGGTATGGCGGCCAATGGCCCATCCATTGGTGACATGGCCACCAGCAAGAGTGGTAGGGTCGAGACGCTGCAAGGTGCAGGGCGCGATACGGTCGTCGTAGGCGTGCGAGAGATCGAGGATGAGGTACGCCTGATCGCTCTTCGGGAAGGTGTAGCGGTGGAGACCGGTGTGCTCGGTGGCGGTGAGCTCTGCGCGGATGCCATAGTCCTTCAGGAGCACGGAATAGTAGCCGGGCTCCATGACCTCGGTAGAGTGATCGAAACGTGAACGGTAGCCGGAGAGAGGAGTTTCGCGGGTTCCGGGGACAAGTCTGGCAGGGCCAGTACCGGCCATGACGAGAAAATCAAGGCAGTCACTGGCCCCGGTGCCGCTGATGTGGGTGTGACTGAAGCCCATGATGGAGCTGTCAGAGCGGTGATAGCCGGAGCACCAGTCCCAGCCGCGGTTGTAGGTGTCTGGTGAGAGCTGTACGGAGCCGAAGGGCAGCGTGGCACCGGGGTAGCAGTGGCCATGACCACCGGTACCGATACGCAGATCGACCCAATGCAGCGGATCCTCGGTATGCGTCGCAGCGGAAGTATGAGCGAGTGCGCCGGGAGTGAGCGCGAGGCCGGCACAGGTGGCCGAGGCAGCATGCAGAAATTCGCGGCGGGAGATGGCCATAGGGATTAAGTCTCTAGTTTTGCAGAGTGAGCGTCCAGGACGCCGTGGTGGCAGGGATGCGTACATGCAGTGAGCCGTTGGCGGTGTCGACAGAGAGATCGGACGGCGCGACAGGAGCACCATTCAGCAGAACGGCGACGGGCTGCTTATCGAGCCCCAGGATGACGACCTCCAGTTGCTTCCACCACGGAATGTAGTGGCCTTCTGCCGCGGACATCTGCACCGTGGTCTGCTGCGCCGTGCGGAGGCAGGACGCCGTGGCGCGGTAGAAATCGCCATGGCGGAAGGCGAAGCTCACACCGTCGTCGGTGTAGAGCGTCCCGTCGCAGTAGGAGTCCGGAGCGGCGAGCGCGATGGCGTCCTTCCCAGGAAGCTTGATATCCGCAGAGGGCAGATAGACGCGCAGCTCAAGTGGGCCATTAGGAACTTCATCCGTGCTCTGCACAAGCGGCTGGCGAGGCAGGATGGATCCGGCACGGACGAATACCGGAAGGTTGCCGAGGTCAGGATGCTTCTGGACAAAGTGGGGCGAGGCGACATGATCGTCTGCCGCATGCCGTGTAGAAATCCGTTCTCCGGTCCAGTAGTTGAACCAGGAAGTGTTTTCGGGAAAGAAGACTTTATAGTCATCCTGCGTCTCCTCGAAAGGCGGCGGGGCGACCAAGAGCGCGGGGCCGAACATGAACTGATTGTCGTCGAGGACGTCCATAGGAGTTCCATCCTTGCGGCCCATCGGGAACTCAAGGAACATGGGGCGCATCAGCGGAATGCCTTCGCGGCTGGCCTGCTCGGCAATCGTGTAGATATACGGCATGAGGCGGTAGCGCTCCTCGATGTAGCGACGACGGATGTCCTCGTGTACCGTACCGCCTACCCAGGGTTCCTGGTCAGCAGTGCCCTTCTCCGTATGGTCGCGGTCGATGGGAGCAAATGCGCCGATCTCAAGCCAGCGGGTAAGCAGATCCATGGAAGGGCTGCCAGCATAGCCACCGACGTCGTTACCGGAGAAGGCGAATCCGCTGAGTCCGAGATTGACCAACTGATGTGTGCCGACGCGGAGATGGTTCCAGGTGGCGGAGTTATCGCCGGTCCAGGTGGCGGCGTAACGCTGGCCGCCTGCGTAGCTGGCGCGGGTGAGCACGAAGGGACGCTGGTTTGGCAGGAGCTTGAGCATGCCCTCGTAGGTGCCGCGAGAGTTGAGCATGCCCATAACGTTATGAATCTCGGCGTGGGTGGCGGTGCGCTGGGGCCATCCGGGATCGTCGATGCGATGGACGACGTCGAGTGGGATGGTCTTCTCCGGCAGGGTAAAGACGGAGGGCTCGTTCATGTCGTTCCAGAATCCAGCAATCTTGAACTTGGTATAGAACTCGGCGTACTGGCTGCCCCACCAATCGCGGGAGTTGGCCTGAGTGAACTCGGGGAAGGACGACGGGCCGGGCCAGACTTCGCCTACGTAGACTGAGCCGTTGGAATTGTGCACGAAGTGATCGCCCGCGAGGCCAGAGTCGAATACGGGATACTCGCCCTTGGGCGTGTTGGCGATGTGCAGGTCAGTGATAGCGATGACGTGGAAGTGCTGGGCACTCAGATCCGCAACCATCTGGCTGAAATCCGGGAAGCGCGACTTGTTGACAGTGAAGACACGGTTACGGTCCTGATAGTCAATGTCGAGATAGAGGACATCGGCTGGAATTTTGTCCTGACGCAGGTGTTGGGCAATCTCACGCACGCGCGACTCCGGGTAGTAGCTCCAGCGCGATTGCTGAAAGCCCAGTGCCCAGCGCGGCGGCATGGCAGGGCGTCCGGTCAGCCCGGTATAACGGCGCACGATGTCCTTGGGCTGTGCACCGGTGATGATGTAGTAATCCAGCGCGCCGCCTTCGGCGCCGAAGGAGTAGTCAGTGCGCGAGAGCTTGCCGAAGTCGAAGCTGCTGCGCCAAGTATCGTCGAGGAAGATGCCGTAGCTCATGCCGTCGTGCATGGCGAGAAAGAACGGAATCGACTTGTAGAGAGGGTCAGTGGACTCCTGCCAGTGGTAGGCATCGGTGTTCCACATGGTATAGGCCTGATCGCGATGGTCGGTAGGTCCGGTCTTGTCGCCGAGGCCGAAGAAGTGCTCACTGACGGGCATGGTGTGAAAGACCTGAAAAGCATTGCCGTGGAACTCTGGCAGGCGTGCGGGATCATCCTGGGTAATAACGCGGCCCTGCACATCGAGCACGGTGACGGCGAGGGTACGGCGATCTACGCGCAGGGCGGCTCCGTCTGAGACGAAACCGACGGTCTGAGGCGTGGTGAGGAGCTTAATGGGAGAGGATGCGCCGGGAGCAGAGATGACGGCCCAGGAGGGGTTCGGCTGGACTACGGGAGCCGCAGACATCTGGATGCGGAAGACGCCATCGCTGGCAACTGTGGCGCGCACGGAGCGATTGGCACGGCTGAGTTCGAAGCCGTTTGCTATCGCGATAAGCCGGGATGAGCCGACAGCCTGCACGTGCGTAGCGCTGCCAGTCTGCGCAGAGGCTGGCGGAAACGGAAGGAGCAAGACTGATGCTGCAGCCAGCGAGAGGAAGCGGCTGATGCCCCGCACCTGAAATAACGTGTTCGTCATGAGGATTATGTCCCGGACATATTGCTATGCCGCATGCTAATCGGCGTTCCTTGTCCGAGATGGCGATGACGTGGTGATCGTCCCGCTGCGGAATGAGGCCGATGAAGTGAATGATCCGCAGCTCGCGACGAGAGGCCGGAGCTACACAAAGCGAGAGAATCATTCCATGGGCGCATGGGAAGCACAACGATAAGACAAGCATTATCGGGTAAATCAACCTGCATTTCGGTGCTTCGCGGAGAGATACAGGGAGCGGTGGACTCGATGAGCAGACAGGAGGCGCGCGGGTCTACCAGGTATGAACGGCGTCGATATGCGCCGGACCGGCGTGTCCATTAACAACCATAGTCTCGACAACAATCTCGAAGTTGCGGGCACTCCATATCTTTGGATCGAAGTGCACCAGCTGGCTGAGCGATTGGGGAGAGAGGATGAAGTTGCCAGCCGCCGAGGTGCCATGATGTCCCAACCCAGCGACGACGACAGTGACCTGACCGGTATTGTCGTCAACGAAGCGAGCGATGAGGGCGTAGTCCTTGTGCTCACCGCTTCTGGTAATAGAAGCGTCAGTCATCCACTGACGACTGGCAGGCGATCGCCTGTCCTCAATCCATATGCGCGCCATAGAGTCATCGCTGACGAAGTGAAACCGGAGGGGGTCGGTGAGAAAGAGTGTCCACTTGTTATCGAATGCACCGATGAGAATCGTCGGGCCCTGAGCGAGATCCGTAAAGTTGGTCTGTCCCTCAACCTGCACCTTGTAGGAATGGACTTTGGGGCGCACGATGCTGACAAAGTCGAGCAGCGGGACAGTATCTTCAGCGGTAAGCAATGTGGGTGCATTGACCGCATTGCTCTCCTGCGTGGCCTGTGTGGTTCCCGGCAAAGGCGGCGTTGCGTAACGTGACAGGTCGGCAATGCAGAAGAGGACCGGCCTGGAAGAGTCCACAACGGGAGCCCAGAACGCATCAATGAGAGAACGCTGATGCGCATGCCAGAGCGCGAATCCAGCAGTAAGCAGAGCTAAAAGGACAGCCGCAGTGGCCAATACGGCACGACGGCTGAAGCGGCTTACGCTAAGCGAGATGAGTGATGCGGGCTGAACTGCGCTGTGCTCTGGATGAAGAACAGTATCAAGGCTAGGCGAAGCGAGGAGCGGAGAGTCAGTGGACAGGTCATGAGGAAACTTGAATCGGGGGATGTAGGTCCCCGAAGGTAGAAGGATGCTGATCTCCTGCTGGTGGCTCGGGTCCGCATAGTACTTGGCGATGCGCTTGCGGATCTCAGCGGCGGTGACACGAACGATGGGATCCTGGGTGGAGTCGTAATCGGGCAAGCGGCCGAAGACTTCGACGCCGAGGACGCGCTCTTTGAGAGAGGTGGTCTCGCCGAGCAGGGCCTGGTGGACGACGAAGCGAAGGAAGCTTGGGTAGCGTTTGCTATTGCGGAAGGCGGAGTCGAGGAGAATGTGCTCTAATTGCTGCCGAATGGCCTCTTTTGCGGCCTCGCTAGAAGGAATATTGCACTCCGTGTCAAATTCATCTGGCATTGTTTCTGCACCCATGCATGGTCGCCACAATTATAGAGGCGCATTGAGTGTTGTGTCATTGCAGGAAGGATGGAACCGTCTGCGAGGCAGCATTGACGCAGGCCAAGGCAAGCTGTTTGTTTTGGAGCGGTTTTGTGCATTCTTTTCGTGGCTTTACACGCTGTGGTTATCGCGAAAACGATTGCCAGCACTGGAGTGATGCACTATAAGTTGGGATGCTTAAAGAGCAGGCTGTAGCTGGATATCAACAGCGGCTGTATTCATTTCGGTGTGGCCAGAAGCAGCAGAATCAACAAGGGAAAAAGATGAAGAAGCTGTTGGCAGTATGCGGAGTAGCGGTGATGGCGGTGCTACCGTGCGGCGGGCAGACGGCTGCTCCGAGCGATTTTGCGAGCTGGGCCAAGTTGGTAAGCTCGGCGAACAACAGCCCAGTGGCTGCAGAGGCGGGCGATCATCAGGTGCACTGGACGGGGCCCGACGGGAGGAAGATACAACTCACCGTGAAGACACCGCGACCATTGGTAAGCGCACCAACGGTGACAGTTCCATCTGTGCCCGAAGGCGCCGATGCCAGACCCTACTTTGACGACGCGTTAGCGAAGGCGAAGGCGAGTAAAGCTGGGAGGCTGGTGATTCCCACGGGCACGTATGTGTTCAAAACACTGGGCCGGGACAACGCGAGCCACTGGATCATCTCCGGGTTGACGGATATGACCATCGACGGCAGCGGCGCGACGCTGGTGTTCATGTTTAACAAGACAGGCATCTTTATGAATAAGTGCCACCGCGTGGCGGTGACAAACCTGACCATCGCGTATGGGCTGAAAACAGCCTCGCTGGGGACGGTGGTGGCGCAGGGCGCGGAGAACGTGCTGAAGGTGGATGCAGCCTATCCGGTGACGGCCAGCGACACGATAGGGCACATGGCTGAGTACGACCCGGCAAGCAAGAGATACATACCCGGAGGGATGCGGGTGTATGCACCACCGGGAGGAAAGGAAATGCCCAAGTACATCGGCGACCAGACGTATAGCTCGCCGGCGTTCCAGACCAAAGGGTTGGCAGGCAAAACGTTTGTCATCTTCCACCATTGGTATGGAGGGACTGCGTTCCTGATTAAGGAAATTCAGGGAGTGGATGCATCTGAGGACATCATTCTGAACGCGGTGTCGATCGAATCCGGGCCGGGCATGGGGATAGTGGCTGTCGGGATAAGACGTGGGTTGGGGATTTGGAATTGCAGAATCGCGGCAAAGGAGGGCGCGCTCGTCAGCACGGAGTATGACGCCATCCACGTACTGATCGTGGGCGGCGATGTGTCGATCCACGACAACTTCATTGCGAACCAGGGGGACGACGGCATCAACCTGAACAACCCAGTGCATCCGATTGTAAAGATCGGGCCCGATGGCAAGGATCTGATACTCTCTACCCACTCGCGATTCATTCAGATGCACGACCGCATCTCAGCATTCGACGAGACCAACAAGTATCTGGGAACAGCCGAGGTGATGGAGCCGCTCAAACCGCTGGGCGGACCAAACAACCAGTGGAACGGCATCATGCTGGACCATGCGATCGAGGGCCTGACACTGAAAAGCCTCTTCCGCGACGACAACCTGGTGAATAGCAGGGTGGCTGTAGTGCACAACACCATTCGCGACTGCCAATGCCACGGGCTGCTCGTTCAGGTGCCGAATGCTCTCATCGCTGACAACACGTTTGCCAATACCAGCGCAAATGCGATTCGGCTGCTGACCAATCTTGGGTCTTTCAAAGAGGGTGTTGGAGCGATCAACGTACTTGTACGCAACAACCTGATTACCAACCCCGGCATCGACGCGGGACTGCATGGATTGCACTGGGCTGCCATTTCGGCGTACGCAGCGGGCAATGCGGGGGTGGTGGCAGAACCATCCAACCGTTTCATCGATCTGGTTGGTAACTCCATCTCGAATGCGCAGCAAGGATGCATCAGTATTGCCAGCAGCGAGATGGTAAATCTGACCGGGAATATCTGTAAAGACACGAACCTCTCGGCACCGTTTCACCGGCAGGCAAGCATCACAATCTCCAACTCAAAGGGAGTGGTGATGCAAGACAACCATCGTTCCGGTATCCAGACGGGCGGAATTGATGTGGATGCAGTAACGACCAAGGACATCAAGACGCAGAGCGCGTACTAGCAACGGACGCATAAATCGTCAGCAGCAAAGCATGGGGAGTGTGCCCCCGCGCCATTTCTTATATCTTGCTGCTTGTGATGTTGAACTCCGCATGCAGCACAGCGGGCTGCACGTCGTGATCGATCTGGGCCAGCGTTGTGGCATGGCGCGCATCGCAGCCGGAGACGAGAATATCGGCGGATTGAGCGCCCTGCACTGAGAGCAGAGCCTGTGAGCCAGCGGGCGCAGCGACGGCTGAGATCCACGCACTACTGACACTGTTGAGCCCAAGTGGAGGAATGCCGCCCACGACGGCTGTGGTGGTTAGCCCGGTGAGTGTAAGCTGGCTAACGCTATCGCAGATGACGGTAGAGCGCCATTCGTTGGCAGGAGCGCGGAAGTGGAGATCCTTGAGCTGCAGCCCCTTAACGTGGCGGCAGTAGAGGCCGGAGGCAGGCAACCAGCCGGACATCCAAACCTCGGGATATAGCTTCTCCGACTCCGGGATAGGATTATTGACCCAATCTTTATGCCCGGGAAAGATTGTATCGATGTGGATGCCGGAAAGACTGACATCTTCAATCGGCATACTGGGGATTCCGATGATGGCACTCGTCATGATGGAATCTGTGGCATGGATGCCCTGGATGAGGACACCGCGCAGTCTGCGCTGCGCATGATCCTCCTTGCTGCTGCGGTTGCCACGGCGGATAAAGATGGGTGCGCGCACGCGGCGCATCTGAATGCCGCTGATGACGACGCCGTCAATCCATCCACCATCTACAATCTCCAGCGCAATACCAGAGATGATGCGCGAGGGTAGATCCACTTCATCGTTGTAGATAACGGAATTGGAAAAGGTAATATTTTCGAAGCCGCCGAAGGACCCTGTACCGATTTTAAAGCCGTTGCAACAACCACTGATAATGCAGTTGGTGACGACAATGTTCTTTGTCAAACTGGGGAGTCCACCCGGCAACCAATCCGATCCACTTTTGAGGCAGATGGCATCATCGCCGGTGTCGATGATACAGTCGGAGATCATGACATCCTGCGAACTGACGATGTCGATACCGTCACAGTTGGGGCCATAGACGGGGTTCTTAATGGCAATGCTATGAACGACAACCTTCGCGCAGTTATTGAACATGATGGTCCACGCCGGAGCATTCTCAACGCGCACGTCTTCCAGACGGACGTTGGTACAGCCAACCAGCACTACCATAGGCGATGGGCGATCGCGAGCATCCCATAGCCACTGCACAGCATTTCTCCAGCGATTCTCATTGTTAACGACCGGGGGCTGATTCTTCAGAGACCAGTACGACTGTCCCTGCCCGTCAATGCGGCCTGGGCCGCAGATACCGATATGGTCAGCACCCTTGGCATAGATGAGATGCCGGGGAAGCTTCTTCTCGGTCATTGCGGAAGCGTCGTCTAACCGGGTTGCAAAATCTGCAACGTTGGCGCTGCCGAGTACTGTGGCTCCAGCTTCCAGATAGAGCGTGACATGGCTCTTGAGCACCACCGAACCACAAAGGTATGTGCCGGGGGGGAGATAAACGGTTCCGCCGCCGGCATGGGTACAGGCGTCAATGGCGGCGTTGATGGCGGCAGTGTCCAGCGTTTTGCCGTCGCCCACAGCACCGAACTGACGCGGATTGAAAACACTGAGCGAAGAGCCAGGGCCAGCGGCGGAGCTCAGGGACTCGGCGCGTGGGGCGGCCGAAGCATTGACCGCCGCAAGCGCGGCCAGGCCGCTGAGTGATGCCATCATATTTCTGCGATTCATGTTCTCTCCGGGAAGCGGACGAACGCCACGCGCCTCATCGAGGCGATTCCTAACGTCCAGCGTGCGCTACGAGATGCTCGTTGTAGCGCACGCTGGACACTCCTTAGGTGTAATGAGACGTACGATCCGTCTACGGAAGGGCTCCGATCATGTTGTTGAGCGGCGCCGTACCCAGCGGGGTATAGACCGGGACAGCTGCACCGACGATCTCGGTGATGTTGGGGGCCACGCCAGAACCCTGTGTCACCAACCCGTTCTCCGTACCGGAACCGGTCGGCAGCGTGCCAGGGCCATAGAGCGTTCCAACCAACGTGGCTCCGCTCGTCCCCGTAGTCAATAATATTTGTAGATTATTCAGGGTGGTCGTGGTGGTGAATCCATACAAGGAAATGTACTGGCCAACTGAATATCCCGGGCTGGCAGACGCAGTCAGGGTTATGGCACTGCCCGTAACCGACCACGCCGTAATTTTAAAGGCCTGATTGTAGCTGGGCACCCAGACGTTACCCGAACCATCGATTGCGAGGAACTTCGGCTGCCCAAAGTTGTGGGCGTAGCCGGAGGTCGTGGTGGCGGAGCCGGGTGAGGTCAGAGCTGTACCTGCATTGTTGAACTCCGTGACGTTGAAGAATCTAGCGTACTGTGGCGAGGCTATAACCGCAGTGGCCGAGCCATTGGGCATCCAGATATCCCCTGCTCCATCCATTGCGATATAAGACGGGCCGCTCATGCCGCCACCCGTGTAATGATTTACCGTGGCGTAGCTGCTTGCTGCGGTCAACTCCATAAGAGTAGCCGGGGCAGTGTTTGAATCAAACCAGACGTTGCCGGCGTGATCTAACCCAATTCCGTTGGCCGCGCTTGAGTTGTCCGTGGTGCCCGTATATCCGTTGTAGGTGGTGGTGGTATACGAAGACGGCGAAGGCAGGATGTTCGGCGTCAGCTTAGAGACTGTGACGGGAGCGACCGTGACATAGTCCGGAGCCCAGAAATTGCCGCTTGCATCGGCCGCTCCCTGCAATACGGACGCTGAGCCTGCAGAAGCTGTTGGCCCAATGGATGGATTGCCGACAGCGGAGTAAGCGGTATACACAGGTGCGGACGTAGTGCCCGTATTCAGAATCGCATTCATGGGCAGGGAGCCGCTGTCTGTGGTGGAGTTCTTGCTGCACACAAACAGGAAGTCCAGAGATGTATCGAGAGATAGGTTATAGGGTCCGCAACTTGGGCTCGTGTTGACAGGAATATTCGATATGGTCTTTGTTGTAATGTTGAACTTGTCAATCACGTTATTGGCACCGCCTGCAGCCCAGACATTGCCGCTGGCGTCGGTGATCTGCGACATACCATTGGCCGCATACCAAGGCGTGTAACCAACGCCGCCGTGAATGGGTTGACCGGCTGCGGTAAATCCATAAAGCCCGCTGACAGTTGGGGCAGCAATCCAGACGTTTCCGCTGGCATCCACCACAGGCGCTACCAGGTAAGACAGGCTACCGGTGGCGCTGCTGTTGACTGCCAACCCTGTATAGGTAATGGCCAGTGTCCAGTCAAAGGGCGCATAGGTGAGCACGGGCGTATACGGTATCTGGGGTGTTCCGCTGTTAAAGACCGATGTAATGTTGGCCTGGGCCGCTGCAACGCTGGTATCACCGTAGTGATAGGGCTCCAGTGCCATATAGAGGGAGATCTGCATCGTGTCTGCCGGCAAAGCTCTGCCCAGCGGCGTTACTCCCCCAGCCGAGGCAACTGTGGTGGTGTTGCCATCGAGAGCGGCGATGGCGGCACAGGGCGATCCATCGGCGGTGACACCATCACTCTGAATGCAGGCGGCCAGTACACCGGCAATGCTGTCAATCTTCGCAGTGGTGGAGAATGCCCCAATGACGTCGTTGGTGATGTTGGTAGCGGCAGGGCAATATCCGCTCGACCAGCTACCCGAGGCGCATGTCCCCGTGCTCAGGCTGGGAACGGGACCAGGGCCGGCCCAACCAGACTGCAGGTTCGCCAGGTTGAAGGACGTATTAAAGGCATTCTTAATATTGCTGTATGCCAGTGTGTTAGTTACTGAAACAGCTGAACCGGTGAGATATCCGTTGGTGGATGATCCAGTCCAGGTTCCAGCGGTGAGGGTGCCGATGGGCGCACCAATGTTGCCGCCATTGGCGGCGGTAGTGCCGGTAACACTACCAATAGTTGCGGCGCCTGCACTGCCCGAGGCAACGCCAGATGCCTGAGCCACACTGCTGAACTGGCCGACCGACCAGACGGTCGCTACGGTCGTGATCTCATTGACGACAATGCCGGTCAAATTCGAGGCATTCGAACAAGGACCAATGGCGGCAGCCAACGCCAGATAGCTATTCGGCGTAGCCAGATTCGTGGGATAACCGCCCGTGATAGTGATATAGAGAGGGATGTCCGTGGCTCCGACGGGGCAGGTATAGGAGCCGGGCAGGGTGAAGCTGCCGGTGCTGCCAGAGGTGGTGGTGGCAGACAGCAGGGTGGGCGTAGAGCCGTAGCCGCTTACACCGGGCATCCACAACTGCACTAAGGCGTTGCTGATGGGAAAGTAACCGCCATGCGCCGTGCCCTGGATTCCTGCAGAGGTTGCCGCGACAGGCTGCGCCGCCGCGCTGGTAGTACCTGCCGGGGTGGAACTTATACCGCATCCCGCGATGGTAAGAGCGGCTGCAGAGGCCACCACTGGCAGAATCAAATTACGCAATAAACTGGACATACAACGGCTGTGCATGGAATAAACCTCGGGGGCAAGAGTAGTGCATCATTTAAAGCGCCGCAATCGTTTTCGCGATAACGCAGAGTGTAAAGCCACGAAAAGAATGGGAGAAATTGCAACAAAACAAACAACTTGCCTTAGCCTACACTGTTGCAGCCACACGCCGTACTGCCAGCTGCAAAGCCGTCAACCGGCGCAGACGTCTGCCCAGCGCCTTCAGCAGCGCAAGTTCAGAACCCTAAGAACTTGTTGAAAATCGCTGAAGCGGTGGTGACGTTTATTCGGAACTACACCAAAATGGATTGCACAAAAAATGCGGGAAATGATGGGATGGAGAAGGAAATTTTCTGCTTTCCCGCAAAAATTCGCGGACGATTTGTGGGCCATTGCGCGGTTAGCTGTGGTGGTTCTATGGACAACTCGCGGGTGGCGTATGGGTGCGTATGGGGGGCGACGAAGGCTTGCAGGTGGAAGTGCGCTCAATCATGCTGGAGCGTTGCGAAGAAGAGCTGGTCGTTGCGGTCGACTTGGAAGAGGCGGCGGAGTTTTCCGTGGGGCTAAAGCCCCACTCCCCCGACTTAAAGCAAGGCATGTTCGAGCTTCGCTCGAATGGCGTTTGGCTCAGAATTCGACAGAAACGATGAATGCATAAGTTATTTAAGTTTAGCTTTATTGGCTTCTGTTAACTTCTTATTGAGTGCATCCTTCCTCGCTTGAAGTTGAGCGGGCTTGACAAAGTAATGATCAAAAACGTCTTCTAGTACATCAAGATTCCATTCCGCCTCATTAGGCTCGACTGGCATAATCACTCCCGATGTTTGACTCTTTAACGGATGTGCCGCGAAATTACCTATTACTCGAACAGCATCGAGTTGCTCTACAAGGGAGGGTGGAAGATGGCCTTGTCCTATAACCTCTTGAATCTGGTCAAATAACTCTTTCGCTTTTGTCTTTCCAAATTCTCTAAGCACATGTTGCAAACAGCGTCTCGTAAGAGCAGCTGATGCTTGAGGACTTATTGACAGGACTTGAACAGCCTCACTGAAGTCTTTCGCTATATCTATCGGAACTTCTCGAGGACACGGACGGACGGAGCCTCGAGGCCATACCATAAACGATTCTCGTGAACCGGAAAAAACAATGTTCCCGTATCCGTCTTTGATTGCAGGGCCCGACCGAAGGAAGATTATTGCTTGCTCGCAATTCGGACAAGCTCCAGCAAGACTTTCCCAGCCGTTTAACTTGCGATTGGTGTCTTTCGAAAAGAGAAGCTCTTTGACATCGAAGTGAAAATAAACTGCGACTGAACAATGCGGACATTTCATCCTGTTCTATCCTTCCATATTCAAGGGGCCCCGCTGTCGCGGGGCCCCTTGGTTTTGCGGCAAATGTGGGTGGACGCATAAGCTTAAAGTCAGCGACTCGCCTTTTCAATAACTTAGCGGACCTGAACACCACATAAGGTTAAATCTCGATACCCCATAAGGTTAAAGTTTCAGCAGGTTTTTACGCATAAGTTTAAAGTTTCCACCTATCGGACGCCTACAGCCTTGAAAGGCACACGGTAAACGCCTGAAAGCAGACTACTTGCTCTGCAACACGCATATTGCTCTGCCCGGTCTTTTGAACCAGTGGATAGTTAGTGTAGCGCAGCTACCTCTGAGTTCAGATAGCCGCCATCTGGGGTGTGGGGAGGCGGGATGAGCGTAGCGATTTCCGACTCCCCATGCCCCAAGCTCTTTGCGATC
>JARLFX010000004.1 GCA_031296355.1 Acidobacteriaceae bacterium
GAAGCGATTTCCGGGCGCTTGCGTACCGCGGCGAGGAACGCATCTGTATTACTCGCAAGAAAGTTGCCACCACTTCCGGAGCGGTCCTCCAGGACGAAACTCACGCCACCGGACTGGCCGACCCCTGGGATTGCGGGTGGAGCAATGACAAAGGCAATGCCATCCTGAACCGTGGACAGACTCTGGTTCAAATGATCCTGAATCGCCTTGATTTGCAAATTTGCAGCATGGCGATTATCCCAATGCTGCAACTTGGCGAAAAGGATGGCGGTGTAGGTGTTTTGGGTAGCGCTGATGATATCAACGCCACTGCCGCCGCCGACAGCTTCCACGCCCGGCGTGTGACGGATGATGTCTTCCACTTTGTTCTCTGCTGCTGCGGTACGCTCCAAAGAGGAAGCTTGCGGCAGTTGCAGGCGGACCATGACATATCCCTGGTCTTCCTCCGGGACGAATGAGGTTGGCAACCTGCCGCTGATGAACCACGCTCCACCTGCTACAAGAGCGAGGAAGACCATGCTGAACGCGCTTCTGCGGATCATCAGGGCCGAGTATTTGACGTAGCCATTTTGCGCATGTGCAAACGTCTTGTTGAACCACTCGAAGAAGCGGCTGAATGGACCATGCGCCTTGCCGGGCTTCAGGAGAATGGCGCACAGCGCCGGGCTCAGCGTCAAGGCATTGAATGCGGAAAAGATCACGGAAACGGCGATGGTCACCGCGAACTGCTGGTACAACCTTCCCGTGATGCCAGGAATAAAGGCTGTTGGAATAAATACGGCGGCCAGGATCAGGGCGATGGCGATGACCGGGCCTGATACCTCCTCCATGGCTTTCAGCGAGGCGTCCTTCGGCGACAGTCCCTCCTCGATGTGGCGCTCCGTCGCCTCGACGACGATGATTGCATCGTCGACCACCAAGCCGATGGCAAGAATCAAGCCAAACAAGGACAGCGTGTTGACGGAGAAGCCCAGCATCGGGAAAACAATGAATGTGCCGATCAACGAAACCGGCACTGCCGCCAGCGGGATGAGGGCCGGCCGCCATCCTTGCAGAAAGATGTAGACCACGATAATGACAAGGCCCAAGGACTCAAACAAAGTGAGAATGGTGTCGTGCAAGCCGGCAGTGACCGCCTCGGTGGTATCCACAATGACGTCGTAGCGGAGGTCCGTCGGGAATCGCTTGGAAAGTTCGGCGAGCCTCCCGCGCACTCTTGCAGTGGTTTCAACGGCATTCGATCCCGGCAACTGGTAGATGGCAAAGACCCCAGCCGGGAGGCCATTGTACCTACCGATTATGTTGTAGGCCTGAGAGCCCAGATCGATGCGCGCAACGTCCTTGAGATGAAGGATGGACCCATCTGGATTGGCGCGAATCACGATATTGCCGAATTGGTCGGGGGATTCGAGCCGGCCTTGCGAGAGAACCGTGTAAGTGTATTCCTGGCCCTTCGGCACCGGGTCTCCACCGATCTGTCCCGAAGGATTGACTGTGTTCTGGCTTTGGATGGCCTGTACAATCTCAGGAACCGTCACCGCCAGCTTGGCCAGCTTGTCCGGTTGCACCCAGACACGCATCGCGTAATCGCTACCAAACACCTGGATGCGGCCCACGCCGGGAATACGCGCCAGTTCGTCTTTCAGGTTGATGTTGCCGTAGTTGGTAAGGAAATTCTGGTCATATGTGCCATTCGGCGAATTAAGGGCGACCACCATCAAGGGCGTAGTCAGGGACTTCAGTACTTGCACTCCGCTCGTATTGACCTCTGGCGGCAATTGAGGAGTGGCTTGGTTGACACGAAGTTGCGTGAGAATCTGATCGGTATTCGGCTCCGTCTTCACATCGAAATCGACAAATAGGAGTGTCGCGCCATTGTTTGCATTGGTGGAATACATGTAACTCATGTTGTCCACGCCGTTGATCTGGCTCTCGATCGGTGTCGCGACTGACTGCTCCAGCGTTTTGGCGTCGGCCCCTGGGAAGATGGCCTGGATGAAAATTTCCGGGGGCACGATCTCCGGGTACTGCGCAACCGGCAGACTGACCATCGCAACGGTCCCGACAAGGACCATCACGATGGAAATTACGATCGCGATCGTGGGATGGTTGATGAAGAATTTCGAGATCATTCGTTACCTTCCACCTGCGTTTTCGCAATCGTTGGATTGACGGTCATTCCGTTCTGCACCTTGGCGTTGCCCTCTGAAATCACTTGTTCTCCGGCATTCACGCCAGACTCGATGATCCACAGGGCACCCGAGCGCTCGCCGACCTTCACTTTGCGGATAGAGACTTTGTTGCTTCCATCCACCACGGCGACCTGGTAGGTTCCCTGCAAGTCGGTAACGCAACGTTGAGGAACAAGGATGGCGGAGCGGTTGACGGCAGTGGCCGCGCGGACGCGGCCGAATTGACCAGGGCGAAGGATGTTTCCAGGGTTCGGAAATGCTGCAACCAACCGGATGGTGCCTGTTTGTGGATCAACTTGCCTGTCCACGAAGATTACTTTGCCTTTATGTGGATATTTCGTGCCATCGGAGAGTTCCAGTTGCAGTTCCAGCGCTTTGGTACGGCTCGACGCACTGCCTCCTGAATCTTTTTGCGGCCCGCGGCTGAAGCGCATGTACTCCTGCTCGCTGATGGCAAAATAGACCTTGATGGGGTCTACCTTGGAAACGGCTGTCAGCGGTGTGCCCGGTGCAACCAGGTTCCCCACCTGCGTAGTAGCGATACCAGCAATGCCATCGGTGAGTGAGCGGACATGCGTAAAGTTCAGGTTGATCTGCGCTTGCTCGACCGCGGCTTCTGCGGCCTGCACGGCAGCTTTCGATTGCCGCTCGTCCGCAGTCTCGGCGTCAAGCTGGCTCTGCGCAATGGCGTGCTGCTGCACCAGGGGCGTGTCGCGCTTCACATTGATCTCTGCGAGCGCAAGATGCGCCTGTGCCTGCGCCAATTGCGCCTTGACCTGATCCAGAGCGGCCTGAAACGTCTGAGGATCGATCTGAAAGAGCACCTGGTCTTTATGGACGTAGGAGCCTTCGCGGTAAAGCTGCTGAATCAGATAACCACTCACTTCCGGCTGAATCTGCGCATTCACGTAGCCATCCAGGGTGGCGATCCAATCTCCATACACCGGTACGTCCTTTTGCAACGCCTTCACCACCTGTACAGATAAGGCAGGTGGCGCCGCTGCCGGCGGCTTCCGATTGCAGCCGGAGAGCGTTACAACGGAAAGGGCCACAACGGCGAAGCAGAATGCTGCCACAGTCCGGCATGAAGGCCACTTCCGGTGGACCATCCCGGCGGAATGGAAACTCAAGAAGGAGGTTGGAACCTGATCTCCTACGGTAGTCGAATCATTGAACAAATTCATCAAGAGAACCTTCCTATTGCTTTTGCGAGCAGTCCGAACCGGGGGGGGACTATCCCATCGCCTCCCAACCTCTGCGGAGAAACGATGGATTTCTGGCAAGGGATCACGCTTCTCACGGCACCGATTTCCCTATCGAGGAGGGACGCTGCGGTGGGGATGACGAAAGGGGAGCATCCGGCGGCGCTTTTCCGCCTCTCTGTTTGGGCGGGCTCTGCGCGCCTGATTTGGCCGCGGTCGCACTGCGCAGGTGCAGACGCCGACAGAGGTCTTTCCCGTAGATGTTCTCAGCGATAAATGTGGCTCCCAGCCGATTCAGCCAAAGCAATGTTTCCTCGCCGAGCGGGTCCACATAGAAGACGTCCTCAATATCGAAAACACTAGTTGTTCGCGGACCGAGATCGCGGGTAACTCGAATGAGTTCCTTCACCCAATCTCCTGCCAGCCGTCCTTCCAAAATGAAGAGCGAGTCGTTTTCCCGGGTTGGCACTGTGATTCGCAGCACGCCTATCTATTGGCACGTGTATAGCCATTGGCGTGAAGACTGCTCTTCATTGAATTGCAAAGGGATAAGACTTTGGTTTGATCGGGAGAGGGTTGAGGTGCCCGCCGCTATGGCGGCAATTGCCAC
>JARLFX010000034.1 GCA_031296355.1 Acidobacteriaceae bacterium
CGCCGGAGAGCGCGGGGAGGCAGGCGCAGGAGGCAGTGCATGACGGGTGCGACACGGTGCTGGCGTGCGGCGGCGATGGAACGGTGCATGAAGTATTGCAGCGCATGGTGGGCGGGACGGCGGCGCTGGGCGTGATTCCGATGGGCACGGCGAATGCGCTGGCTGCGGACCTGGGGCTGCCTTCCTCGCCGGTGAAGGCGGTGAAGATGCTGCTGGATGCGACTCCTGTGCGGGTCTCGGTGGGCCATCTGTTTTATCAAAGTGTGGAGGGCGGCGAGCGCTCGCGTTACTTTATTGTGGCCGCAGGCGTGGGCGCGGACGCCTTCTTCTTCTCCCGGCTGGACTCGCGGCTGAAGCAGCGGTTTGGCTATGTGGTGTACCTGGTGGAGGCGCTTCGCCTATGGGCGACGTACAAATTCCCCATGTTTATCGCATCCATTGTGGAGAGTGGGCGCGAGACGCCGCGGGAGGTGGAGGCTTCGCAACTGCTGGCGGTGCGCATCAGCAACTTTGGCGGCCTGGTTGGGAACCTCGCGCCCGGGGCGGCCATCAGCAACGGCAAGCTGCGGGTGATTGCATTCAAGACATTCAGCCGCGCACGGTATCTACGATTTTTGATTGCTGTACTGATCGGACGGCACAGCTACTCGCACACGATTGAGCTGGTGAAGTGCGTGTCTGTAGAGTGCCGCAACCGGGCGGCATCGGCGGAGCAAATATTTGTGGAGGCGGACGGAGAGATACTGGGCACTCTGCCGGTACGGATCGAAGTGGAGCCACAGGCGCTGAATTTGCTGATTCCGGCTAAGGTACTGGGCCGCATCACGGACCTCTGAGAGCGACCTGCCTTCGTTACAGTGGGAGCGTGAAGGGCGGGTTTTCCTTCGACATTCAAGCTTGCCAGGTGAGTTGCATCAGGCATATTGATGATCGGGTATAATCTCGAACTCGTACGGGGTGACAGTGTTTGGCGGCGCTCTGATATATTCGCCGCTGCGAACCTGACGCCGATTACGGCCATGCGCGACAAATTTAAAATCAGGTAGGAGAGACTCACTATGGACGATATGACCACTGGGAATCGTTTGGACAGACGGACCTTTCTGCAGAACGTAGGGATGCTGGGGCTTGCTGCTGCCCTGCCGCAGGTCATGGCCGATGCTCAGAGTACCGACGTGCATGGTGCCGACCTGAAGACGCCGAGCGGCAAGCCGCTGCGCGGGCTGTATCCGATTATGGAGACGCCCTTCACGCCAGACGACAAGCTGAACACCGACGCACTGGCGGGGGAGGTGAAGTGGCTGAACAAGGGGCGGGTTGCAGGGATGATATGGCCGGCGTGGGCGAGCGCCTGGGCGACATTGTCCGATGCCGAGCGGATTGAAGGCACGGAGGCGATGCTGGCCGCGGGCAAGGGAGGCAAGTCGGCCATAGTGATCGAGGTGCAAAACAATGCATGGGATACTGCCACTGCGGTGCGCTACGCCAAACACGCGGCCGCCCATGGCGCGGATGCCATCGGCGCGATCCCGCTGAACAATGGCTGGAACCGGCCCGATCAGGAAATCCTCGACTATTACAAGGCCATTGCCGCGGCCACGGACCTGCCGCTGATTGTGCAGACACGAGGGACGGTGAGCGTTGACCTGATGGTCCAGATGTTTCAACAGATCCCAACCATGAAGGCGACCAAGGACGAAGTCGGCGATACGATTGCGCGCGCGAAAGAACTGATGCAGCGCACCGATAATAAGCTGGCGGTTTGGGCGGCCGGCGGCGGAACCGGCAACAACGTGTGGGCAGCGCTGCCGCTGGGCATCGTCGGCCTGTGCCCGACGCCGCAATACGCCGAGCTGCTGCAGCAGGTGATGGAACTGTACTGGGCGGGCAAGAAGAGCGCGGCCTTCGACATGTTCTCGCTGGTGCAGACGTTCGCATCCACCGTTACGGGCGCGACCGGATACATGATGGAGGCGCGCGGTGTGTTCCCGGAGGGCACAAAGTCGCGGCCACAGCCCATGGAGCCAGAAGCACAGCGTGCCGGCGCACCAGCGGGAGGCGATCTCGCAGGTACGGGTGCTGGATCTGGCGCTGGAGGCAGGGCCGGCGGCGGAGCTGGAGCAGCTGCGGGCGGCGGAGCTGGTGGTGGCGGACGACGCGGCGGAGCTGGCGCAGCAGGTGCGGGCGGAGGGGGTGGCAGAGGCGGCGCACCGCTTACAGACAAGGACAAGGAGACGATCAAGCTGGCGATCGATACGTACCTGAAGCCGCACTTCCGGGGGTGAAGGGTTTGGCTGTGGTGCCCATTCATCGCGGCGAGACTGCGATGAATGGGGCACCCAGATTTTTCGAGGGTTTTACTGGCTGCTTGTTGAGCTGGCGAGTATGATCTGTGCAAAGAAGGCTTATGAGCGAGGACGACCTCAACATCGCCGAGAACACGCGCAACAAGCGTTTGAAGACTCTGGAACTGGTCGCTTGTTGGGTCGGTCTTGTAGTTATGTTGGGGGCTCTCGTGGCGATGTGGAACCCCGGGGCCTACTGGAGCCGCAGCTCTCGGCATGTTTGGCAGGACTTCTTCTGGATGGTGTATGGATGTTCCACGGTGGGCCGCTTGATTGCGATGCAGAAGCGCACCGACCTGAAAGCGGGGCCTTCGCCGATCTTCACGCTTGGTCTCACACAGGAGTTAGCTGGCTCGATTAAGCCCCTCTGCTCAGATTATTGGAGCGAAGGCAGTTCCGAGTCGCGGTAGCTATCGAGTCTGACAAAGAGCGAAATGCGGGGATTCTTCCCCCTTCGCTAGCTCAGGGTCAGAATGACAAGCAGAAACAGATTCCTCCGCTGCGCTGCGGAATGACAAAGAAAACGGGCAAAGGCAACGGCAATGGCTCGTGGTACGAGCTGTGTTCCTCCCACCCATCGCTGATGAAACCGCGATGGGTGGGCACCCACTCTCTATCGAACGGCTGGGAAGAGGCGATGGGGAATCTGGCGTGTGACTTGTCTGACCCCACCTTAGCGAGGATGAGGCCCTCGCGAAGATGGGGCATCCGCTTTGTTGCTGATCTGGGAAGGAGCGAGGATGGGCGCTTGGCTCTACTTTCTTTTGAGATATGAATCTGCTACCTTTCTTCCACTCTTGTAATGGGTGGAAGAGACGTGATGAAGAACGATTATCCCGCTTCAAGCTCCTATCCATTTCGCTTTGGCGTGGTCGTCGCGGTGGCGATGCTTGGGCTCCTTTGCGGGAGTGCAAAGGAGATGGCTGGTCAGCAGACCGATGCTTCGCCGCAGGCCGTCGAGCAGGTCCATGGAGTGATACTCAACTCGACGGACAAGAGTCCTGTTGGAAGAGTTCTGGTTACGTCGGGCGATCAGCGGATGGCGACGCTGACGGATGCCGATGGGCGATTCAGCTTCGAGGTGAGACGCGTTGCCGCAAAGACCTCGACCAGCGTGGGAGCTTTGCCCAGCGTTGGGCTTCGCGGAGGTACAACCGCAACTCAGGCAACGACGATCAGTCTGACGGCGCGGCGACCGGGCTATATCAGCCTGAATTTTTCGTTTCGCATTCCTGCGGATCCACAGATCAGGATTGCACCGATCAAGGCGGAACTTGTGCCGGAGGGAGTGGTTCGAGGCCGTCTCTCGGTTCCGAATGGCGATCTGCCGGATGGTGTGCAGGTCATGCTCTTCAAAAAGACGGTAGCGAGTGGCGCGGCTAGTTGGACGGTTGCGGGAACGGTACTCGCCAATAGCCGGGGGGAGTACCGCTTTGCGGATCTACAGGCTGGCGAATACAAGCTGATGACGCAGGAGTGGGCGGATTCCAAGTTGCTCCAGTCCACGACCGCGACTGAGGTTCCGGGCTATCGGCCCGCCTTTTACGGGGATGGAGCCGATCTGGCGGCATCGGCCCTGATCCACCTGAGTACACGAGCGATGGAGGCGGAGGCGAATCTGGAGTTGCATAGCGCGACGTTCTATCGGGTGAGCGTTTCGGTGGCCAATACAACGCCGGGTTCTGGGAATGCCTCATATATTCTTGCCGTGGGAGGCGAGGATGGTCCGTCGGGCTTCTCGCTGAGGTATAACACCGCGAAGCAGGCGGCTGAGGGATTTCTTCCCAGCGGGGTCTATGACGTTCGGGTTTCGAGCTTCAGTCAGCAGACGCAGAGCGCGGGATTGAGTGCGGCGATGGCCGCGCGGATGAAGAGTCTGGGCCAGATCTATATGGGGCCACGAATTTCAGGAGCCACGGGAGCGAGCAAGGTCGAGGTGATTGGGCCGGAGGTGAAGGCGGAGAAGATTGTGCTGATTCCCAACGGAAGCATATCGGTGCGGGTGCACAGGGAGTATACCTCCGCGCAGGCGAATTATGGACTTTCTGTGTCGCAGATGGTATACCTGACTCCCCTCGGGATGATGGCTCAGGTTATGCCGGGACAGGGCGTGGGAGATCTGGTGGTGGAAAACGTCCGCGAGGGCAGGTACAGGGTGCAGCCGACGCAGTCACGAGGCTATGTTGCGTCGCTTAGCTCGAATGGGATGAATCTGCTGCGCGATCCGCTGGTGGTGGGGCCGGGAGGAACCAGCGAGCCGATCGATATGACTCTGCGCGACGATACCGCGACGCTTACCGGAACGCTTACCGGCCTTATTTCTACGGGGAGTTCCTCGAACGAGGGCGACGATGTGCCTGAAGTGACGATCGAATGCATTCGGCTGGATGGCGACGTTGGACTCTCAGCGAGTATGACGACTGCACGGAATGGAGCGTTTTCACTGTCAAATCTGGCTCCGGGGCGGTATCTGGTGCTGGCCGCGCGGAGTTCTTCGGAGAGAGTCAATATGACGTTGCAGAACCTGGAGTATCGCAACGAGAACGTTCTGCGCGATTTTATGTCCAAGGGGATGCAGGTGACTCTGGATGCCAGCCAGAGCGCAGAGATTCAGGTGCCACTGCCGCCCGAAGAGGAGAACTGACTCTGTGCCGGATCGTTTGAACAAGCCGTCTATCTGGAGATTAACGTTGGGCGTAGTTCTTGCGCTGGCGATGCAGGTTAGTTGCTCGCTGGCCCAGAACGCCGCGCCACGAAGTGAATACTCATATCGAGTTGCGGGGCATATCGTCAGCGCGGTAGATGGGCATCCGCTACAGCGAGCGACTGTGCAACTGTTGAACGACAAGCAGCAACCGGAGGCCTACACCGTTGCGGATGAGGATGGGAGCTTTGTCTTCGCCAGCGTTAAAGCCGGATTGTATCTGCTACAGGGAAGCGCACACGGCTATGTCAGCTCTCTCTATGAGGAGCATGACGGCTACTCGACTGGCATCGTTACTGGGGGCGGAGTCGATACGGAGTCGCTGGTTCTGAATCTGACTCCCGAGTCGGAACTGAGCGGGCGCGTCACTGACGAGTTTGGCGATCCGGTGCGACGTGCGAATATGGCCCTGTATCGCGAAAATATCAGCGCGGGAGAGACGCGGACGACTCGTGTAGGGGGTGCGCAGACCGACGATCTTGGCGAGTACGAGATAGGGCATCTTCAGCCGGGAAGGTACTATCTGTCGGCGACGGCGACGCCGTGGTATGCAATCCATCCCCAGCCAGCAGGGCAAGAACCGGCAAGGCCAACGAATGCGATTGGAGTGGTGGATTCGATCAACCCATCTCTTCTGGATGTGGCCTACGCAACTACGTTCTATCCCGATGGTACGGATTCGAGTGCGGCGGATGCGATTCCGTTGAGTCCAGGAGAACAGCGAAGCATCAATCTGCGCATGTACGCCAAGCCGGCGGTGACGGTAATCCTGCCGCGGGGGGACGTAAAGGGCGGCTTTCAATTTCTACTGCGAAAGGTATTTGACGACCTTGAACCAGTTTCAGCACCCCTGAGGGTTTCCAGCACTATGCCGACAGAGTACGCCTTCACGGCTGTGCCTCCGGGAGAGTACGTCGTGAAACCGGTGCCCTCGTATCCGGGAGCCAACGCGCGGATGGTGAATCTCAATCTCAATGCGGGAGGCGCGGCAGACGTTGAGGTGAAGGCGACTGACGGGCAGGAGATGGGTAACGTCAAGGTGCTAATGAGGACATCAGCCGGCGAAAATCAACCCTCAAACCTTAGGTTTTCGTTAGTTTCGCTTGTTGGACACAAAGAAGTTTGGTTCGATCTGAATGAGAAGGGCGAGGCGGAGATAGGCGGCATCCTGCCCGGAGACTACTCGTTCCAGATGACTTTGGGAAGTCCGCAGCATTATGTGAAGAGTGTGTCTTCGGGAGATCAGATTCTGCCGGACAAGCACGTTCATGTGGTGGCGGGGGAGACCGTTCCGGTGACGGTCGTACTCGGGATTGCGTCGGGGAAGATTCGGGGATTCGCCAAGAAGGATGGGAGGCTTGCATCGGGCGCGATGCTTCTGCTGCTGCGCACAGAGGAGATCGCCCATCCTGAATTTTTCCGGTTACAGCAGAGCGATCTGGATGGAAGCTTCTGGTTTTCTGACATTCCTCCCGGCAAATACACGTTGCTGGCGATTGAAGACGGTTGGAATCTCCAGTGGCGGCTAGAGGGGGCGCTGAGCCCCTATCTGACCTTGGGAACGTCTGTAATCGTTCCTGATTCCGGGGCTACGGCAATCAAACTCTCGGAGCCTGTGACGGTTCAGGAGAGGGTGAAAGTTGTTTCAACGGAATAGCGCGGTTTAGCCAAAGGCTGGAGTGGGGTAGACTTAGAATCTGTGCTAAACAAGTTAATCTTCGCAAATCTTACTCACCGTCCGGTGCGGACTCTGTTGAGCGTTCTGGCGATTGCCGTCGAGGTGACGATGATCCTGACGCTGGTGGGCGTGAGCCATGGAACGCTGGACTCCACGGCGCAACGAGCGCGCGGCGTCGGCGCCGACATTGTGGTGCGTCCGCCAAACTCGCAGGTGATGTCGTCGCTTAGTTCGGCTCCGATCTCCGACAAGATGACCGGTTTGTTGATGTCCGAGCCGCATGTTGTGCTGGCGACCGGCACGGTGATTCAGGGGCTGACCTTTCCCGACTCGATTACCGGACTCGACTATACCGCGTTCAACAAGATGAATGGCGGCTTCACCTATCTGGCGGGCGGCGATCCGGTCAACGAGAGCGACATGATCGTGGATCAGTACTACGCCAAGCAGAAGCATCTGCGTGTGGGCAGCGTGGTGCATCTGGTCAACCACGATTGGGTGATCTCGGGCATCTTCGAGGGTGGAAAGCTGGCGCGCATCTGCGTGAAGCTGGAGACGTTGCAGGAGCTTCAGGGAAGTCCGGGGCATCTGAGCCAGATCTATGTGAAGCTGGACGACCCGAAGCAGGCCGATGCGGTGGTGGCGCTGCTGAAGGACAGACTGCCGGGCTATCCGATCTACACCATGGAGGAGCTGACCTCGATGCTGTCGATCAGCAATGTGGGAATGCTGAAGGAGTTCATCGGCGTGGTGATCGGCGTGGCCGTGATCGTCGGATTCATCGTGGTCTTTATGGCGATGTATACGGCGGTGCTGGAGAGAACGCGCGAGATTGGAATTCTGAAGGCGGTGGGCGGCGGCTGGTGGTTTGTGCTGCAACTGCTCTTCCGCGAGACGCTGCTGCTAGCGCTGATGGGGACGTTTGTCGGCATCCTGCTGACCTATGGAACGCAGTGGCTGATGAAGCATCTGGTTCCGGCCAGTCTGGTGCAGGAGACGGTGTACTTCTGGTGGCCGATTGCGGGTGGAATCGCCATTGTGGGCGCGCTGCTGGGTGCAGTGGTTCCGGGAATCAAGGCCGTGAAACAGGATGTGACTGAGGCACTGTCGTATGAGTGAGGGCGAGGTTTTGGTGAAGGCGGTAGAGGCGAAGGGCGGGCAGGGAACTGCGGACCCGATTATCGAGGTGCGTGGGCTGACCAAGGTCTATCGCGTGGGCGATGTGGAGGTTCATGCGCTGCGCGGAGTGGATCTGGAGATCGCGCGGGGCGAGTTCGTGGCCATAGTGGGCGCGTCGGGATCGGGCAAGTCTACGCTATTTCATATACTTGGCGGATTGACTCCGGCGAGCGCGGGGACGGTGGTGATCGACGGGCAGGATCTGGCTCGGATGACCACAGCGGAGAGAACCGACCTGCGCAAGACGACCGTGGGCTTTGTCTTTCAGAAGTACAATCTGCTGCCCACGCTCTCAGCCGAGGACAATATCAAGATTGTGGAGTACATTGGCGGGCGCTCGACCGAGTTTTCGGCGGAGTTCATGGACGTGCTGAAGCTGCTGGGGATCGACGACCGGCTGAAGCACAAGCCGCGGGCGCTCTCTGGCGGGCAACAGCAGCGGGTGGCGATTGCGCGGGGAATCGTGAACAATCCGGCGATTCTGCTGGCCGACGAGCCGACGGGAAATCTGGACAGCCAGAACTCGGCCGCCGTGTTGAAGCTATTGAAGGACTTGAACGAGCGAACCGGACAGACGATTCTGATGATTACGCACGACGCGGAGGCGGCGGCCTATGCCAGCCGGTCAGTGCATATTCGCGATGGAAGAATTGTATGAGCAGACTTCGGAGTGAAACCCGGCTTGGTTGTCGATCCATAATGTAGGGAAATTGGTAAGTGAGACAGGTTTTATTCGGCTGAATGCAGTGCAATTGCAAAGATTAATCTAAGAGTGACCTCTGTCACTGGTCAGTGCATGCATTCAGCCATTACAATCGTTTGGATAAGTACGACCAATATGTATTTTGCACTTAGGCTATGCGCCTCATCGAAGGAGACTCCCCGCGCCATGAAATTGACTTTACGAACTCCGGTTTTGCTTGGATTAGTGGTACTGCTTGGAACAACGACCGGCTGCGACAAACTGAAGTCGCGTGACCAGATTAACAAGGGGGTCGCCGCGTTCAAGAACGCTCAGTATGAGGAAGCGGTGAACAACTTCCAGAATGCAGTGAAGCTCGATCCGGCCTCCGATAACGCCAAACTGTATTTGGCAACCTCGTATGCCTATCAGGTGGTTCCAAACCTGCAGACGCCGGACAATCTGGCTTTGGCGCAGAAGGCGTTGGATGGCTTCAATGCCGTGTTGGCGAAGACCCCGAACGACCTGACGGCACTCAAGCAGATTGCCTCCATTGATCGCAATATCCAGAAGTTCGACGAGGCCAAGGCGTTTGAGCAGAAGGTTATCAAGGTTGCGCCAACGGATCCAGAGGCCTACTACATTATTGGATTTGTCGATTGGACGCTGGCGTACAAGAACGCCGTCGCGATTCTGGCCGCAGATGGTTTGACCGACAAGGGCGATGGCAACACCAAGATGACCAAGGGCGCATGCGCAAAGATGCAGGTTGCCAATACCGCTCTGGTCAATGAGTCTATTCAGGTTCTGAACAAGGCTGTCGATCTGAACCCCAACTACGACGACGCGATGCAGTATCTTCAACTGACGTACCGCCGCAAGGCTGATCTGGAGTGCGGCAACGACGCAGCTCGCAAGGCCGACCTCGCCCAGACCGACATGTGGACGCAGAAGGCCATGGGAGCGCGCAAGGCAAACGAACAGAAGAAGGAAGAGAAGAACGCTGGCGGCGTCACGATGTAGTGGCTGTCTGCTTTTCTATACAAAAGCCTCCCAGACGCTCTGGGAGGCTTTTTGTTGAGACGCAAAGGTGTAAATATGGACGCGCAACAAACCTCTTTGCTAATCCGAGATAACGCCGCTGGATGCAGCCTTGCGGTTCGCGTTCATCCGGGAGCGCGTCGCAATGCCATCGCCGGAGTTCATGATGGGGCTCTCAAGATCTCCCTTACCACCCCACCCACCGATGGCCGTGCGAATCAGGCGCTGCTCATCTTCCTCGCCGAGCAGCTTCGCCTGCCACGGGCGCGTGTCAGCCTGCTGACGGGAGCCAGTAATCGCAGCAAGACGCTACAGATTCATAGCCTCAGTGCAGACGAACTGCGCAATGCGCTGGAAGCAATTCTTCCTAAATAGAGCAGTTTCGTAAAGGGGATAGAGTGTTGCTGCGCGAGCGAATGCGGGGACTCTTCGCTGCGCTCAGAATGACAATCGCGGTGATCCTGATCTTGGAAAATGGAACGGCAAAATGATCCAGAATCGACCTGTATGGAGAGGCGTGTATAGGTGGTGGCGGTGGAAATAATTATGTAGCTTTTTTTGTTTGCCTATGCTTTCATAGTGCGTGATCCTTATCACATCCTATGGGCAGTTCGTCGTACTACTGTTGTTCAACTTGACCATGGGGTCGGCGAAGTTTCGCAATTTTGCAACACAGTCTGTACGGATTATTCCGTGGAGGGGCTGAATGAAACGTCTTTTATTTTATGTAGCTTTGATTGCGTTGCTGCCGGGACTCTCGACCAGAGCCGGACTCCTGTATGCGGCAAGTGGGAGTCAGAAGGCCGTCGCGGCTCCCAAAGCTGCTGCCGCAAACCCCGCCGATTTTGTCGGCTCGGAGGTCTGCGCCAACTGTCACGCTGACGTGGTGAAGAAGTTTAGCGGCAATCCACACTCGCGGCTTGCGTTGATGCACAACGGTACGGGCGCGACCTGCGAGAGCTGTCACGGGCCAGGGCGGGAGCACGTTGAGGGCGGCGGAGACGTCACCAAGATCGTTCAGCTCAGCAAGGCTTCGGCCAAGCAGGTCGATGCGACCTGTCTGGGCTGTCATGCCGGAGCGCATCCCAACTTTGCACGTTCTCCCCACGCCAAGGGTGGAGTGAGTTGCAGCGGATGCCATAGCGTTCATAATCCTGGAGTTGAGGAGCATCTACTGAAGGCCTCGCAGCCCAAGCTCTGCTATAGCTGCCATGCCGACGTGAAGCCAGCCTTCGCCATGCCCTTCCATCACAAGGTGGATGAGGGGTTGCTGAAGTGCAGCGACTGTCACGACGCTCATGGAACCTTCGGGGCCAACAATGTGAAGTCTACCGCCGATATGAATGCGGTCTGCACCAAGTGCCACACCGAGACGCGCGGTCCCTTCGTCTTCGAACACGCTGCAGTCAAGGGGGAGGGATGCATGGGGTGCCACACTCCGCATGGATCGCAAAACCCGCGGTTATTGAATGTTGCCAATATCAATCAACTCTGCAACCAGTGTCATAGCCCGGTCGCTGCGGGAACGGTGCATGGGATGAACGCAGGATCGGCAGATCGACCTCCATGCGTAAACTGCCACACCATGATTCACGGATCCAACATCAATCCGGCTTTCATTCGGTAAAGAATATCGCCGCGTCGTTCGGTTAGCACCGGACGGCGCGGACAGAAGTTCAATACTCCACGTTGCAGACAGATTAGAGATTTGATATTGGCCATATTTTATTCAATGAGGCTTGAGATGATGAAAACAAACAGGATCTCTCGGCTACCCCTCTTCAGGCTATCCATGAGACAGCTCTCTGGAGCGACCGTGACTCGGAGCGCCGAGAGCATCGGGATCGCTCTTCTTGCGTTGACGGCGGTTGCCTCACTCGGTCAGACCCCAGCGGCTCCAACAGAGGCGTTGCAGAATGGTTACGTGATCCACCAGACGGCTGATCTGGGTGGGCACATCGTCAATAAAATCGGTAGCGGAGCCATGTACGACACGCTGGTCAACATCCAGTCCGGCCCGCGTGTGCTGGGCGAGACCTTCACCATGCATGCCGCTGAGGGGACCAAGCACCCGTTGCTGGACTCTCTGTCGATCTTCAGTTCTGGCTTTGGCGGCGATCCGAATAACTTTGCCAAGATGGACCTCTCCAAGGGCAAGCTCTACGAGTTTAGTGGAACCTTTCGTCGGGATCGCCAGTACTTTGACTACAACCTGCTGGGCAACACGGACACCCCGGTTTTGAGCGCACCGTATGGAGTGGCCAGCAACGTTGCGACCGCCGCATCGGTTGCGTGGCCACAGGAACTCGATTCTGAGCTGATGTTTAACACCGTGCGCCGGATGACGGATACCAATCTGACGATCCTGCCGCTCTCCAAGGTGACGTTCCGGGTTGGCTACTCCCAGAACATCTTTCAGGGGCCGAGCATGTCGCCTAGCAGGTCGATCGGCAAGTATGACGCTCAGTTAATTGAGTATCAGCGCAATAGTACGGATGACTTTATGGGCGCGGTCGATTGGAAGCCCTGGCAGCACACCAAGCTGACCTTTGAAGAGCAAATTGACCACTACAAGGCGGACTCCTACTTCACGCTGGCGCCGAGCGACTTCATCGCACAGGAGGCCGACGGAACTCCGGTTGCGTTGGGTAACTATGACGCTCTAGCTACTCCGTACACGAGCGCAGCCTGCAACACGGCCAGCATGGGCAGTGCATACACCAGTTCGAGTACCTATACGATCTTCAGTGCTCCGGCGACTCCTGGCGGACTGCCCATTATCAATCCTGCATGCGATGTGATTACGAGTTATTCGCGATTGCAACCGACGCGTAGCATCTACCCAACGGAGATGTTCCGCTTGCAAAGCTCGGATATCAAGAATATTGCGATGAATGGAGATCTGCGCTACTCGGTAGGCAACAGCAATCTGGTAAATTTCTATGAGAAATGGACTGGGTTGGATGGCATGATGCGTTCGGCGACGTTTACCGGAAATGCGAACGTACAGCGGAGGGTTGTAGGCCTCGACTACGGCATTACATGGCAGGCGACCAAGACGATCGCCCTCTCCGATCAGGTTGACTTCTCGAATGTTCACCAGCCTGGGCTATCCAATATCTCTGCGGGGGTAACTGCAAATACGCCAACGAACCCCAATGAGACTATCAACTACTCTGGAACACTGGTATCGGGTGCAGCTTTCAGTATCACCGGCAATCCCGGCGGCACTCCGCTGAACGGCTATTTTGGTCAGAAGTATCTGACCAACAACGCGACGGTCACCTGGGACGCCTCGCCACGCGCCACGCTTGCGCTCACCTACCGATATCGCACACACGAGATCGTTCAGAACGCAGGGACAGGCGTAAATGCTTTGGTGATCGACATGGATGAACATGCGGGAATTCTCAATGCGGCTCTGCGACCCACAAATCGTTGGGAGATCAACGGATCAATCGAAGCGGCATACGATGACAACGCGTTCACGCCGATGAGTCCACGGCAGTTGCAGCACTACCGCGTCCATACGATGTACAGGCCGAAGTCCTGGGCGACGATCTCTGGCGCCTACAACGATCTGGAACGGCATAACAACACCAACAATACAGGAGTTGCCCCCGCAGACGGGCCGCTTCAGCACGTCGATTACAGCCGCAATGTGAGTATGGGAGTCGCGCTGACGCCGAGCGAGCACTACGGCTTCGATTTCAATTACTCATACAATGATGTCTATATTTCTACCAATGCCTGCTATCTGAATGGGGCCAGTGCTACCCTGCCGGGAGCAGCATCGACCACAAGCTCCGGCGCAAATAATATTTGCCCAAACACTCCTGGGGACTGGGGTCCGGTCAAGGACTTTATGGATGCGCCGACACAGTACGCCTCCATTGGAGTTACCTACTCCCCGATCAAGGTGATACGCTCGGCTGCGGGCTATCGCATCAGCGCGGTGAGCGGCAATCAGTTTTTTAACGATGCGCAGCAGGTCAATGGCTCGTTGCAGTCTGCATATCAGTCTCCGTATGTGAACGTGGCATGGACAGTACATCCTGGATTGGTTTGGAGGGCGGAGTATAACTACTTCGGCTATGGCGAAGGAGGCCCCTCGGGCGCTCCGTTCTGTAGTACTGCGACGTCTGCCGCCGCCGTCGTTGTTCCTTGTAACTCTTCCACTCTGGCCGGTCCAACCGGATTGATGGAGCCATCTTCTGGATTGACTGCGCCACGGAACTTCCACGCAAATAACGTAACTCTTGCAATCCATTATGAGTTCTGAGCGCAGCACCATGTCTTGAAAAAATACGCTAGAATAGCCGGAAGGTAATAAAGGAGAGTGTCGATGAAAATGGGGATGGGATTTACGCTGGTGCTTGCGATGGCAGCTACGACTGCGACTGGAACTCTTGCACAGGGATCAGGTGCAGATACCTATAAGGCCAAGTGTGCGATGTGTCATAGCGCTGCGGGTACGGGAAATGCTGGGATGAAGGTTCCGCCCTTCAAGTCGCCAGAGTTGGTCAAGGCAACGAGTGCGGAGCTTATCGAGGCGACCACGAATGGTAAGGGAAAGATGCCAGCCTACAAGGGTAAACTGACGGATGCACAGATCAAGGACGTCGTCACCTACATTCGGACCTTGCAAAAGTAGTAGATACAAGCTATCGATTCAGGGGGGCGGAATGTCTCAATTCAGCAAGTTGGAAAAGAACCTTCGCCCTGTTCTCTTTTATGGGAACAACTGGATCAGCCTGATTGGCGGCGCACTAACGAGTGCGTCCGCCATTGTTTTAATTGGCTTCTGGGTTGTCAATATATTTGGACATGGTGGCTCGTCCAATCCCTATCTTGGCATTATTTTTGATTTATTTCTTCCTGGGTTATTTGTACTTGGTCTTATTCTTATTCCTGTCGGAATCTGGAAGCGGCGAAGGAAGCTCAAGGCTCTGGGAGAACTGCCCTCGGTCTATCCGCAGATTGATTTAAAGGACCCGGTTTTTCGACGCGGAATTGAATTTGTAGTGGCAGCAACTTTTATCAATTTTGTCATTGTAGGCACGGCTAGTTATCGCGGGGTCTCCTACATGGATTCCGCTAATTTTTGTGGGCAGAGTTGTCATGTAATGGCTCCGCAGTGGACGGCCTATCAGGTCTCCCCACACTCGCATGTGGCGTGCGTCGAGTGTCACATTGGCTCTGGATTTTCTGCGGCTGTGCAGGCTAAGGTCAATGGCACAAAACAACTACTTGAAGTGACGTTGGGGAATTATCCCAGTCCCATTCTGGCTCCACTTTCGGCGCTACGTCCGGCTCGAGCGACTTGCGAGGCCTGTCATTCGCCAACGCGGTTTGTAGGCGAGAAGTTGTTGGTGAAGACAGCCTACGGCGACGATGAGAAGAACTCTTTGACGCGCACGGTTCTGGTGCTGCATCTAGGCGGAGTCGATTCGCTCTCGCACATGAGCGGAATTCATGGACACCATCTGGATCGATACGAGTATGTTGCGACCGACTCGAGTTACCAGACTATTATTGCGGTCAACAAACACAACGCGGACGGCTCTGTTACGCAGTTTGTAAGTTCGGACTGGAAGGGGCCGGTAAAGGGTGTAACGCGACAGATGGACTGCATGGACTGTCATAATCAGGCGACCCATGTCTTTCCGACGGCACAGGACGCCCTCAACGAGGCGATGCTTGATGGAAGTCCGAATCCGGCTCTGCCAGGCGTACACAAAAAAGGTCTGGAATTGATTCAGGCTGAGTATGCATCGCAGTCCGAAGCGGCCTCAAAGATTATTTCTGGACTCGATGATTTCTACCGAACGCAATATCCTGCCGTGTGGAACGCCCAGCGTGGTCAGGTGGACGCTGCCGCAAAGACTCTGGTGGCGATCTACACACGGAACATCTTTCCAGATATGAAGGTGAAATGGGGAACTTATCCCAATAATATGGGGCACAATAACTTCCCGGGATGTTTCCGCTGCCACGACGGAAATCACACCTCCAAGGACGGTCAGACAATCACCAACGATTGCACGGTATGCCATAACCTGCTGGCGGTCGATGAGGCGAATCCTAAACAGTTGGCTGATTTGGGATTGCAATAAACATAATTATTCACGGAACAAGATAACTGAATCATTACCTACTCTCTACTCCCTCCACTGCGGCTGTGTTAGCAGTTGCGGAGGGAGTAGCCGCGAAATTTGTGGACATATTTATGTTCGAGTGGGTACACTTTCCGCCATACGGATTTCCTTTCTTCGTCTATCTCTGCGCATCTGGTTTATTCGTTTGCTTCAATCCAATACGCTCTTCCGTTTTGCTCTGGGAGAGTTCTTCGTTAC
>JARLFX010000258.1 GCA_031296355.1 Acidobacteriaceae bacterium
CTACCTGATCTGAACTGGTCTTGACGGTCCAGCCCTACTTTCCGTCCATCGTCACCACGGCGACGGCAAATGGAGAAAGTGTGATGTGGTTATCCGCCGGGTGCTCGCGCCGAGGCGGCTGTTCTCCTGATGCCTCGTCAACCACATCCAGCCTCAAATGCACCCGTGTCCCCGTCTCCTTCAAACTCACACTGACTGTACGATTGCTTGCGTTCACCAGAAGTACTTCTTGCCCTGAAGAGGTGCTGGATGCCTGCGCCAGAATATCAGCCGACGACGATTCAGTTTCAATCAGCTTATTGCCGGGGCCAAAGTGGCTATGTATCAGGCTCAGCGTCCAGTAATGAGCATTTGGCCGTGCCGTGTCCCAGTTGATCATCGAGCAGGATTCAGACTGTGTGGGAGCTCCAACCATCTGCGTCATACTGATCAACGGAATCCCTAGTTTTTCCGCCGTGATGAAGTTGGCTGCCCAGTTCGCGCCAGACGCCACCCAGTAGAGCGGGCTATACGCGCTATACGGCTCCTCCGTCTTCGCGATGTCGTCTCCCGGCTTGATCCTGTCAAATGTTCCCAACTCGTCAATGGCGATCTTTGTTTTCGGCGAAAGCTCATCGCGTACTTGAATAAGCTCACGCAGTTGCTCCGCATAGGCGCCAGAAGACGCACCAAAATGATTCATCGGTCCGCTAAAATAACTATCCTGCCATGATGCGGGATTATTATCCGCCAACACATAGTTGTGCAGGCTGAACCACTGCACTGGCGGAGCATCGGGATCGTGGTTCTTTGGATTTAGGAAGTAGCGCGCGAACGAAAGTACATATCGTGGGCCAACTGTTTCAGGACCGATAAACTGCACGTTCGGATCAATCGCGTGGATCGCCTTTGTTACCGCATCGAATATCCTCGTGTATTCTTCAACGGATATCTTGTTTTCTGCGGATGGTTCATTCAGTACACCCCAGTAATCGATTTTGAAGTGATACCCCGACCTATGGTAGTGCCCGATCTCATCGGTAAAGCCTCCCTGCGTGTACCACTGGAAGAGCCGTACCTGAAACTCTGCGAACTGCCGCCCCGTTGAATCTTTAAGCAGTTCCCCCTTCGTCCCATCGGTGTAGGCATAAAGCGTGGCTGCCGGATCGCTGGGGAGCGCAACCGGCGGCACATTGAACATCCACCGCGGGATTGTTCCCATGTTGATGTGTCGCGCGCCCTTGGTATGCGCAAAAAAATCAATCACCACCGGGTCCATGGCGCGGAAGTCCCAGAACGTCTTGGTTGCCGTCGGTTCTTTTAATTCCGCAACAGCCTGCAGTGGAACCGAATACCACAACTGCAATCGCGTATCGTCGGTGTGCAGATCTCGCAGAGCTTTGAGCAATGGCTTATTCAGCGGATTGCTGCGGACGGTCATGGCATTCGCCAGATGCTGTGTCGTTGGAATCGTCTCGGAAACCCGCACCACATGATTCCAATTGATGCGAACTTCTACGGCGTCTCCGGTCTTTACCGCACCACTCGCAGACCATGCCGGGGTGGTAGCCACTGCTGCCACGATGAGAAGTACAATTTCTGAACGCAACCCTGTCTCCATTCTTACCTGAAGCCACACCGCATTATGTTAGCAGCGGCCTGATGACCATAGCTCTATGCACAGCGCCCCAGGTACAGGCAGCACTCACCGCATTGGCTTCCATGCCTCTAAATGACTCAATCAAAGCAGCCAACTTAGGAAGTTGAGTCTTTGCCTGTTCCGCTACAAACACGCCTATTGCGAGGCCTCCCGCCGCGTTACATGGATTTCGTCGATCAATCCATCTTGCTAGATGGCGGAATAGGACTTGAGTTTTTCTGCGCCCCGCTATAGATAGAACTCGCGTGTGATCGCATCGACGCCAAGCAGAGGGACTTTCTTCTGCCTGCCTACTGTGCGAATGATCGCTTCATAGACTTCCACATCATCCACGGTCTTCAAATGCCCCTGCTTGTCCCAGCGACGAAAAGTCTCACTCGTCATGAGGATAGGCTTGATCCCCTCAGCGCGTGCTCCGTCCACAAAGCGCGTCATATTCTTCATGAAATCTACTGGCGTCACGTAGCGGTCCTTCGCCTTGGCGTTGGAATCATTGTGGCTGAAGCCAATGAGCAGATAGTCAGGTTTTAATGCGAGAGTCGGCGTCCAGCGGCCCTCTTCGCGAAAGGTTCAGGAACTGCGGCCACCGCGCACGAGGTTTAGGTATTCCACGTTTGGCTTGAGCATGGAAGCGAACCCCGGGCCCAATCAGAAGAATTCTGTACCGTCGAATCGCCGGCCATCGCAATATGAACCGTGCTACTGCTCTTCCAACTCACATTACCCAGCTTGGCATTGTGCGGCGTCCCATCAGGATCGGTGAACATCTTCTGCCCGCTGACGCTGGGTACGAGGCAGCCCGATATTGCAAAGCACAGCGCAACCCCGGCACTCAAGCAAGCCTTCGATCTGCGCCGCTCACTCAATTATCTAGTCCAGTCCCGGCAGCTGTTCATCATCTTCCAACGCATTCTTCATGGAGTCGGACATCTGCCGCACGGTCTCTTCCACGTTCCCTGTGGCAATGGTCTCCAGCAGTTTGCGATGTACCTGTGCGATTGCCATCAACTTCGCCGGCGCTGGATCTGCTTTCTGAATAATGCTGAACGTCATCAGCTTCGGCACCAGCTGTTCCAGGCACGATTGCAGGCTCTCGTTAGCGGCAGCCTTCCACAGCGCGCGATGAAATCCCAGGTCCGCCTGGTAGAAGTTGATCGCATCGCCAATCTTCGCCGCCGCTTCCATCCGTCCTACCGCGCTCCACGGTTCGCTCAGATCTTCTTCGCTGCTCTTCTTCGCCACCAGCTCCGCTGCCAGCGTCTCCAGCCGCATACGCACCAGGTAAATGTCGTGAATTGCCCTCCGAGAGAGTTGCGTCACCCGTGTCTTGCGCGGTCCCTGCCGCTCAATGAAGCCAAGGAACTCCAGCTCCAGCAGCGCTTCACGAATCGTAGGCTGTCCTACTCCCAGCTTTCGCGCCAGTCCAAGCTCGGTCAGCGTCTCTCCAGCCTGTAGTTCGCCCCGCTCAATCGCCTCGCGGATGCGCTGCACTGCCTTATCCTTCAGTGACACCCGTGGAATCACCTTTAGGCCGATTTCAGCCTCCGTCTGCTTCTCCACTATCGCTTCAGCCATCTGGCGCTCCTGCGCTGTCAAAATTCCCAGCGTTACAAGTCTAACAATCAAAGTTTACCGTGCAAGTCCACTCGCGAACTTCCCCTTAAAAGACGAAGCCACCCTCCCGGGCCGCTTCTATCCTATTAAAACCCTGCTTTTCGCGAATGGTTTCCTTTCAACGGCAAATATCGATAGTTAACCGCTAAAAATAGTATGTGGCTGAAAGCTGCATCCGGCGTCCAACCGGCCCCGCAACAGTATTACTCCCATACGTTGTCGTTACTACACCACCACCTGCGCTGCTGGTGGCAGAAACCACTCGGCCTGGATTATTCAGATTGGGCGTGTTGAATACGTCAAACGCCTCTGCCCGCAACGTCAGGCTGCTCCCTCGTCGTATCTTCGCCAGTGGGATGATCCGTCCGAGCGTCATATCAATGCGCGTAAATCCCGGCCCTACCATCTTGTTTCTCGAATATGTGCCCAATACTCCCTTGTCCGGAATCAACCACATGCAATTCGGCACTGTAGTTAACTGTGCGCTCGTGCATGCCGTGGGGTTATACCATTCCTTCACCTTGTCGGCGCGATGCCGGTTTCCCGGCAGCAGCGGGTTCGCACCCGGTGCCAGGCTCGGCCGCTGATTCGGCTCATTATTCAGCGATGGATCGCCATTCGCAACTACGTTGAATGGCAACCCTGTCCGCACCGAGTAGATACCGCTATAGACCCAGTTGTTCAGCACCTGCCGCACCGGCGCGAACCCATGCGTCAGCATCGGCAGATGGTACGACCATCCCATAGTGAAGTTGTGCGTCACATTGTTATCGGAAGGTCCATACTGACTGCTCACGTTGTCCGGATTCGGCACCGCATTGCTCAGCGATGTTCCTACCGATGAGAGATCGAGCGAGCGAGCATACGTATAGCTCATCAGCATCGTCAGCTTCTTGCCGGCCTTCTCCCGAAACTGCGCCTGCAGTGCGTTGTAGTTCGATGTGCCAACGCTCTCCAGGTCCACCACACTGTTGCCACTTGCGTTGTATCCGGGATAGCGCGCCCGCGCTGCATACGATGCTGCTGTTGCCGCTGCTCCCGTGCAATACGTAACCGGGTCGAGTTGGAAGTAGGCTCCGCTACAGTCATAGATCGATGGATTCCGGTCCACCGGAATCGTTCCCTTTCGCCCCAGCCGCAGTACGTAGTTCACCTCCAGCACGCCCTTCGCACCAACCTGTTGCTGAATACCAAAATTAGATGCCATCACGTACGGCGTACGGAAGTTCTGGTCTGGATAAATGATGGAGTATGGCCCTGCAAATACCGGATTCGCCGCTGTGCTGTCCCCCGGTATCGCCGAGAACGAAAGCAGCGGCACTGAAGTTCCACCCGGGGGCGTCGCATACTGATACGTGAAATAGAATGGCTGCCCTGCGCTTACCACGTTCGCATTGATCGCATCGAAGAAGACGCCAAACCCGCCGCGCAGTGAAGATTTACCATTGCCAAAGATGTCATACGCAAAGCCCAGCCGCGGCTGCCACTCGTTATAATCGGTCTTCGCTACGGCTTTCCCGATCCCACGATCTCCGGTGAACGCCAGGCCACCCGGCGCACCCGTAAAACGCGTGGACTGGAACCCTGGGATAAATGTCTGCGCATTCCCCTTCGGCTGGTACCACTGGAACGGCAGTTCATAGCGCAATCCAAAATTCAGCGTCAGCTTCGCCGAAGCCCGCCAGTCGTCCTGCGCAAACAGGTAGAGAGCGTGCTCCTGCCCGGAAAGCAACAGCGGACTTGAAAAATAATTCGTCTCCGGCAATCCCTGTAAAAAGTCTGAAACATTCAGTCCTGAATAGGTGGATGAGTATCCCAGTTCGCCCGGATTCTCCGTGTGGTTCAAGTACTCCAACCGCAGAAACTCCACCCCTGCCATCACGGTATGGTTGCCATGCGTCCAGGTCACCGTATCGTCCAGCTGGACGCTGCCATTCACCTTGTTCTGGTATCCCTCGTTCTGCGTGCCCAGCGTCATGCGTCCACTCAAGCCAAAGTATGGCAACGTTGGATGCCCCGGCAGAGACATACTCGCGCCCAGCGTCGAAAGCGTCGTCTGGTCTGTCGGAAACTGCACGAACACATAGCGCTTGTATGCCGCGCGCGCTACGTTCAGCAAGTTTGATGTCATCACAAACGTATCGCTGATCGCGCCCAGCCGGTTCTTGCCCGTGTCGTACGCAATGTCATACGCGGCGTTGCCCGTTGATGCCCCCAGCACGCCGCCCACCTGCGATCCCGTCGCCACGCCCGGAGCAAGGTGGTCATCCGCGTTCTGCTGATAGTAGCGCGCATCCAGATTATGTCTGCCCAGGTGATAATCCAACCGCAGCATTGCGTTTTGGTCATTGCGCGGCAGCTTTGCCTGCGTGGAAACGATGAACTGTCCTGACGAATTGTAATGGTCCGGCAGCGGCACGTAGCCATGCGAGATCAGGCTCTGTATCACCGGGTTGAAGCAAACGCTCGGCACCTCAGGCGTTGAAAAGTATTTTCCTTTTGTCCCCGGATTCGCCGCCAGCACGCTCTTCAACAGCGCCACGCACGGAGAGTCCTGTCCCGTCGCCAGCGTGCCGCCCCCCTGCGTATAAGCCGCGTTGTACATACTCGTCACATACGGAACATAGCCCTTGCCATTGTCGTAAAGCGTATTCACGATCGTCGACGCTCCGGTATGATTTGCAGCTAGGTTAATGTCTGTCGTGAAGTCGGCGCACTGTAGCTGCCCCGCAAAGGGCCCCGTTGCCGAGCATGGATGTGGCGTTGTCCCGTCTGGTTGCAACCCTCGCTCCAAAGCGCTGGGCGAATACAAATTACCGATATTTGTACCCTCTACCCGCAGA
This sequence comes from Acidobacteriaceae bacterium, assembly GCA_031296355.1. The sequence continues at coordinate 6,097 of JARLFX010000258.1, forward strand.
TCCTGGTACGTCAGTTGATAGAAGAGTTTGTCCCGGACCATAGGCCCGCCCACCGTGAATCCAAATTCGTTCGCGATCAGCTTCGGATTGATCTGCGTAAAATAGTCCGCCGCATTCAACGCCGTGTTCTGCAGATACTCCCACACCTGCCCATGCACCGTGTTCGTGCCCGACTTCGTGATCACGTTATAGATGCTGCCCACATTGCGCCCATACTGCGCCTTGTAGTTGTTCAGCAGCACACTGACCTCTTGTAATCCTTGGCGCGGAGGAAAATTCAGCCCGGTATTCAGGTACAGGTTGTTCCACAGCACGCCATCCAGCAGAAACAGGTTCTGGTTCACGCGTGAGCCCGATACGGTATACGTTGGCCCGCCCACATCGGAAGTAAACGTCGCCGGAGCATTCACGCTGCTCACACCGGGCAGCAATGCCGCCAGCGCAACCACATTGCCCGATTCCAGCGGTAGATCCTCCACCAGCTTCTTCTCGATCAGCACGCCCACCGTGGCTGATCGCGTATCCACCGTGCTGCCAGAAGAGTCCACCACTACCTCGGTCTGCACCGATCCCAGTACCATGTGCGCATCCGCCCGTGTCTCCTGGTCCGTCTCAACCTTCAGCCCCTCGATGACATACGCCTCAAACCCCTGCACCCGCACACGCAGTCTGTACGTACCCGGCGTCGTCTCCGGAAAGCTGAATTCGCCACGTTCATTGGTAGTTGCTTTGCGAACGGTGCCCTGGTCAGAGCTGGTCAGCGTCACTGCCGCGCCCTGCACCACAGCGCCGCTGGCATCCTGCACCTTGCCCGTCACGCTGCCGCCGGAATTCTGTGCAAACGCCCGTCCACTCACTGCCAGGATCGCTCCCAGCACGCACGCCACCAGCCATTGACCGCTACGCATCTTCAACACAGCTCCCTCACCAACACCATGCTTCGTTTATCCGCAGATTCGTTTACGGCAGCACGCCTAGCTTGCCGGGAATAACCGGATTCGTCGGCGCAGCAGCGCCCACCAGCACCGTCACATAGTTCGTGCCGCCGCTGGTTGTGTTCGTCACCCATACATTGCCCGAGAGGTCGATCCCCACCCCTTCAGAACTCGCAATCTGCGAGCCGGCTTCGTTATGCAGAAAGCCATTCGTGCCGGAGAGTGCGTTGATTGCCATCGACGCTGTGCCCGCATTGCTCACGCTGAACTCACTCACCGGTGACGTCGTCGTATAACCCGTGTTCGCCGCAAAGCCCAGGTTCGATACCCATGCATTTCCCAGACCGTCAATCGCCACGAACTGCGGATTGCTCATGCCGCCCAGCCCCGGCGCAGCCGCCGCGGATGCCGTCATGATGCTCTTCGTCGTGTCCGTCGTTGAAACCGATGCCAGTCCAGACGTCACCGTAGTCAACCCATACGTCAGACTGTTCATCGCGCCCGTCGTGCCGGCGGTTCCACCGTTGGCCTGAAAAGCGGAGTTCACCATCCATAGACCATTGTTCGCATCAAACGCTATGCCCAGGATCGCACCCGTAGACGCCGTGATCTTGTCATGCACTCCCGATATGCAACCCGTGTTCGCTCCCGTCAACCCGGATACAGTTGTCGTCGCCATCGTGACTGACGTCATCTGTACCACGACCGATGCATCACCCCCCGCAGTAGCCGTGCAGCCGGACTGATCGTTCACCCACACCAATGGCCCGTTCGTCGCCGTCGTATTGTTGTCCACCACCACCGTGTACGGATGCGTTCCAACAGCCGCTCCAAGCGTATACGTGCCTGCCGCATTGATCTTTCCTACTGCCTTCGATCCATACGTCGTACTGCCACCCGCCAGGGTAATGTACATATTGCCGTTGGCGTCACCAGCCAATCCATATGGGAACTCTCCCACATAGAAGCCGCTCACACCGCTCGCACTCGCCACGCCCGGCCCTGTCGCCGCCGGGAACATGGCCACCGTGCCGAAGACACATGGGCTGGTTGGGCAACTGAACGTACCACCGGAGATAGCCGATTGGTTGGTTGTCAGCGAGCTATTCCAGTCCGCCAGCCACGCATTGCCCAGGCTATCCACCCGGATCTCCTTCGGATGGTTCATCGTGCGCGTATACGATACCGCTGAAGTGATGCCATACGTCGTCACCAGATTCGCGGCATATCCGCTGTTCGCTGTCACCGTATAGCTACCCACCGGTCCAACCATCACTGACCCTGTAGGCGACAAGCCCACTACGCCCGTCGTCGAGCCATAGCTCGTGATCCAGGCATTGCCGTAAAAATCCAGCGCTATGTAAGTGGGGTCAAACACTGCCTGCACACCCGCCAGCTTCGGCGCATACCCCACCGCCAGCGTCCAGTCGTTCGGCTCTGATGCCAATACATTAGCGGACCATGGAGCGCTCACCCCTCCTGCACATTGAAACGCTCCACCCGCCGTGCCGCAACTCGCGCCGCCTACGTTTGCAGGAAACTGCGCCATGTACCAAGTCGCAGCTACCGTATCCAGCGGTGGATTCACCGTGCTCGCCAGTACATTCTTCGTGCTCAGCGCCGTGCCCGCCGGCATCACGCTTGAGAACAGCGCGTTGCAATCCGTGGCGATGCTTGTTGAGTTCACGCAGTGCGCCAGAATGTTGCCGATGGTGTAGAGCTTGTCACTCTCCGGAGTCGCTGTGCCAATGGTCGTCGGCGACGTGCCCTGCGTAATGTCCGCCAGGTTCCCCGCCGTCGTGAATGCATTCTGCAACCCGACTAGATTGGTTGCCGGTGCGCCGATCATCACCTTCCCTTGCGTCGTCGTTGGCGCAGCCATGAACTGTTGCAACGCATACACTGCCGCCGCCGTCGTCACTTCGTTCACCACCACAAACGGAATCGCCCCTGCCAGGTTCGATCCTCCAGTGCATGGTCCCAGCGCCGCAATTTCAGCAATGTTCGCATTCGCCCCACCGCCGGAATCGCCACCCGTCAGCAGCAGGTACAGCTCAGCGGGATAGGTCACGCTATTCGCTGTGATCGTCGGGCAGGTATAGTCGCCCGAGATGGTGAAGTACCCGGTTGCATTCGTCACCGTATAGTAGTTGCCGCTCCCGTCCTGTCCGCCCGCGGTATAGCCCGTCGGAGGAGTCAGTACCGCACTTGTCAGCAGCGAGGTCGCACCCACGCCATAGCCGCCGCCCGTCGCTGGAGCGCCTGCCGCAAACAGATACACTTTGCCCCCGGCAATCGGCGTCTGGCCACCATGCGCCACGCCGCGAATCGCGCTTCCCTGCACACCTGCACCCGCCTCATTCCCTGCAGGCGAAACCGTGTAGCCCCCCAATGCACAACCCGTGAGTGCCAGCGTCATACTCCCTGCCAGCAAGAGCGCGAATGACTTCATCATGCGTATCTGTGTACGGTTCATAATGGTTCTCCTCAATATGTCGAACAACGGGAAAATCTCTTTCCCGGTTCTCAAAATCTACGAACCTTGCGGTGCGCAAACCTGGGGGCCCAGCTTCCTGCTTTTTCGGTACTGCTACTGTAACTCTAAAAACGGTTAAATTTAATAATTATTTACTTGCCACTACCGTAAATGTGATTGGCAAGGTATGCGTCTGCCCACTTGGCCCTGTTACTACCACTGAAACCGTTGTGACTCCCGCTGGTGTCACCCCATTCCCAGTCCTGGCTCCCTGCCCGCATCCATTGATTCCAAAGCTGATAGCCACCATCAGGCAGGCCACCACCAACACCCGGCCTACCTTCCGCCTGCCCAGCGCCAGCAGCCCCATTGGCAGCAGCAGTGCCAGCCACAGTCCTCGCTGGGTAGCTATAGCAGCCGTCGTTACTCCCGGAGACACGTTCGTCCACACACTTAGAAGCGTTGTCGCCGGTGCATCCGTCGTCAGAGTAAAGGGCAGTACCGATGGCTGGAAGGTGCACGCTGCATACGCCGGCAGCCCCGTACAGCCAAAGGTCACATTCCCCACCAGCGTGTTCGTCGGCGTAATCGTCAGCGTGGTCTGCGCCACCCCGCCCTGCACCGCCCCCAGCGCTGTTCCCGCCGCGCTCGCGCTGAAGTCCGGTGGATCGGGAGCAACCACCAGCGCCACCGTCGTGGAGCTCCCCGCGGTAAAGTTCGTGTCTCCCGCATAACTTGCCACCACCGAATAGCTCGCAATCGCCAGCGAGGTTGTCGTAAACGTCGCCACCCCGCTCGCGTTCACTGTGCCAGTGCCCAGCGCCGTCGTTCCGTTCAGGAAACTCACTGTCCCCGTCGGCACGCCGCCCGTTGCAGCGCTCACCGTCGCCGTCATGGTCACGCTCTGGAACTGGATCGCCGATGTCGGAACAATTGCCAACGCCACATTCGCCGCAGCCTTCGTTACTGTCACGCTCAGCGCAGCTGTAGTCGCACTGCCTCCGTACACCACGTCTCCGCCATACAGTGCTGTAATCGTGTGCGTCCCCACGTTGAGCGCAGGCAGCGTGATCGCCGCCACGCCATTACCCGCCCCATTCACGCTGATAGATACTGGCGCCTGTACGTTGCCGTCGATGGTCAGCGTTACCTTGCCGCTGATCGCGCTTGTCCCCTGCGATGCCGGTGTTACCGTCACCGTCGCTACCGTCGCCTGTCCGTACTGCGGATTCCCCGTCGGCGATGTCTGCACCACGGCCGTCGTCGTCTTCACCAGCACCACGCCGCCACCGGTCAGACCCACCGAGGGCACCGGCGCATTCACTCCCGTGTTGCCCGCGAATGTATACGTCGCCGTATGGTTTCCCGCCAGCGTCGGAATATATTGCGCCGTCATCGCGCAGCTTGCGCCAGCCGCCAATTGTTGCGCCGCGGAGCAGCCATTGTTCGTCGCCGCCGCAAACGTAAACTCGCTGGTCGAGCCCGTGCCCGTCACCAGCGGCGTTCCCAGGCTCGCAGCCGCCGATCCCGTGCTCGTCACCGCCACCGTCTGCACCGGGCTGCTGGACGTAATGTTCACCGAACCGAAGCTGAACGCCAGCGTATTGCGATTGATTGCCAGCGCGCGGTTATTGCCGGTGTCCATCACATACACAGTGCCCGCCCCGGTCACACCAACACCTCCCGGAGCCTTCAGCAGCGTGCTCACCGCTGAGCCCGGCAGTGTACCTGTACCGCTGGTGCCATTCGTTCCCGCCAGTGTTGTAATGATTCCCGTCGCTGCGCTCACCATGCGTACTGCGTGGTTCCCTGTGTCTGCAATGTAGAGTGAGCCCGCACCGTCCAGTGCAATGCCCTGTGGCCCGCTCAGCCCGGCGCTCGTCGCCGACCCGCCATCACCCGCGCCGCTCGCGCTCAACGTTCCCGCCACCGCAGTCACCGGCTGCCCTGTGCTGGCCAGCGCAAACCGCCGCACCATGTTGTCGCCACTATCCGCCACCAGCAGGTTGCCGCTCACGTCCATGCGCAACTGGATGGGTGCGCTCAGCGTTGCCTGCAATGCCGCGCATCCATCACCCACCGTATCTGTCGCGCCCGCACATACCGTTGCTGCCCCACCGGCAAACGCATACACATACTTATTGCCATACTCCAGTACCCGGATGCGGTTATTACCTGTATCCGCGATGTACACGTTCCCTCGCCCATCCACTCCGAGTCCGCTTGGCGCATTTAACGTTGCCTGTGTTCCCGGGCATGCGTCGCCCAGCGTGTCGCTCGCCCATCCGCACACCGCCGTCGCTCCGCCCGCCGCCGTGCTGATGATCTGTGTCCGCGGATCAATGCTGCGCACCTGGTTGTTTCCCGTATCGGCAATGTAGATCGTGCCGTCAGCCGCCTCCGCCACCGCCTTCGGAGCACGCAGTGTCGCCGCTGTCGCAACACCACCATTGCCGCTGTTGCCCGCCGTGCCCGTTCCCGCAATCACCGTCTGCGTTGCGCCTGCAATGTTGTAGCGCACCACGCGGTTGTTGCCCGTGTCTGCAATCAGGATATTGCCGTTGCCTTCGTTGAAGCTGCTCTGCGGTGCGCTTAATCCCGAACCCACTGCCGTCGCAATACCCGGGTCCAGCCCCAGAGCCGCGACCGTGCCCGCACCGGTAAAGCCAACCGCACCCACGTTGCCCGCCGAATCCTTCGTTACCAGCGTCGCATTGTCCGTACCCGGCGCTGTCGGCGTCAGAGTTACAGTCAACGTGCAATCCGTGGTGTTGTCTCCGTTAAGCACGCAGCTCGGCGTACCCGCCACATAATCCGTGTTGCCAAAGACCAGTGCATTGCTCGCCGCTTGCGTAAGTCCCGCGCCATAGTGCAGCACAATCGTCTTCGTCACGGGTGCGGTCGGCGCTGTCGCCGGAAACGCCGTATTCGTATACACCTTGCGGATGCTCAGGTCGCCCGGATCGCAGATGTACAGATTCCCAAGCGCGTCGGTTGACATACCATAACCGGCACTCCCCGCGTGAAACACCGCCTGTAGCGCCGGACAGTTATCCCCTTGCGGATCGGTCTGCCCCGTACACGTCGCAGGTGACGAACTCGCTGGCCCATACGTGCCCGCGATTGGCCGCATCCATCCCGTAGCCGCATCAAAAAACCAGATCACTTCATTCGTGTCCGAGATGTAAACATTGTTCGTCCACGGGTCCACGTAGACCTGCCGCGGTGTCGAGATGCCGACGTTCGTTCCCTTCGTCGGCGTCAGCGTCTTCGCATTCACCGAGCCGCCGCCCGCTACCGTGTAGATGTTTCCCACCACCGGCGATGCAATCCCCGCCACACCGCCGCCGGCGTAGATCATGCGAATCTTCTTGTTGCCCGAATCCACGATGTACAGGTTGCCGTACCCATCCACCGCCGCATTCGACGGTGCGTACAGCAGCGCGCTCGCTGCCGGTCCGCCGTCACCAGTCGAACCCGCAGTTCCTGCCGTACTTCCGGCAATCGTTGTGATATTGCCCGTTGTTCCATCCACCTTGCGCACCACATTGTTGGTGTAGTCCGCGATGTAGACATTGTTATTCGCATCCACTGCAACGCCGCGTGGAATATTGACCTTAGCCGCCGTTGCCAATCCGCCATCGCCCGTGTAACCGCTCTGGTAAGTCCCGGTTTTGCCGCTCGGCGAAGTCACGCCCGCCACCACGCTCATCACGCCCGTTGCCGCGCTGATCTTCTGCACCAGCGACCCGCCGCCGGTGAAATAAATATCGCCGTTCTTCGCGAATGCAATCGACGTAATCTTGTACAGCTTGGTGCCATTCGTTATTCCCGCTCCAAAGTTCGTCGAACAGCCATCCCCGTACGCATCCAGCGCCGCCGCGCAAATGGTACTACCACCCGCCACCAGCGTCAGCACGCCGGTATTCGCATCCACACGCCGTATCTGCGAATTGCCGGAGTCCGCAACGTAGATATTTCCCGCTGCGTCCACGGTCACGCCCTGTAGATTTCCCGTCGTACCAAGAATTGCCTGCGTCGCCAGGCATCCGTTCCCCAGCGCATCCCCGCCGGTGCATCCTGTGCCGCCGCCAGCCACTGTTTGTATGGTGTAGGGCAACGCCAGAGGCGTCGTCTGCGCACGTGCACTCACGGCGGCCACTGCAGCAAACAATACTGCACTGCTCATCCAACGGCTTAGCTGAAGACTGCTGAAAATCATCATGCACTCCCTATCCACTGTCTGGTGCGGAAAGCCAGGTTCCCAGCGTGGCAGGTTTCACTCTTTGTACCAATGCCGGGAATATTAGTCTGATTGTCAGACCATTGTAAAGTCCTCTTTCACAATTTCAGTTCGTCAGCATGACCCCGCTATTCGGTGCCATCGAGATCGTCCCCGTATAGGTCGCCCCATGTGTGTCCGTCCATGTTCCCGACGGTAACGCTACCACCGCCGTCACCGTCGACGACGGATTAACCACCACCAGACCGCCCGTATACGTCCGCGCCCACGCACCCGATACATCCTGCACCGGCGCGCTCACCGGCGACCCCAGATTGACGTTGAGCGCTGCCGCATCCACAAAATAGTGGGTATCATCCACGCCGGTCACAGACAGCAGCGTATGCGCCTCACGGTAGAGCAGGTAATTCGCCACCGACCAGTCAATCTGCGTCTGCGAGGCTGCGGTATAGCCGGAAGGCGTGGGCACAATCATGGACGTGCCAGTTGTGGTCTTGTTCATGGGTGCGTAGTAGCGGCTGCTGTTCTGGCGCACGAAGTTAAACTTTGTAGCCCAGGCCGCATCATTCACGTTAGCGTCCTGGTGGCCCGTGAAGCCGGTCTCGTCAATCCACATGTCCAGGGTATTCACCAGCTCCGCCGCTAAGGGCAACAGCGCGTTATTTCCTGAAGGGAAGGTGACATTGCCCACCACACCCGCTCCATACGCATGGACCTGCTCCGTCAGCCACTGAATCCAGCTCAGGACAGCCGCAGAATAGGCAGAGTCGGCAGCCGTGCCGCTGTATTGCTGCACCCACGTGCCGCTGGAGTTATACACGCCGCAGCGCCCATCCCAGTTGGTCAGCGCAACGTTGTCCAGCGCGATCATGGGCCAGCCCTGCTGAAGCCACGGCAGCACAAAGGTATTGAAGTAATAGGTGCGCACCGCAGGGTTGGTGATATCCAGCGGCATGCTGATCGTGGTGCTGGCTCCCGATCCATACAGATAGCCGTACGCCGTCGAATAGATGGAGCTGGCCGGCAGTAGCGGGTTGCCGTTGCTGTCACACTGGTACACCACCCAGTCAGGATGGTTGGCTTGATACCAGGCCAGAGAGTGTCCGCTCACGTTTGAATGGTTAGGGTCGCGCGCATAGGGAACATATTTGCTGGGAACGGCCGGCGACGGCTGTGTCAGTCCGCTCGCGCCCCATACGTAGTACACCCGGCCTGCGTATACAGACTGGTTGGTAACACCCGAGTCAAAGAACTGCGCCCGCGGCATCCCGCTGACCGTGGTTCCGGGCACGGTGCCAACGGCATTCATCACCACGCCCACCGTCGCGGTCACAGAGCCCGCGGCATTCGTGGCCGTCAGTGTGTAGTAAGCCGTCGTACCCGGCGTTACCGTCACCGGCGAAACTGGCGTGCCGCTGACGCCAGTCAGTGTGATGCTGGTCGCATTGTCCGTGCTCCAGTTCAGCGTCGCGCTGCCGCCATAGCTGATCGTTGCCGGCGATGCCGTAAAGCTGGTGATCGTCGGCAGCGAACCCGATGGCGTCACACCCGCCTTACCCGGGATCGGCGGCCCCGTGGGCGCCGCCGCACCCACCAGTACCGTCACGTAATGCACGGTGCTGGCATTGCTCGCCACCCACACATTGCCCGCCTGGTCGATTGCAATCCCTTCAGAATTCGTCAGCGTCGAACCCGTCTGCGCGTGCACAAATCCATTCACCCCGCTCAGCGCATTGATCGTCATCCCGCTCGTGCCCACACCGCTCACGCTGAATGCGCTCACCGCATTCGAACCGTAGTTCGATACCCACGCATTGCCCGCACCATCCACGGCCACATACTGCGGATTGTTCAATCCGCCCGCACCTGCGCCGCTCGCCGGAATCGCCGTGGTCACGCTCGCCGCCGCGCCTGTCGGCACCTCACCAGTCGATTGCAGCGGCACCACATACGTCACGGAATGATTCGCACCCGTTCCCGCCGTCGTCGCTCCCAGCAGTGTCGATGAATTCACCAGCCACATATTATTCAGCGCATCCGCCGCCATGCCTGTAATCACGCCGGTATTCGCAGTAAACGTATCGCGGATCGTTCCCGTGCATCCATTCGTGCTGTATCCCGCCAGCGAGCTGCTAGCCGTGTTCGCCAGCGAGCCGGTCAGCATCTGCGTGATCGCGCCCACATACCCATTCGCCAGCAAACAGGTCTTCTGTGCCGAGACCCACAGAATCGGCCCGCCAGATACCGTCGTATTGTTGTCGATGGCAATCCCATACGGATTCGAGCCCACGCCCGCGCCCGCCGTATAGTTCCCCGCCGAATCAATCTTCGCCACCAACTTCGATCCCGGATTGGTGCTTCCACCCGCCAGAACAAAATACACTGCGCCGTTCGCATCTGCCGTCACGTTGAACGGTAGCGTTCCCGTCCAGTAGCCGCTCGCCGTCCCCGTGCTGCCCACGCCCGCGCCGGTCGATGCCGGAAACTTCGCCACCGATCCATACACGCACGTATCGCCGCCCGGACAGCTATACGTTCCTCCCGTAATCGTCACCGCTGTGCTCTTGTAATCCGCCACCCATGCATTGTTGTTACTGTCGATTGCGATACCCCGCGGGCTGGCAATCGTTCGCGTTCCCGCACTCTGCGTCACGCCGTACTGCGTATTCAGCACACTTGCATATCCGCTGTTCGCCGCCGCGGTATACGCCGTCACCGGGGCCATAATCATCTCGCCCACCGGGCTCAGCTCCACTACGCTGTTCGCAGGCGCTGAGGATGTCGTGTTCGTCAGCCATGCATTGCCAAAGCCGTCTATCGCCACGCCAAACGGCCCGCCCACCACCGCCGTGCTGCCATTCTTGGGAGCAAATCCTACAGCGAGCGTCCAGTCATTCGGCTCTGCGGAAAGAGCATTCGGAAATGGGCCCTGCGCCACTACGCATTGATACGCAGCTCCCGTCGCGCCGCACGTTCCTGTGCCGCCAATGTTCGCCGGAAACTGCGCCATCATCCATGCAGCCTGCACCGTGTCCGCTGGCGCATTCAGCGTGCTGGCCGCCACACCACCCGCGCTCAGCATCGTCCCCGGCGGCGTTACGCTCGCAAACAGGTTCGAGCACAGGCTCGATGTGTTATTCGAATTCACGCAGCTCGCCAGCACATTCGCAATCGTGTAGATCTTCGCGTACTCCGGCGCCGCCGTACCAATGGCTACCCCTGAATAGCCCGTCGCCAGCGTCACCAGCCGCGGCACCATGGCAAATGCATTCTGTAGCCCCATCAGATTCGTCACCGGCGCGCCGATCTGGAAGCTGCCAGCTACACCCGTAGGTGGCCCCATGAACTGCTGCAGCGCCCACACCGCTGCCACCGTTGAAACCTCATTCACCGTCACGTACGGAATCGTTGCAGAGAGATCGCCGCCCGCAGCACACGGTCCCAGCGCAGCCACCAGCGCGCTCACCGCATTCACCCCGCCGCCGGCATTACCGCCCAGCACCAGCACATACACTTCGCTGTTGTAGCTCGTGCCTCCGCTCACCACCGCCGCCGGGCACACGTAGTCACCCGTGATGCTGAAGTTTCCGCCGCTATCAGTTGTCGTGTAGTAGTTGCCGTTCGCATCCTGCCCGCCGCGCACCACGCCGCTCACCGGCGTTAGCACGGCAGAGTTCAGCAGCGATGTCGCACCCGTCCCATAGGTCCCAGCCTGCGCCGAATTGCCTGCGGCATAGACATACACAGATGCGCCTGCGATCGGCATCTGCCCTCCGAACGCTCTCCCCTGCGAACCCTGTGCCGGAGGAACCGTGAGCGGCGCGTCGGTAGCCGCTGCAGCTGAGACACCTGGGCCACCGCAGCCGGCAAGGCTTGCCAGCACGATGCACATCACTCCGAAACATCCGGTCCGCCAACAGAGAGAACGCTCCAACTGCTTCACGACTTCACCTGAAATTGATCTCTTGCCCTGTACACTTCTGGCCCGCACCGTTTTATTGCCGCAGGCCCATTGGGAAAAAGGCTGCCGGAGTTCCTTCAAACTCCGGCAGCAATGGGGTACAGCCTGACCTTTCGGTCTCACCACGCACGAAGCTGTTACTTCGTGACCTCGGGGGCCGCGGCCAGCTTCAGCTGCGGCACAATCTTTACCAGTTGCCCGGCCATCCACTGCGCCACCATGTTCGCGCCATCGCGATTCAGGTGTCCGCCCAGCTCCGGCGGCACATAGTTCTTCAGGTTGGGCCCCAGGCTCGTATAGAGCTCATGCGAGTAATCGAACATCTCGATCAGCGGCACATTCTCTTCCTTCGCCAGCCGTCGCATCGCCTTCGCATAGGGCTCGATCGAATACGCCTCGTTCGCGGTCGGCGTGACCTTCCACTTCGGACGGTCCGGCGGCGTCACCAGAATGGGCTGGATGCCCAGCTTCCGCGCCGTTACGATCATCGTCTTCAGATTCGCCGTGTAGTCCGTATCCGGATCGGTATGTTTGTCTTGCGTTGCCGGATGCGAATCATTGCCGCCGAACTTGATGATCCAGTAATCCGCTGGCGTCGCCTGCGCCTTGATCCAGTTCTTCGGCAGGCCGCGCTCCTTGCCTTCCTTATCCATATCACCCAGCAAGAACGTCTTCGTGCTGCGCCCGCTCAGCGCCAGGTTTGTGACCTGCGCATTCGCCAGCTTGCTCTGCAGATACGTCCCCCAGCCTTGAATAGGCCGCGCCGGCGGTTCATCCGCATCAATCGAATCACCCAGGATGCTGATCCGCACCGTCTTCTGCGAACTTGCCTGTGCATGCAGGATCGCAGGCGCAACCATCGCGCCTGCAATTGCAATCATGAGAGCCCAGCGAGTAATTCCCTTGAACATTCGATCCTCACCTTCCGTAGAACTGAGCCGCCATATTCCTGTTCCTGCTGTTGCCTGTCCTTGCTGTTGCCTGTTCTTGTCGTTGCCTGTTTTGCTGCTCCCTAATCCCTACTCCCTGTTCCCTGCACTACAGCGTCAGCAGCTGTGCCGATTCCTTATCCAGGTAAATCGAAACATTGTCCCGCGTACGCGCGATGGATGCCGGGCACTCCGTCGTGATTGGGCCTTCCAGCGCGCACCGCACTGCCTTCGCCTTGCGCGCCTCGGGCACGCATGAGATCCATGCCTTCGCCCGCAGCAATCCGCTGCATGTTACCGAGATCGCCTCCGCCGGTACCGTCTCCATGCTGGAGAAGTGGCCTTCATTCACCTGCTGCGCTCGGCACGCCTGGTCCAGCTTTACCCGCTTCAGCATCTTCGGATCATTGAAGTCCGCTACCGGCGGATCATTGAACGCAATGTGTCCGTTCTCACCGAACCCGACGAACGCAATATCCAGCGGCCCCGCTTCCAGCAGCTCCGTGTAGCGCGCAATCTCCTTGTCCACATCACCCAGCCCAACAATGTAGTTCACAGAACGCGGATGCACCACGTCCTCCACCCGCTCACGGATCCAGCGCTGAAATCCTGCCGGATGATTTTCGTCCACGCCCACGTACTCATCCATGTGAAACACGTCCACCTTGGACCAGTCGACGTTTGGCTGCTTCACCAACTCCTTCACAACATCCAGCTGCGAGTTTCCCGTTGCGATCATCACCCGCGAACTGCCGCGCTCCGCAATCGCCTTCTCGATCAGCGCCGCAGCGTCCTTCGCCGCAGCCAGGCCCAGCTCTTCGCGCGTCGCAAAGATTTGTACTTTGGCCCGTCCATACTGCAGCGGCTTACCTAGCTCAATGGATGATGTGCTCATGACGACTATTTCCCTCGAATATGTCTGGTTGACATTAGCAATAGTAGATTAACGCTAAACGTTTTTCAAGTAAAATCTAATAATTCTTATGTGGTACTTTAATTACCTAAAGTGGAATTAAAGTACCACTTAGTGACATTAATGCTGTTTTATTGAAAAATAGATAAGTCACTTTTCACCGCAAACTACCGGTGGTTTACCGCGCTTTCACCGTCAAGAGCGCGGCTGAAATTGGGCCCAGATCCAGCTTCCCACTGTACTCATGTCCATTGGAATCCACCCATATCCCCGCCGGAAGACCCACCCTCGCGGACACTTTGGATTGCGGATTCACCGCCACTAAACCCTTACTATAGAGTCGTTTCCACGCACCGCTCCCCTCCCGAACCGGCTCCGCAACTGCATGCCCCAGGTCCACATCCATAGCCGGCGTATCCAGATAAACCCCATACTCCTGCGACCCGCTCAAAGTCAGCATCGATCCCGCTTCGCGATACAGATAGTAGTTCGCAACCGCCCAGTCAATCTGCGCCTGCGACGCATCCGCCAGGTGCTGCGTGGTCGTTTCGTTCACCGCCCAGTGCAGCTTTTTCGCCGCAATCGAGCGCACAAAATCGAACTTCCGCTGCCACTGCTGGTCGTTCACGTTCTTATCGTTATGCGCCGTGAACCCCTGCTCGTCGCCCCACACATCCACCAGATCCACCGCCTTACGGAAGGCGGGCTCCAGCTCTGGCGCGGTCAGCGGATACTTCAGATTTGCCGCCATGCCAATGCCGGCGGCATGCAGCCGCGTGGAAAGCCACTGCAGCCACTCCAGCACAGACAGCACATACGCTGGATCGACCTTGTCTCCATTGAACTGTTGCACCCACTTGCCCTGCGCATCATAGTGCCCCGCGCGCTTGTCCCAGTTAGTAAGCTGCACGTTGTCGAACGCAAAAAATGGGTAGCCAGCCTTAATGCTTGGCGCAATATACGTCTCCCAATAGAACTCGCGCACTGCAGGATTCGTGATGTCGAGTGACATCGAATTTCCATTCTGGTAGGTAAAGCCCCATGCCGGCGTCTTCCGATCGCTTGTATACACAATCCATTCCGGATGGTTCTGCTGGTACCACTCGAACGTGTGCTTGCGATCGTAGTCGCGCGAGTACGGCAGGTACTTCGAATTAACTGCAGGCGGCGTGCTCTCCGGCTTATTCGCACCCCACACAAAGTACACGCGGCCGCGATACACGGATGCGTCTGGCACTTTACGATCAAACGGCTGTCCTCGGCTCACCCCTTCTGCCGACGGCTGCGGCATCACCTTCACCTGCGCCTGCAGACTCGCAGCACAAACCAAAATCATCAACGCTACACGAACACTTCGCATCATTGCCTCCGCCTACCCGTTTACTTCGCTGAAGTTTTGAAACTGCCCACCGTCTCCGGTACTGTAGCGATCAATTCCGTTTCCACCACATGGGCAAAGATTGCCGCCCCCTTCGCACCAAGGTGCGTTCCGTCAAATTTCGCTGCGGCATCTCCGTTACGCTCCGTCGAGGTCGTCGCCACCGGTGCATTTGGATCGGGCGGCGGAGCCATCGCCAGTGTGTCTGCCTCTGCCTTACCTATCTTGTTCAGCAGCGCAATGCTATCCGCATGCAGATCCAGCACCGGCACACTTGTCTCCCTGCCTACAGCAATATCCGCATCTGCCCACGGCCCCAGTCCATCGCGGATATGGCCTGACGCATCGAAGCTGCGGCGCGATAGTGGCGTAACCAGGATTGGCTTCGCGCCCGTTGCCTTCACCTCTTCTACATATGCCTTCATGTTCGCGGGAAACTCCGTTGCTACATCAGTAGAACGCTCGCCCTTGCCCGGCTGATCGTTATGGCCAAACTGGATGAGCACATAGGTCTGCGCAAACTTCGCATTGTCCTTGAGCCGCGCCATCACCTGCGCCCAGCTTCCATCCGCGCGATAGCTCTTGGAACTGCGCCCACCCTTCGCCATGTCGATGCAGGTTACCCCTGCCACCACATCGGCGCAGAATCCTGGTCCCCATCCCGACTTCAGTGCCACCGTGGAATCGCCGACAAGCAGATAGCGCACTCCACCCGCTGCATACGCAGAACCGCTGCCTATGCAGATCATCACCAACGCAAACAACGAGCAAAAACGCTTCATCAAACCTCCAGTGAAACACCTGCAGCAAGTGCTACTTCCACGTCGACATCCAGTAGTAAAACCCGATAAACCCTGCCACAGCGAGCCATGCCCCGATGAATCCGAGTACATCGACGCGGTAGCGTTTGAACGTAAATGTTTGTGGCAGCTTCAGAACATCGCGCAGCAGTGATGCTTGTCCATTTTCTTCGAGCGGCGTCATGCGAGTTCTCCTGTCTGCGGCAGCAATTCTTCTTCACCTACCGGCACATCGATGTAGCCAAAGATGCGCACCATCTTCTCTGCAGGTTCGGGCGGAGTGACCAGACTGACCACCACCAGCAGCAGTACGCCGGTCAGCAGGCTATACAGTGACGACCACGCATTCGTGCTGCCATGCGCTTTCGTCGCGAAAAACACAACTGCCGAACCGATGGTGCATGCCCATGCGCCGAAGCGATTAGCACGCGGCCACATAATGCCGATCCAGAATGCGACACCGATGAAAGGAAGGATGCTAATGAACTGTACCGTCGCAGAGATAACAGACGACATAGTGCAGCCCAATATGAAACCCGCTACGGTAATCACCAGTGATGACAACCGGCCCACCATCAGATAGTGGGCATCGCTCTTATGACCGCCAACCAGGGGCTTATAGAGATCTTCCGTAAACAACGCTGCCCCATTCACCATGAACGAGGAGCAGGTTGCCATCACTGTAGCCAGTAGCGAAGCAACCATCAGGCCGATCAGGCCACTGGGAAGTAATGCTGCGACCGCAATACCGAATACCTTTTCGCGCTCATGAAACGCGATACCAGGAAATAGAATCACGGCGAGCAGGCCAGTCAGTGTCCATCCAACTGTGCAGGCGCGCTTCACAAAGTTGCCGTAGGTCCACCCTACGCGACAGTCCATCTCTGTTTTTCCGGTAGACGCGACTGACATCATATGTGGTTGAACGACGATACCAGCCAGGCCGCTGAGAACAAGCATCGACACGACGAAAGGTGTTAGCTCCCCACCTGGAGGGCTGAAGACAGAGAAGAAGTTTGCCGGTAGAGCATGGTGCAGCCCAGCGAACCCTCCCACGCGATGAAACCCAAACGGAAGCACCAGAAAGGAGAGCACAATAATGAACAGGCCCTGCACAAAGTTTGTGGCAGCCACCGCAACCAGCCCGCCCGCAATGCTGTACACGGTGAAGATGATGGCTACAGTCAGCGCAACCGTCCACTCCGGCAGACCCGTGATCGCAGAGACAGTGACCGCGGTTCCTTTGATCGCAATGCCCTGCCATAGCGCGAACAGATAGATGCAGAAAACGGCATAGGCAAGGCTGTACGCGCGGCCGAATCGAAGCTGGAAGAATTCAGCGATGGTGGTGACGCGCAAACGGCGAAAGATTGGAGCCAGAAGCCAATAGAATGGCGTCGTAAACAGCCATATCCACTGGTACCATATGCCCGAAAGCCCAGCAGTATATGCTGCGCCAGCTACGCCGACTGCCTGGTCTGAATGTGTTCCGGTACCCAGCGCCTGGGCCAGCACCACCATTTTGCCGAATGACCGGTTCCCCAGAAAGAAGCCTGCTGAAGTGTTCACCTTACGGCTGACAAATAACCCAAGCACCGTAATACCGGCGAGATACACCGCCAGAACCAACCAATCTGCCATAGAAAGATTTATATGCATTCAACCCTCGGTTGCATTAAATATGAACGTTAACGTATAAATAAGCAAGTCGGTTCATCCGCGAGGTTCCATGAGACTGGTCTATCCGTCCTGCCGCGCTCTTCTGCTCCTGTCCGCAGCTCTTTTATTGCCCACAATCTACGCTTCCTCACAGATCGGTGGCCAGTCCGGCAATCTTACCTGGCAGAAACCCATTCCCCGCGACTTCTCTGAAGCCGACTGGCTGGATACAGGTCTCGTCTCCGTGGGCAATTGGGAGGGCCTGGCCTTCCGCACTCGCACAGGCGGCCAGAACCTCGGCGGCCTGCCGGTTGATCTGGACCGGGTCTGGAACGCCGAGCACTCCGAAGCCACCGTCAAAGCCATGCACGATGCCGGCGTCACTTTTGTAAACACAAATTTTTACAAAACCGGCGTCCGCTCCGATCACGACGATATGGAGACGGCGAAAAAATTCACCACGCTCTGCCACAAGTACGGCATCAAGGTCAGCCTCTATATAGGGGGAACCATCTTTGCGGAAACTCTGCTGCACGATGTGCCAGAAGCGAAGAACTGGATTGCGCGCGATGAGTATGGCCAGCCGATCCGCTATGCCCCCTATCGCTATGTACCTGACTTTGACAACCCCGGCTTTGTCGCCTACATGAAGACTGTGATCCGGCTTGCCATCACCGAAGTGCATCCAGACATGCTGCACTTCGATAATCTCTCGCTCAGCCCGCCGCCCAACACCGCGGTCTCGCCAGAGGTGAACCGCCGCTTCCGCGCCTTCCTGCACGCCAAATACACCACGCCCGCCCAATTGAAAGCACGCTTCGGCTTCTCCAATATCGACGCCATCTCCGTGCCAACATGGAAACAGGTCTCCAATCCGCTGGCCATTAATGTGATCGAAGATCCAGTGATGGAAGAGTGGATTGACTTTCGCTGTTCTGATCTCGCTGACTACTATCGCCAGATGGCGCAATACGCGCGTAGCCTGGACAAACACATCGTGGTGGAACTAAATCCCCACGGCGTCTTCGGCTCAAATGGTGCATATCTCTTCGGCATCGATCACCCACGTCTGGTAGAGTACGGCTCCATCTATTCCAGCGAAGAGTCCAACGAAGCCGAAGTGACGGCAAAGGGCGTGCTCGTCTCCAAGATTCGCTCCTACAAGCAGGCGCGGCATCTGAACGAAACCGCCTATGCCTATACCGGATGGGGCCGCGCCAATGAAAAACTGCATTCCTGGCGGCTGCTCATGGCAGAATCCATGGCCTACAACCGCAACTCCATCGGCGATATCAGCGAGCCGCTCGACGTTGCCATCTGGCCTGACGATCTCAAGCAGTACGTTCATTACTTCAGTGAGCAGAATGCACACTACCGCAAAACGCATCCCGTGGCCGACGTCGCCATTCTGCGTTCATTCCCATCGCAGGCCTACAACAGTGGCGGCCCGCAGTTGCAATCCACGCTGATGGAGCAGGTACTCATCCAGTACAAGATTCCCTTTGACATCATCAGCGACCGCGATCTTCCCAGTCTTTCGCGCTATCGGGCCGTCATCCTGGCCAATCAGGAATCGCTCACCGACCAGGCTGTTCAGCAGATATCAGACTACGTGGCACAGGGCGGCGGTCTCGTCGCTACCGGGCTTACGTCGTTCTATACGCAGTGGCATCGCCGCCGCAGCGACTTCGCCCTCGCCAGCGTCTTCAACGTGCATGCCAATCCTATCCGTCCCTCCTTCGGAAGTGGTGGCGGACTCGCCCATGGCAATATCCTCGCCAAAGCGCCTGCGTACCAGGAGAGCACCTTCGGCAAAGGCCGCACTGTATACCTCAGCGCAGTAGTACCCGCCGGCAAGACGCCCGCGACGGCAGACATTCCGCCAGTGAACGCGGCCTACCGCCATGACACATGGGAGCTTCCAGAAAACGCAGCCGACCTGGTGAAGGCCGTGCAATATGCCGCCGGCGCTCCCTTCTCCGTGGAGTTCACAAAGGCGCCTCTCACCACGACCATGGAACTGACAGACAACGCCGATCTCTCCGAACGCACGCTGCACTGGTTGAACTATCAGCTCGAAACGCCGAAGGTGGCTGGCGCTCCCGTGTCGGTTGCTCTGCCTGCAGGCAAACATGTGGCAGCCATTGAAGTCATCTCCCCCGATGCGCCCACGCAGAGCATAAAATTTACGGAGAAGGATGGCCGCGTCGCATTCACCCTTCCCTCGCTCGTGGTCTATAACGTTGCCGTCATGCACCTGAAATAGAAAGAGGATTTGCTTTGGGATTTTTCGATCTGCAAGTAAATGGTTACGCCGGCGTTGACTTCAACTCCGAGATATCCGGCCCTGAGAGTGTTGCTGCAATGGAAGCTGTCTGTCTGCGGCTGGAACAGCAGAACGTGGAAGGCATCCTCGCCACGGTCATCACAGACACCGTCCCGGTAATGGTGGCCCGCTTGCAGCGGCTGGCTGAACTGCGCCGCCAGAGCCCTGCCATGCAGCGCATCGTGCGCGGCATTCACGTCGAGGGCCCCTTCATCAACCCCGCACCCGGCTATCGCGGCGCGCATCCCGTAGATGCAATCACCCCCACTGACACAACCGCCATGCAGCAGTTTCTGGACGCGGCAGACGGCATGATCAAGCTGGTCACGCTCGCGCCAGAGGGAGACCCCGGCATGCGCGTTACCCGGATGCTCGCCGACCAGGGCGTCGTCGTCTCCGCCGGCCACACCGATGCTTCGCTGGATGACCTGAAGCGCGCCATCGACGCCGGTCTCACCATGTTTACGCACCTGGGCAACGGCTGCCCCGCCACCATGGCGCGGCACGACAACATCATCCAGCGCGCGCTTTCCCTGCGCGATAAGCTCTGGCTCTGCTTCATTGCGGATGGCGCACACATCCCCTACTTTGTCCTGCGCAACTACCTCGACCTCACCGGGCTGGACCGCACCATCGTCGTCACCGACTGCATTGTCGCGGCAGACCTCGGTCCCGGGCGCTTCACCTTTGGCCGCTGGGACTTAAACATCGGCGAAGATCTGGTCGCCCGCGCGCCAGACAACTCCCATCTGGTCGGCTCTACCGTCACCATGCCCCAGAGCCTCATCAACCTGACCACGCACCTCGGCCTCAGCGCCACCGATGCACACACGTTGCTGGAGCATAACCCCAAACGCGCCATGGGCCTGTAGCCACACTCGCAAAGCGATATGAAAGACCATGCGCGCTGAAGATGCTTTCTGCATGCGAATCTGCTTATGGCATTTTGACGAGGCACAACCACACTCCGCCCCAACGCAAAATGAGCAGCCCGGAGGCCGCTCATTGCAGATAACTTATTCGTTTTCTTAGAAAGCGTTTTGGTGCCGAAGAGAGGACTCGAACCTCCACACCCTTGCGAGTACGTGGACCTGAACCACGCGCGTCTGCCAATTCCGCCACTTCGGCACTTCTCTGCATCCAATTTCCATTCGGAAGAGCTCCGGCCAGGCTGGGCCAGGGAGCAGGGCAGCGAGTCCTTAGTGTTTCAAACCCCTTGGGGTGCTGTCAATTCTCCCCCTCGCAGGTCGACCATGCCACCCCGCCCCGTTTAGACTCATACGGACGGATGGCTGGGCGTTTCCTGCCCCTCCAGCATTCGGCTTTATGCCAAATTCACTACGGAGCATCTGCACTCATGTCTGATTCACTGCCTCACGGTACTCCCTCTGAAGCGCCTATCCCGGAAGAGCATGCAATCCAAATCCGCAAGCTCGCACACGATCTCTCCAACGCACTGGAGATCATCATCCAGACCAGCTTTCTCCTCGGCACCGCCGACCTCAAGGAGCCCGCTCTCGAATGGCACCGCATGCTCGATACCGGTGTGCAGAAAGCCCTCACCATCAACAGCGACCTCCGCACCTACATCAAAGCCAACAGCCCCGAGTAGCAAAAAAAGCCACGGCAACTGCCGTGGCTTTTCCTAATCCCTGTTCCCTGCCTTTAGACCAGCGTTGCGTCCAGCGTGATCTCTGCTGCAGCCAGCAGCCGCGAGATCGGGCAACCCTTCTTGGCATTCCCCGCCAACTCGTCAAACTTCGCCTTGTCCGCGCCCGGCACCTTCGCCTTGGTCGTCAGGTGGATCTTCGTCACGGTAAACCCCGCGTCCGTCTTCTCCAGCGTGACCACCGCCGATGTCTCAATCGAATCCGGCACCAGCCCTGCACCGGTCAACTGCCCGCTCAGCGCCATCGAAAAACATCCCGCATGTGCTGCCGCGATCAGCTCCTCCGGATTGGTCCCCACGCCGTTCTCAAACCGCGTGCCAAACGAGTATTGCGCCTCTTTCAGCGTTCCGCTCTGGGTTGAGATGGTTCCTTTGCCTTCCTTCAGGCTTCCCGTCCATACTGCACTTGCGCTGCGATCCATAATCGTCTCCTTGGTTGGTCGTGTAAGAAAATCGCTGGGCCTTGCTGCCGTCGCGTCACCTTGTTCAACTACATAAGATGCGTAACTGCAACCGTAGATTCTGTTCGCTGAAATTCTTATCTCCACGCGGCACGAATTTCGTTATCCTGTCCGCATGAGCCGTTCTGCCCATCCCGGCACGCAACCCGCACCCGTCGCTCCGAATGCCCCCGAAACTGCGGCGCCTCCGGCTGCATGCCAAATCGGCGTCGAACATCACTCAGTGTACTGCCCAACCTGCTCTTCCCGCTTGCAGGAAAGCCGTTGCAAACTCATCTGCCGCAACTGCGGCTACTTCCTTAGCTGCGCCGACTTTTACTGAATCTCCATTCAACCCCTGCTCACGTCGCAACACCCTGAACTCCCCTTCGTTTGCCGTAACTCTCCATCTCTCAATTGCATCTAACTTCTGCAGTGCTTCGGTGCGCGCTTCTGCCACCACGCACATTTTTGGGCAGAATTCAGTCCGTTGCTCCACTGCTCTGTGTCTTCCCTTTTTTTGGAGGTTTTCAGCCATGTCCGCAGCCCATATCCTTCCCGTTCCCAGTGAGCCGTCCACCGAGCAGCCCGCGAACCTGCCCACCCAGATAGCCCCGGAAAGCGCGGAAGCCTTCATCGCTGAAAAGCACATTGGCGAACGCATCAAGCGCCTGCGCCTGAAAAAATCCATGGGCCTGGTCGATCTCGGCCGCCACACCGGCCTCTCCGCCAGCTTCCTCTCGCAGCTTGAGACGGGCCGTGTTGTCCCCACCCTCCGCAACCTGGCCCGCATCGCCATGGTCTTCTCCAAAGACCTCTCCTACTTCTTTGAGTCCGAACCCGCCTCGCTCTTCCGCATCCATCGCCGCAGCGAACGCATGCGCCTGCCCCAGACCGGCGTGGACGACCCTACCTACTACTTTGAGAGTCTCGGCTACCTCGTTCCCGACCGTCAGCTCGACCCCTACCACGCTGAATTCCTGCCCCTGA
>JARLFX010000259.1 GCA_031296355.1 Acidobacteriaceae bacterium
CGTCCGAGCACATGCGCGAGGCATGATAGCACAATGAAGATAGTGTGCGTGTACATCATATGTGAAGTTTGTGGTGTCCTTAAGCATGTCCTTGACTAAATTTGTTTATCAATATATATTACAGAAAAACACGCACTTCGAGCATATGAATCAGTAAGAATTAAAGATTACCAGCCGCAGCCGATCTTCCGTCCGAGGAACCGCATGCCGCTCCTGCATCTGCAGTTTCCGTACCGGTTGCTGCCTGATCTGTACAGTACCGAGTTCGGAGGGCACTCCGTGCATCTTCCCTCGCCGTAGGTGTCGCAGGAACCGCAGGTGTTATGGCAGACCTGGCAGTTGTAGTTAGTGGCCCAGCAGTAGCCGCGCTTGCAGCCGAGGCATCGCGAGTAGCCGACTCTGCAGTCTCCACACTTCCACCAAGGACACCGGCACTTGCCTGAGGTCGCGTTGACCACGTACGGTTGCTTGCACACTAGGCATCTGTTGGCGTTAAGACACTGGGTGCAGTTGGTCAGGTTGGTGGGGCAAGGCAGGCAGGACATCCTGTCTGGCGAGAGGTAGTATTTCGACGCGCATTTGCTGCACAGACATCCGCACCTGGCGATGCAGTTCGGGATGCTTGTTGGACAGCAGCCGCCGTTGTTGAGGGTGAAACCGGCCCCGCAGAGGGTGCACACGAGGGCACCGGCGGGGTTGTATGTACAGTTGAGACAGCCCGGAGGGCAAGGCGTGCAGGTGCCGTTGGGCGCGAACGCGTAGCCCGGCTCGCATGGGCTAGTGCAGAGCAGAGAGCCTAGGGCGTTGAAGGTGCAGTTGATGCAGCCCACTGGACAGGGCACACAGGTACCATTGGGGGCGAGGGCGGTTCCCGGCGGACATATAAGACACGTTCCGTTCTCCAGCGTGTAGCTCGTATCGCACAGAGTACAGTTGGTGAGCGAAGTGCAGTTGAGGCAGCCCGTCTCGCACGGGTCGCAGACGACCGTCGTATCGTTGCAGAACGTTCCCGCAGGACATCCGCCGCATGGCGGGAAAATGGTAGTGCACGACCCGTCGGACTGTCTAACGCCTCCTGTGATACAGTCGCAGGCGCCGGTAGTAGTGTTCAGGAACGCGCCCGACTTGCAGGTGATGCAGGCATTCGGGTCGTTCGGGATGGTGCACGTCGCACATGTAGGATCGCAGTCGAGACCGGAGCAGCTGCCATTGGGGAGTAGGGAAGAGCCCTCGGGACACACGCAGGGGCCGTAGTTGGTGGCAACGAGTCCGAGCTCGCAGGTCGCCGGGTAGGGGCAGGTGCACACCCGAGGCACGAAGCTGGTGTTGACTGTCGCAAACGGACTTGTGCAGGTCAGACAGAAGTTAGGGTTGCTGGGCGCACGGCAGGTGAGGCAAGAAGGATCGCAGGCCACACATTGCCCGTCGGCATTCATCATCGACCCGGCCGGACACACGCAGGTTCCGTTGGGGAGAAGCAGGGCCGAGGAGTCGCACGCGGTGCAGGCTGTAGGCTCGCCGGCGATAGAACAGCTGGCGCAGGAATAGTGGCAGGCCGCGCAGAGGCCGTTGACTCCAATAGCGGTGCCGGAGGCCTCGCAGACACAGCAGCCGGGATAGGAGGTGAGGACGGCGGTGGGGTCAGTGCAGGATGTACAGTTGGTTGGACTGTACTCGGCCGCACAGGTGGCGCAGCTCGGGTCGCACACCCCGCAGATTCCGCTGGAGGTCATAAGGCCGCTCGTGCAGATACAGGCAGCACAGGAGAGCTGGGCCGTGGGGTCGTTGCACACGGTGCATGTAGTATTACTGGTGCAGCTGAGGCAGGCCGCACCACAGTTATCGCAAGTGAGGGTCAACGTGTTGAAGAAAGTCTTTGGCGGGCACGCGCACGATCCCACCGTTCCGCTCCCTGTTAGAGTCATGCCAGGATGGCAGGTGAGACAGCTGTCGGGCGAAAGGGCCACGCTGCATTTGAGGCAGGTCTGGTCGCAGGCCGCACAGAACCCGCTGGCCGAGAAGTTGAATGCGGCGTTGTTGCACACACAGGTTGATCCGGTAAGATGGGCGTTGGTCGTGTCCCTGCAGGATATGCATGCGTTGGGGTTGGCTGGCGCAGTGCAGGTGGCACACGAGGGGTCACACAGCTCGCACATTCCGGTGGTGGCGTTCATAGAGAATGCGGATGTAGGACAAGTGCAGGTGGTCCCGGTGAGGTTGGCGATGGGGTCTTTGCAGGATAGACACACGGTAGGATTGGTGGTGTTGCAGGTCCCGCACTCCGGCGCACAGGCGATGCACGCTCCGACGGCGTCCATCGAGTACCCGAGAGGGCAGACGCAGGCGGTAGTGACGGTCGGAACAGCTATGGAGCTGACGCAGGCGGAACAGTTGGTGGCGCTCACGCTGCAGTTTGTGCAGGAGAAGTCGCATGCCGTGCAGTTCAAGCCGTCCCAGAAAGTGGCCGAAGGACAGGTGCAGCTGCCGTCGACAGGAGTGAGGCTAGGCGAGGTGCAAGTGAGGCAGGCTGTGGAGTTCTCTGGACTCGAGCAGGTGGCGCAGGTAGAGTCGCAAGGAAGGCAGGTGCCGTTGGAAGCCATCAGAAGAGGCGGGTCGCAGAGGCAGGAGCCGTCGGACTGGAGGGTGGCGCCGGGGCCGCAGCTGCCGCAGACGATTCCGCCGGTCGAGTTCAGAGTGCAGGTGAGGCACGAGACCGGGCAGTCCGGACACACTCCTGGGCACAGTGGCGCCAGGCCTGAAGTGCAGTTGCAGAATCCGTTCGTCTGCATAGTCATATTTGTAGGGCAGCGGCAGTAGCCGGGAGTGCCAACGAGGGCAGCCACAGGGTCGGTGCAGCGAGTGCAGGCGCTGCTGTTGGCAGGGAGGGTGCAGTTCGCGCAGCTGACGTCGCAGGCCTGGCAGGAACCCTCGAAGAGAACTGTGCCTGCAGGACAGATACAGAGGCCGCCGCAGATCGTGGCGTTGGGGTCCAGGCAGACAGTACAGTTGGACGGCAGGCCCGGCGCGGCGCAGCTCACGCAGCCTGGCGCACATGGGTCGCAGAAGCCGGTATCCGGGTTGAGCACGAAGCCCTGGTCGCATACACAGACTCCGCCGACGACCGAGGCGTTGGGGTCGCTGCAGTTGGTGCAGGCCGCGGGGTCTCCCGGCAGGAAGCAGGTTGTGCAGTTAGAGGCGCATTGCTCGCACTGTCCCGTGGCATTGAAGGCGCTGCCTGCGGGGCACACACAGTCCCCGTCAATGGGCACCGTCCCGTTCGCGCAGACCGTACAGATCGTCCCATTTGTACCCATGCACTCGAGGCAGTTGGGCTCGCAGGCGACCGTGCAGAGGCCGCTCTCATCGTGGGCGAAGCCTGGCGGGCATATGCATATTCCGTTAACAGGAGTGCTGCCGTCAGTGCAGGTGAGACAGGCGGTGTTGTTGTTGGGGATGAGGCAGGTGGCGCACTCGGGGGCGCAGGAGTCGCAGAGCCCGGTGGTCAGGTTGGCGGCGGCTCCGGCGGAGAAGCACACGCAGGTGCCGTTGACCAGGCGCATGCCTTTGCAGCAAGATGTGCACGCGTGCGGGTCGCCCGGTAGGTAGCATGTCTTGCAGGTGGGTGCGCAGGGGATGCAGTAGTGGTCCGAGATGGTGGCCAGTATGGAGTCGCCACGGAAGCCCGAGGCACACTTGCACACGCGGCCCACCACTTCTAGGTGACAGCTGCCGCAGCAAGTCCGCGGCTTCGAGCCGTAGGGTGTGCAGGACTTCTGGGTGGATACGCACATGCCGCCGTAGAGACTGAACCCTCGTCTGCAAGATGTGCACATGGTCTGGTCATTGGGCGCAAGACAGGAGGTGCAGGTGTGATAGCAGTTCATGGTCGTGATGTTCAGGCACATGCCGAACTTCAGGGTCAGTCCTGGTGCGCAGCTTGTGCAGTACTTCTTGTGTCCGGGCATAACGCACGTAAGACAGGCCGGGTCGCAGGCCTCACACATCCTCGTGGCGAAGCTGAAGGCGGTGCCGATGGGGCAGGTGCAGACACCGTTGACCAGGGTCATGCTGTCGTCAATGCAGCTTGTGCAGGCGAAGGGGCTGTGCGGCATTGTGCAGGTGGCACACCGGGAGTTGCACGGCCGGCACTCGCCGTTGTGGGACATGGCCGTACCATTGGAGCAGGTGCAGACGCCGCCGATGGCGGTCATGAGGGGGTCGGTGCAGGTGATGCAGGCGGAGGTGTCGTTGGGATGGAAGCAAGTGGCACACTGGGCGCTGCAGGGCAGATACTGCTTGGCGGTGGGGTCCCAGGCGTAGCCAGGGCTGGCGCGGCACACTCCCACAGAGCAGAAGCCGTTGGGCAGACAGTCGCTGTCCCCGGTGCAGGGCGAGGCGTCCAGCGCCAGACAGTGATCATAGTAGCACGTTGTGGCTGAGCTGCAGGAGAACGGATACAGGTTGCAGTCGGTCCCGAGAGTGAGACGACAGACGGAAAGGACGGGGTCGCAGATGCATTCAGTGGTGGAGCAGGGGACGGCGCCGTACTGGCAGAAGGCGTCGCTTGCACAGGACTCGTTCAGCGTCTGGCAGCTCGCCAGGATGAACAATGAGAAAAGGATCGGAAGTAAATTCATTATGATTAGGGAAGATCGATGTGGATATAAACTATAGCCAGGCTGGATAATAATATATACTCAATCGTATAATATTTTACGTATCGCGCCAAGATACGGATGCTTAACTATAGGATAAGTGCAACAATGTTTAAGATACTGAGGCAAGATTAATGTTATATATGTACGAGGAACCGTTGAACGGCTCTACTAAAAACTCCCACAATCTATCGCAACAGAACGCATAATAAGTTATATCTAGCCAGTTCCAGGATATCGCCGTGTAATAGCCGCAAGTTGTGACCACATATGTAATATCATAGGTTATCTCGCTTATAGTAGCTCACATTTTGATACACATTTGTCAAATAGCACATCACTATCATTATGCCCTTGCTATTGCAGTCGCACCCTTATGTTACGAGTGCATTCACTCTCTGTTGGGCTCTGCATA
>JARLFX010000260.1 GCA_031296355.1 Acidobacteriaceae bacterium
GCGCGAATGCGGAATGGCAGGGGGAAGAGCAGCATCTCCTGCTCGCCAAAGAGCACGGCGAATCCGATAAACAGGCCGAAGACCGCGCCGGATGAGCCCGAGAGCGGACGCGCCGGGATGTACGGAATATTGGCCGCCGCAATGGCGATGGCGGTGAGCGCGGTGCCCAGCACGGAGGTGAAGTAAAGCTCTGCGATCCAACGCGGGCCGAAGGTGCTCTCCATGTAGGAGCCGATGAACCAGATCATCAGCATGTTCAGCAGAACTTCCAGCAGGCCAAAGTGCAGAAAGCTGTAGGAGACCAGTTGCCAGACCTGGCCGTGCAGTACGCCACCCGGCATGAGCAGCAGGTGGGGCAACAGAGAGGCGGATACGCCCGGCGCAAATGCGTGAAGCAACGCAAGGGCGAAAAAAACAATCACATTGGCCAGCACGATACGGCGTACAAAGCCGGCAAATGGGGGAAAGCTCATGACGATGGGTGCGGAACGCGGCGGCATGCGTCTATCTTATTACCCCGGCGGCAGATGGGGTGTAAAGACGGGTACCTGGCCGTGTTATTTTGACAGTGGCATCAATGGGCTTGACGCATGGCCGCTGAGGCTTTAAAACTAGCGAAGCTGCATACGCTGCAGCGTAAGGGGGCGAGACCGATGGCTGTTTGTCCAGAGTGCGATAATCCACTGGATATTGATGAAGATGAAGTGGACGAGGGCGAAGTCATCGTCTGCGACGAGTGCGGTACCCAGGTGGAAGTTGTGAGCACCGATCCGCTTGAGATCGCACCGGTCGACGAAGCAGGATACGATGATGAAGACAGCGATCTTCCGATCGATGAAGACGAGTAGTTTCTTCAGACTCGAAAAGGACGCAATGAAGCGGTTGATTGCAGCAGTAATCCTGGCTCTCGGCGTAGTAGTTCCGGTGGCAACGCCGCGCATGGCTGTGGCGGCGGATCAGCGCGGGCCGGTGCAACGCGTGGTGACGGGGCGCGTGCTGGACGATGCCGATGCGCCGGTCAAGGGCGCGGTCGTGTATCTGAAAGACAAACGCACGCTCACGGTGAAGAGCTACTACTCCATGGCCGATGGCACGTACCGATTCGGCCAGCTCTCGTCCAACACGGACTATGAGCTGTGGGCAGTCTCTGGCGAGAAGAAGAGCAAGGTGCGCAGCATCTCCTCCTTCGATACCAAAGCGCAGTTCATCATCGACCTGAAACTATAACTGGGCACTGATTCATGCAAAGCGCGTCTTCGGGCGCGCTTTTGTATTTCTGCATCTTGCCGTAAATTTCAAAGAAGCTTGCCTGCTTCTCGAATTGCGATGACGCGCGTTCGTGCTTCGCGCTTGCGAAGCACGGCGAGCAGTGGATGACCGGAGTGGAGATGTTTGCCGGCAAAATCAGCCAGAAGCAGCCAGTCGTGCCATGCGCCGATCTTCTTCTGCGCAGCCTGAAAGCGCTGGGCGGTAAGCGACGGTTTTGCGCGTGACGAACTGGCGGCAGACTCGGCCAGATAACGCGTTAGCTTGGCGGATTTCCGCAGGCTGTGCAGTGCATCCTCGGACGCAGCCAGCGAGGGCGGCGTGCTGCGCACGGCAGCGTGGCGAAAGGTTTCTCGCGCGATGCGATCAATCCCGGCAGTGGCGATGGTGAACGCGGATGCGGGAGCCAGCGCAAGCTCCAGCGCGTCCAGTGCGTTCAGAAGATGTTCTCCCTTGTCTGCAATGCGAGTGGCCAGTTTCTGCGCAGCCCGCTTGCGACGGCGCTCCAGTTTGGCAGCAAGATGGGCAATGCCAGAGGCAAGCGTTTGGTTGGCAGAGCTGGGCAGATGCGCAAGCAGCGTCAGCAGAACATCCGCGTCTCGCACAGCGCCTGCAGCCTGACGTATGGGCCGCGCAGCCCGATGAAAGCGTGTTGCCTCTCGCGCAGTGGATGGAAGCTCGTTGAGATGTGAAAGCAGTTTGAGTATCGCTTCGATGCGCCGAGTGCTCGTGCGTAGTGTATGAATGCGCTTAGGAGATGGATGCGTGGAGCAGGCCTTCAGCGCTGCACGGAACGTAATGCTGTAGTCGCGAAGTACAGTGACGGGGCGCATAGCAGTGGGGCACTCTGGTGCCGCGGCTATGAGGATACGCCAA
>JARLFX010000261.1 GCA_031296355.1 Acidobacteriaceae bacterium
CACACCGAACCGAACCGCCACAGATTGCGGACACATAGCGGTTAGCTGCGGATGGACGGGGCGATAGCGATAGGTTAATTTGTTTGTTGTCTGTATGTGTGAGGACTATGAATCTCATTTTAAGTATTCAGCCTCGTTCTCCTTTTTCATGACTTCGACGTGGGCAAGGTACTGCTGGGCCTCCTCCTTGCTGACGATTTCGGCCGCAATGAACGCCGTGATCATCTCCTGGAACAGCGACTGTGCGTTAGGGTTGTCGATCAGCGTGTCGTAGAAGTTCGCCATCGTGACCATTATCCTATTCCCCATTGTCACAGTCTCTCGCATACCCTTCCTGCACGTCCACCATCTCAACGTGCTTCTGCTTGTACAGTTCTATTGCCATCTTGTAGGTGTCCACGAACTCCTTGTGACTCTTGGAGAAGCCCCAGAGGAGGAAGTGGCCAACGCAGATGCGCTTCTGCAGCTTCTCGTTGTCCACGACCTCAGCCACGGTGTCGGCGACCTCTGAGATCTGCTTGGACATGAGGTACTCGTCGATGGCGTTGCAAAGGCGCCTTCTCACGTGCTCCTCCACCTGCTCCTTCTTGTAGTTCTCGATGTTCCTCCCGAACACGTTCTGCTCGTTTATGCTCTTCTTCCTGAGTTCGTGCTGCTCGATCTTCGGGTCGGAGACCATGGGAACAGCGGGCTTGGCTGGCTCGGTGGGCGGCGCAGGCTTGTCGATGCTCTTGGTCTTCTTCCTGTACGCGGCGATGTTGTCGTGTCCGCGGATTGGGACCGGGAACTTGTCGAAAGCGTTATTCCACTCCTCGTTCCGCGCATCGATCACGTCCTGTATCATGAAGCGCATGCGGGAGCTCAGACTGTCGGTCTGCTTCATTGCCACCAGCTTGTCGATATAGTCATCGAAGCCCTCCTTGTTGAGGGTGCGCAGCTTGATGCTGGACTTGCGAGTGCTGGTGGTCAGGTTGGAATCGTAGGCAAACTTCTCGTAGAGCTTGCGACCAATGGTGAGGAGCAGGTTGCAGGCCTTCTCGATGTTGTCCTCCTTAGTGTCCTTGAAGAAGCTCTCCAGGCAGCTCTTCACGATCGTGTCCAGGAACACTCCGCGGATGAACAGCTGGCCGATCAGCTTCGTATTGCCGAGCGACCTTTGTCTCACCTTCTGCTTCTTCTCTTCCTCGTCGATGTCGGTGGGCAGCTGCTTGATGAACTCCTCGGTCGACTTCTCCTCGAACGTCTCCTGGCACTTGTTTATGAACATTCTCCTGAAGTCCAGAGAGGCGCCGGTCTTCTCGGCACCCTTGGGGACCTTGAACTTGCGGAAGAGCTGGTCGACGAGCTGCATGTACACGTCGATGTACTTGTGCTCGTTGACACACTTGTTGAAGAGGATCCTGGCGAGCTCCTCGAGCACCTCCTGGTTGAACGTGAAGGTGTTCAGTATCGTGTCCGTAATCCTCGCAAAGTTGTCTCTCGACAGCTTGTTCAGTAGGATACGCAGGTTTCTCACCGCCTCTGCTGTCTCGCTGCGCTGCACCTCCTGGTATTCGAACTTGATATTCAGGTTGCTCTTGAGGGGGATTTCGATGGCCCGCATGTCCTTAGGTCTGCGCTGGCACTTGGCCCGGTACTGCAGCAGGTAGTCGACCGAATATATCTTCGTCGGCTTCTCTATATCGCAGGTTAGCATCAACGTGTTGAGATACTGTCCAGAGACGAGCTCTTGTCCGTGGGTTCCTCCTCACCATCGTGGCGAGACTCAACGGCTGCCTCGACCACGGCCGAATCCTCGATCTTGCCCACCTCGGTCGTCTTTCCCTTCTCCTCGGCCTCCTTCTTCGGCGCAGCCTCCTGGGCGCCGTCCTTGGCCGGGGCGGTCTCCGGAACACTCTTCGGCTCCTCCTTCATCGTTGGAAGGTCGGCGGGGACGGTGTGGGGATGGTAGGTGGTGGGGATGAAGACAGGGAAGGTGGCCATCACGGGGAAGTACTGACCCACAGGGTGAGTCTCGGGCTTGATCCGCGGCACAAACTCCTTTGCGGCCACATTCAGTGACTTGCTGGGGGAAGGAGCGGTGGTGGAAGGCGCCTGCTATGTGGGCTCGCTTAAGCTTGGATATACGGGAGCTGGCGTGTGGGCCGGGTCGGCGACCGCAGTGGACGGCGAAGCGGGATGCTTAGCCTTGGGGACGAAGGCCTTGGCCTGGGCACTCAGCTTGGGCGGCAAAATGCTCTCTTTGCTCATCGCTCTCGGGCTTAGGCTATTTAATGTAATTATAACCACATTTATGGCCGAACTATATTCCGTCCCTCCATTGCTTAAAGCTCATAGGTGCAAAGTATTGCCTGCGGCCACTTATGCATATGATATTATCCTACAGTGTCGCTGCGCTCACACTCCTGCGTGCA
>JARLFX010000005.1 GCA_031296355.1 Acidobacteriaceae bacterium
CGGAATTGGGTCAGTGGTGAACGAGCGACCATGCGTTATTGTGGTCGAGACCGGGAAAAGGAGATGGATCGTGGTGAACGCAAACCTGGTACTGCCGATGGTTTTGATCTGCATTCTGGCAACTCCGGGCTGCGCTGCGCTTGCACAACCAGGTCAGTCTTCTGTAGACACCCTGAATAGTGGAACCGGCCCAGCTGTGCCCGCGGTAGGAGGTGAGGCGCTGACCGACTCTCCACCCACTCCTCCACATGTGGTTTGCAATGGCAATCAACTCACAATTTCAACGAATAATTCGACGCTCGCAAGCGTTCTGGCAGATGTGCATAACTGCATAGGAGTAAGGATTGACATGCCGGATGGCGCGGCAAACAGCAGAGTGTTCGATAAGTTGGGACCTGGTCCGGTTCGTGAAGTTCTCTCCTCTCTGCTGAGTTCAACCGGATTCGACTTCGTAATTGGTTCCTCCGAATCAGACCCGGAAAAAATCGAGACGGTCCTTTTGATGGCTCATGCATCCGACAAATCTACTCCGGCTGTTCCCGAAATACCGCTTACGCCTGGACGCCGCAAGTATCTGCTGATGCAGAAAGATATCAGGACTGGTGCACCACCTGAAGAGCAAACCAGTCCGCCTGAAAACACCGCGCCAGTCACGCCGGCTAAAGATGATTCCGCGGTGGCGCCAGTTGAGAGCCCCGCAGCCAATCCAGATCTGACTCCATCGAACGATCAGTCTCCAGCGCCCCGTGATACAAGTCCTGCCCAGCATGTGAATCCCACTTTCTCCTCGCCGGTGACCGCGACTCCCTCGACTCAATCAACGGGTTCACAAGACGACATCACAAATATGGAAAAGCTATTCGAACAGCGCCGCCAAATGAATCAGAATCCGACTCCGCAGTCACCGCAATAGATCCTGCAGGAGATTGTCCTGTGGTTGACCGGAGAGGCATTCAGATTCCCGGTAAGCACTCTAGCTAGATAAAAACGGAACCTACTATGATCAAAATGCGCGAGAGAACTCCTTTTGAATATCGACTCAGAAATAGAATCTGGTAATCTCTCTGCGGAAGCGGCGACGGGTTGGGATCCACCTGGTGGCAGCGAGCCATAAATATCCGGATTACTCCCCGGGCGAGTTTACCTTTCGAGAAACAAATCCACCATGTGTTCCCGAATGTAGAGTCACCTCGAGCCGTGCAAAACGGGAAAGTGCGCGAGGAAGAACGCTGGTTTTGTCTCGCATTGAACCTTCCACGACAGCGCGATGGAAGATTTTACGGCCGTCATATTTTGAAACCTGACAGGGCAATGACAAAGCCCCAACATTTCTTTTCTGAATGAATGGGAGCAACATTGCACAGAAAGTGCTCCGCAACCATGATTCTAATTAGAGGGAGTTTTTCTGGCCAATGGTGGAGAAGCGGCCAGGTAGACGATCGCTTCGAGCATTTCATTTTGGGGATCGCATGGGCGAAACCAGGGCTGCACTCGAAAGGCATGAGTCGATTCAGAGGGTGGAGCTAGAACGCCCGAGTGGGGCGGGCGCTGTTATCACGACACCCATGGCAATGAAGTCCGAGGACGCTCAGGCTGCAGTGTTAGCGGAAGTTCTTGACCTCCTTGAAGACTATGGGCCGCTTTGGTATACAGAAAATCTTCATGATCGAATGGTAACTGCGATCCTGGAACTTTCCCGCAGCACTTATGCCGATTACTGAGGATGAGTTCTGCAGGGTGCACCCTCATTCTCCGATTGTTCGATGGGTTTCGCTTGAGGTTGAATCCTTAAATGCGCCTCTACTTCGCGCTGGTTCTTTCGCAAGATTTTGAATGTTCCGGGCAAATGTCGCCGATCTTTCCCTATACCGGAGTTTCCCCTCGGAAACTGATCAGGGCTCGTAGCGGATCGGGCCGGAAAATGCAGGTAGTGATTCATGCGTCAAACGGGGTTCAGCAGCCCCCACACGGTTTGCGCTGCAGTCGACAGCTCATGTATGGTTGTCTCGTTGCGGGA
This sequence comes from Acidobacteriaceae bacterium, assembly GCA_031296355.1. The sequence continues at coordinate 2,018 of JARLFX010000005.1, forward strand.
AATCGAGACAATCCATGTTCTTCAAGATTCTTGGTGCTTCTCTCGCCGTTCTGTCCGCTGTCGCCGCGCCCGCCCAGTCCACCCCCGCTCGCCCCGCCATCACCGGCATCTCGCATATTGCCATCTACACATCCGATCCGGTTGGGGCCGACTATTACTATCGCGACATTATCGGCGCTGTCCGATTGCCCGATTCCGAGAGTCTGAAAGGCGTGGACTACTGTCTGAGCCCCACACAGTTTATTGAAGTGCTGCGCCTGCCGCCCGGTTCGGGCATCAATCGGCTCGATCACATCGCCTTCAACACCTCCGATGCCAATGGCATGCGCACATACCTTACCACCAGCGGATGGAAAACACCGCAGAACGTGAACCGGGAATTCGACGGCACCCTCTGGTTTGAGGTGCTCGATCCTGAGGGCAATAAGGTGGAGTTTGTGCAGCCGAGCGGAAGCCTCAAGCGGTCGGTCAATGCACCCAACGCCATCGGCCGACACATTATTCACGTTGGCATTTTGGTGCATAGCCGCGAAGCCGAAGACAAGTTTTACAAGAACCTGCTCGGCTTCAAGCCCTACTGGTTCGGCGGCATCAAGGAAGGCAAGCTCGACTGGGTCAGCCAGCAGGTTCCCGATGGCGGCGACTGGCTCGAATACATGCTCTCGGCTGGCCCGGGCATGGGCATTCCAGATGACATGACCCAGAACCAGCTTGGGGTTCTCAATCACTTTTCGATCGGCGAAGCTTCGGTCCTCGACGCCTACAAGATGCTTGAGGCCGGCAACCGCCTGACTGGCCGCCACGATCTGGAGCCCAAGATCGGCCTCGACGGCAAATACCAGTTCAACATGTACGATCCCGACGGCATTCGCATCGAGCTAATGAACTTCCACGCCACCAATAAGCCGTGCTGCTCGCCCTTCACCGCCGAAGACCCATCGGAGTAGGTGTTTTACTCTTTCCTGAAAAGTGTACCGAGCAGATTCGACGAATAAATGAGATCGAAAGTGGATTGAGTAACTTTGGATCACCAGCATCCTTCCGACGGGTTCGTGACGAGTGCTCCACAAGCTGTGACCGCGGCTCATCTGCACTCGGTCCTAGGACCGTTCCGTGCTTTGCGGTTGCGCGGAATGATATAGATCAAGGAACTTCAGCGGTGACTTCTGATATCTTACTCGGTAATTAGGAAGGGATTTCATGAGCAGTCGCTGGCAATTAAAGATGGCACTGGCCTTAGTCACCATGATTACAACCATTTGCAGTGGCCAAAGTCCGACCGAGCCCAGCGGGATTGACCCGGTCCTCATCGCGAAGGCAAGCGCCGGCAACCCCGACGCGCAGTTTCGGATCGGAGTGCAATACGAGCTTGGTGCCCATGTAACCACGGACCAGACCCAGGCCGTGGCATGGTACCGAAAAGCCGCAGACCAGGGCTTCGCGCAGGCGCAGCACAGCTTGGGAGTAGTTTACGAGTACGGCAACGGCGTCCCGAAAGATCCTGCGAAGGCTGCAGAGTGGTATCGCAAGGCGGCCGCGCAGGGATTTGCGCCCGCGCAATTCTCGCTCGGACTCTGCTACGCCCACGGCAATGGAGTTCCGCAGGACTTTGGGCAGGCACTCGCATGGTACGAAAAGGCGGCGCAACAGAATGATTCTGATGCCTTGCTCAATCTTGCGTATCTCTACCACAATGGCCAGGGTGTCCCCAAGGACGACGCTCGATCCTTCGATTTAGTACGCAAAGCTGCCGAGGCGGGCTCGCCCGATGCCCAATTCGATCTGGGAATGGCCTACTTCCAGGGTGACGAAGGTCTGCAGGCGGACAATGATCTGGCCAGAAAGTGGCTCGCCCGATCGGCTCAACAGGGCGATGTAGCCGGGCAATTCAATTACGCTATGCTCCTCAAGACTCAACCGGCCATGGTGTATTTCTGGTTGGGGGTTGCCGCGCCCCATCTTACCGGAGAGACAAAGGAAAGAACGATGGAACTTCGC
>JARLFX010000262.1 GCA_031296355.1 Acidobacteriaceae bacterium
GAGAATCTCGAGCGCCTCCACGCCGCGCGCAACGCCCACGGCAAGCCCTTCCACATCGTCGAACTCCCCATGCCCGCCCCCGTCGTCTTCGAAGGCCAGCGCCTCCCCGCCAGCTACGCAAACTTCTACATCGCCAACGGCCTCGTCCTCGTCCCCACCTTCAACGACGCCAACGACCGCCGCGCCCTCAACATCCTCGCCGAACACTTCCCCACCCGCGAAGTCATCGGCATCCACTGCGGCGACTTCATCTGGGGCCTCGGTGCGCTACACTGCATGACGCAGCAGGAACCCGCATAACCCAGGGAGGCTAACAATGAGCGAAGCCGCCAGCACGACCGAGCCGGCCCCGTTTTCATGGAAGGCGTTTCTTACTAAGAAGCACTATGTCCCACGCTTCATCGTCAAGACGTTCTGGATTACGCTTGGCACGATCATCGTGTTTTCAATACTGATCGTTCTGGTTGCATACCAATTTGGTCCTCAATTAGTTTTGCGATACACGATTCACGAAGACGCGCTTGCATACAAATCGACAGGAATATTGCCCCAATCTCAGCTAGTGCCCACCTCACAGACTGACGTGAGCGTAAGTCCATCTGGGGCTCCATTCAGTATCTATGGAATTGAATTCAACCTTCCTTGTAACGAATACACGTTCCCTAATCGATGGGATAGAAATGTTTTCCGTTGTAAATCAGGGTTAGTCGGATTGATCTCCAAGAATCCACTACCTCCATTCAGCAAAGCTATCTCTGCATCTCAAGACAAAAACTCCCAACAGCTAAAAGCGACACTTGGCCCAGAGCTTCTAAGTTCCGAATATGCGCTGATGAACACTGCACTCAATACCAAACTTGTGGATGTTTCATTACTGTCAGGACGCGATTCTGCACTGCGCATGCTGTCGCTTGAGGGATGCAAGAATATCTACCTCCTTCTGGCAAATTCAGCTCACCCCATCAACACAGCGGAATTCCGGGGTTTTGAATTTGCCACGGTACCACCTGCACAATTCTCATCGAAGTATTACCAAATACGCTTGGAACTCTTCGACCAGCAGAATCACCAGTACGAAATCGAGCTTGGCCCCAGCGAGGCGCCGATCAGTCAGGCCGATGTCAACGAAATCGTCCACTCCCTGCACAAAAGCGATAACTAGCCCCATCATGCAAAACCCTGACCCCACCTACCGCGCCGCACTCCGCGCTTACCTCGCCCGCGAGTGCAACCCGCGCCACAAATTCGGCCACCAGCCGCGCCTCTATGCCCTCACCCAGCAGATCGGCGCAGGCCTCACCTACGACGACGATGTCGTCTTCGCCGCCGTCTGGCTGCACGATCTCGGCGTCTTCGTCGGCCACCGCCCAGAAGACCTCATCGCACTCCAAACCTGGGACCACGTCGCCTACATCACGCACAAGGCCCCCTCGATCCTCACCGAAGCCGGCTTCCCTGCCGCAAAGATCCCCGCCGTCCTCGAAGTCATCCGCACCCACCAGCCGCAAGACGCGCCCCTCACCCTCGAAGCCACCATCGCCCGCGACGCCGACATCCTCGAACAACTCGGCGCCATCGGCATCATCCGCACCCTCGCCAAGCTCGGCAGCGACACCCGCTTCAACACCTTCACCGACGCAGTAACCGCCCTGCGCAAGCAGCTCACTACCTTGCCACCCAAACTCCAGCTCCAATCCTCCAAAGACCTCGCCGCCCCCCGCATCCGTACCCTGCAATCCTTCCTGGAAGCCACCGCCGCAGAAGCCGGCGAAAATCTCTACTGACGCTCCAGCTACACTGAATCAATGTCCCCCGAAACCGATCTCGACTTTATGCGCGCGGCCATAGCCCAGGCGCAGGCCGCCGAAGCCGAGGGCGAAGTCCCCATCGGCGCAGTCATCGTCCGTGAAGGCACCATCATCGCCGCCGGCAACAACCGTGTCCTCCGCGACCACGACCCCAGCGCCCACGCCGAGATCATCGCCCTGCGCGCCGCTGGCCAGCAGCTCGGCAACTACCGCCTCGAAGGCTGCGACCTCTACACCACGCTGGAGCCCTGCGCCATGTGCGCCGGGGCGATCCTCCACGCGCGCATCCGCCGCCTCATCTACGCCGCGCCAGACCCCAAGGCGGGTGCCTGTGGCTCCGTCCTCAGCGTCATGAACCATCCGCAGCTGAACCACAAGCTCGAGCTCGTCACCGGCCTCCTGGCAGACGAATGTGCCGCCCTGCTGCAAAATTTTTTTCGCGCCCGCCGCTAAACTACCCCCGAAACCCGCCCGCGAATCCCCGCCAAACCCGGTAAAATAGAGCCATGTCCCTCCTTGTCTATTCCGCCTCCTGGTGCCGCGACTGCCGCGAAGCCAAGCGCTTCCTCGAGACGCACAAGATTCCCTACACCGAGATCGACATTGAATCCACCCCCGGCGCGGCTGACCAGGTGATAGAAAATGTCGGCAAGCGCGCCATCCCCCAGTTCGTCATCGATGGCAAATGGGTGCAGCCCTACCAGCCCGGCCGCGGCTTTCTGCATGCCGAGATGGCCGAGCTCTTTGGCGTTTAGTTTTCTGTAACAGGAAGTGATTTGAGGAGACGCACGTGATCGCCCGCTATACCCGCCCCGAGATGGGTGCCATCTGGTCCGACGAGAACAAGTACCGCTGCTGGCTCACCGTGGAGGTTGCCGCCTCCGAGACCCTGGCCGAAGCCGGCATCGTGCCCGTCGAAGCCGCCAAAGCCATCCGCGCCAAGGCGAACTTCGATGTCGCCCGCATCCAGGCCATCGAGGCCGAGGTGAAGCACGACGTTATCGCCTTCACCACCGCCGTCGCCGAGCACATCGGCCCCGAATCCCGCTGGCTCCACTACGGCCTCACTTCGACCGACGTAGTCGACACCGCACAGGCCCTGCAGATCCTTGCCGCCTCCAAAATCATCCGCGCAGGCATTGTCCGCCTCGCCGACGTGCTCAAAGCCCGCGCCATCGAATTCAAGCACACCCCCATGATCGGCCGCACCCACGGCGTGCATGCCGAGCCCACCACCTTCGGGCTCAAGCTGCTCGTCTGGTACTCCGAGATGCAGCGCAACCTCGCCCGCTTCAACGCTGCGGCTGAAGACCTCCGCATCGGCAAACTCTCCGGCGCCGTCGGCACCTTCGGCCACCTCAAGCCCGAGTACGAAGAGACCATCTGCCGCCAGCTCGGCCTGAAGCCCGCGCTCGTCGCCACCCAGGTGGTGCAGCGCGACCGCCACGCCGCCTACCTCGGCACCTTGGCCGTCCTCGCCTCCACGCTCGACAAAATCGCCACTGAAATCCGCCACCTGCAGCGCACCGAAGTCCGCGAAGCCGAAGAATTTTTCTCCGAGAAGCAAAAAGGTTCCAGCGCCATGCCGCACAAGCGCAACCCCATCACCTGCGAGCAGATCAGCGGCCTCGCCCGCGTCATTCGTTCCAACTCGCAGGCCGCGCTGGAAAACGTCGCCCTCTGGCACGAGCGCGACATATCCCACTCCTCCGCCGAGCGCGTCATCCTGCCCGACTCCACCATCCTGGCCGACTATCTCCTCAACAAAACCTCAAGCCTGATCGAGAAGATGTTCGTCTACCCCGCGCGCATGTTGAAGAACATGGAATCCACTGGCGGCCTCATCTTCAGCGGCCAGCTTCTGCTTGACCTCGCGGAAGCCAGCATGCTCCGCGAAGACGCCTACAAGCTCGTCCAGACCCACGCCATGAGAGCCTGGAAAGAAGACCTCGTCTTCCGCGACATCATCGCGCAGGAGCCCGCCGTCACCAGCTTGCTCTCGCCCGAAAAACTCCAGCGTGCCTTTGACTACCACCGCCAGCTCGCCAATGTGGACGCCATCTTCGCGCGAGTCCTGAATGCCTGATTGTTCTTTAAATTTCATCCAGTGAGAGAATGTCTTTATGACTGACTTCATCCCCAAACCAACCGAGATCAAGATGCGTGGGCTAGGCCGCAAGGCCCAGAAGCTTATGGCACTGCGTGAAAAAGCCGCCCAGGCAAACTCTGGCGGTAAGACCCCCTCCGCCTCATCTGCTACCCCGGCCAAAGCACTCGCCGGCGTCAAGAAGACCGCCTTTAACCGCAAAGCGGTCTAGCAAGTGTCCCAGCGACCTGGCTCCATCGACGACTCCCCGCTGATCCAGATCGTCGATGCCGCTCTCGCCGATTCGACCCGCCGCAGCGGCGACTGGCTCGTCTGCAAACCCGGCTGCCACCAGTGCTGCATCGGCGTCTTCAGCATCTCGCAGCTCGATGCCCGCCGTCTCCGCAATGGCCTCCAAGCGCTCACCCTCACCGATCCCGAGCGCGCCGCCCGCATCCGCCGCCGCGCAGCCGACTCCCTCGCCCGCCTCTCCCCCACCTACCCCGGCGACGTCGCCACCGGCCTGCTCCCAGAATTCACCGGGCCCACCGATGCATCCGAAGCCTTTGAAGCCGCCTTTGAAGCCTTCGCCAACGACGAACCCTGCCCCGTGCTCGACCCCGCCACCGGCACCTGCGATCTCTACACCGCGCGACCCATGACGTGTCGCACCTTCGGCACGCCCGTCATGGATGCTGAAGGCGGCTTCGCTGTCTGCGAGCTCTGCTTCCACGGCGCATCGCCAGAGCAGGTCGCCGCCTGCGAGATGACCCCTGACCCCGATGGCCTGGAAGATCGCCTGCTCACCGAACTCCGCGAGCAAACCGGCGCGCACGGCCAAACCATCATCGTCTTCGCGCTTCGCGACTGATTCTGGTCTCCCTGGTAAAGCGCCTCAGCGCGCCTTTGCCGGTCCTGGCTTTCTCGGCGAGCCATCGTCTGCGGCAGCATCTCCTCTGCCAGTACGATCCGGCAGAGGTGCCGTGAGTGCCTCCGGCCCAGTAATTTCGGCCTTCACCAGCGCCGCACCGCTCAGCACCTCGGCATCTTTCGGAAAGCGAAAGCGATCCAGAGTAAACCACGATACCGCCAGCACCCCCGTCGTTTCCGGCATCAGCAGCGCCAGCGGCACCACATACTTCTTTGATTTCACCAGGGACTCCGCCACGCCATGCACCGCGCGACTGCGTTCGATCGTCCCCGGAACCTGCGGTATCACGAACGGCGTCAGTTCCAGCTCCGGATGTTTCTTGCCATACTTCACCACCGAGCGCGCCACCTGCTGCGGCGTCATCACGCCGGCATCAAAAATAAAGCTGCGATGTACTGCTCCTGGAAAATAAAAATTAATCACCGTCTGAGAAAAATTCGCACAGTTACGATAGATCAGATTGAAATGGCTGTTATTGCCCCGATCATTAAACATCGCAATAAACTTACGGTCCTGCTCCGCGGTGGTGATCAGGTTCAGACCATATATCTTGCGGTCGTAAGAAGCTCCCACCAACTGCGTCCAGTCCCCCTCTGGCACACTGCCGTCCGGACCATCCGGTGCAATGCCGCACAGATGGCGGCGACGATAAGCGTCGCGCAGATTCGCTTCGGTAGCGGATGTCGCGGTCGAGGGAATCTCCGCCGCATGGTCCACCGCATACAGGTACGGCAGCAACGGCGTCGCGAACCAGTCATAGCCCGCCACGCGATAATACCGGCTGATCACCACACCGCTCTCGCCCAGTTTGCACGGTCGCAGTTCCGTGGGCGATGCCGCGCATACGTGATTCAAATAAATTGCTGCGTGGCCTGTCGGATTGATATGGCCAAACGTGCCATATGGCTCTTCCATCAGCACGGCTATTCCCGCCTGTGCGCTGTCGCATAGCAGGAGCACCACGCACGCAAGCACGGCGGCTGCTCTGCACTTCCGGCAAATCTGCGCTGACGCCGCCCTGAAATACATGCCTTTTTTGACGAGCTTTTCCGCCAAATGTTTCGCTGCTATTGGATAATCAACAGTGTGAATACGATGCATCAACCTGGCCACACTTTAATCTTAGCGATAACCGGAGCAAGTGGCGCAATCTACGCTCGCGAGATGCTTCGCACCCTTGCAACCGATGACCGCGTTACCCGCGTTCATCTTGTGGCCTCTGAAAATGCACTACGGGTCTTCGCAGAAGAGCTCAACTTCAGCGGACGCACCGATCTCATCAAAAAACTTCTTGGCCCGGATCATCCCGATTCGAGCCGCAAGATTCAACAGCACCCGCCAGAAGATATTGGTGCCTCCATCGCTAGCGGCAGCTACTTTGCAGACGCCATGATCATTCTCCCCTGCTCCATGGGAACCCTCGCTGGCATCGCGAACGGTATGGCATCGAATCTCATTGAGCGAGCAGCCGATGTCTGCCTCAAGGAGCGCCGTCGTCTAGTGCTCTGCGTTCGCGAAACACCCTTCCACACCATTCACCTGCGCAACATGCAGTACGCCGCAGAAGCCGGAGCCACCATCTACCCCGTCATCCCCACACACTACAACCATCCCGCCGACGAGATCGAAATGGCGCGCCAGTTCGTCTATCGTGTGCTCGCGCACATAGGCCTTCCTCAACCTAACGCCTACGTGTGGAAAGCATAAGAGTAGGGATCAGGGTACAGGGATTATGGAGTAGGGATTAGGTATCAAGGATTAGTAAAATTCTCGATGTGTCATTCTGAGCCGAAGGCGAAGAATCCCGACGCATTCATCGCGTCCCATGCGCTATCAGGCTTCCTCTGCGCAAGGGCTCGTGGTCTTTCCTAATCCCTGATACCTAATCCCTACTCCCTGCCTTTAAAAATTCTTCAACCGGTGTCAATGATCGTTTGCTGCACTCCACCGGCACCAGGTGTCCGCAGCCCTGCAACTCAACATACTGCGATTGCGGAATCAGTGCATGCATCCTGCGTCCCACGTCCGCCGGAATCAGCCGGTCTCCCGCACCCCACAGGATGAGCGTCGGCTGCCGCAGGTTCTGCAACCGGAAATCCAGCAGATCGGTGCCAGAGGTCATCGCCAGCGCGCTGCGCTTCACCACCCACGCATTCCGCTGCATGTTGGGCAACGCATCGCGAGCCACCAGGTACGGCAACATCCTGTCACCCGGCTCCAGGTAATGGAACAGCTCCTGTAACTCTGCTTCTGAATTTGGTGCAAACAGGGAGAGCGGCATCACCGGATGGAAATAGATCCCTGCCGCATCAATCACCATCACGCGCCGCACCATCTCCGGCTTGTCCAGCGCCAGCTTCAGCGCGATCCATCCACCCATAGACCAGCCCAGCACATCCGCCTGCTGCAACCCGCGGTCCTGCATGAACTTTGCCACCACGTCTTCTTCCTGCGCGATGGAATACGTTGCATCCGCCGGTCGTGCAGAGCGCCCATAGCCCAACAGCTCCGGCGCATAGACGTGGTATCCCTGCGCGGCCAGCGCCGGCAGAAACTTGACCCAGTCCTCCCCGCGTCCGCCCAGTCCATGCACCAGCACCAGCGGAACAGGTTGCGCCGCCCCCTTCGCTGCTGCCTCGTAGTAGTGAATTCTATGTCCGTCGATCTCCGTCCATCGGCTCTTTACGCCATGCGTACGCAGCGCCCAGCGCGCCGTCTGCTCACCTACCCACACCGGATGCACGCATACTACATACGTCGCCAGTGCGATCAATACCAGCAACCCTATCAATGTCTTTCGTACAGGATGTCTATCGCCGTACCGGTCTCTCATGCGCGCGCCTTCCCTGCTTCATGCACCATGCCAAATGCCTTCTCAATTGCTCCCAGCGTGAAATCTGGCAGTGCATACTGCTGCAGATCATCGCGTCCTGCCCAGCATACGTCAGTCGCATCGTCGCCCGCGCACAGTGCGCTCTCAATCTGCCCAGCCATCGGCCGGCATATCCAATCCACCAGCACATAGTGGTAGCGCACCGCGCCCTCGTCATCGCGATCAATCAGGTCATATACGCCGAGCAGTTGCAGCGGTTCCACATCCAGCCCGGTCTCTTCGCGGACCTCCCGCACCACCGCATGCTCTACGCTCTCGCCCAGTTCCAATCGCCCGCCCGGCAACGACCACTCTCCCTCCAGCGGAGGCCGTCCCCGGCGAATCAGCAGCACGCGGTTCTCCGCGATCACCACCGCACCGGCGCCGATCATGGGTTCAGTTGGATATTGTCGAGGCATCCGGCTACTTCAGCGGCTTCCCGTATTCCTCGCCGAATACAGTGTGCGACATGTCAAAGCGTCCGCCATGAAACTTATCCGCACCCTTCAATCGCCCAATCGTCAGCAGTGCCACCACGTGATAGCTCAGCGGCAGGCGCAGCACCTCGTGCACCTTCTCCTGCTCAAAACCTTCCATCGGCGCGGTGTCATAGCCCATCACCTCTGCCATCAGCATCATGTGGGTGAAAGCGATCATCACCTGCTTGTTCAGCCACGCCTTCATTTGCTCGCTGCTGAAACTCGAAAGATAGTTCGGCACCGTAACCTGCGCCTGGTGCGCATAGCCTTCCGGCATACCGCCTTCCCGTCCCAGCCGCAACATCTCGTCCAGGTCCTTGCGCCAGCCATCCGTATCGCCGCAGGCCACAATCACTGCCGATGCTTCTTCCACCTTAGGCTGGTTGTAGCTCGCCCCGCGCAGCCGCTTCTTCTGCTCCGGCGTCTGCACTACGATGAAGCGCCACGGCTGCATGTTGTATCCACTCGGTGCAGCCAGTCCTGCTTCCAGAATTTGATGGATATCTACTGCCGGTATCGGGGTACCGTCAAAACTAGGAGTGGCGCGCCGTTCGCGAATCGCCTGCGCCAGAGATTTTGGTTTCTTACTGCTCATGGTCTTGGTGTCCTGTGTCTTTGTGGTTCAACCGCTTGATTAAAATCAAATTGCTGAGAAATTGACCATACCACGGCCCATCTATGGGCCTGCCGGCAACGGATTGAACTCAATGCCGAAGCTGCTCTGCCCCGGCGCGTCTGCGTAGACCCACGCTGACGAAAATCCACTCCGCAATTCAGGATACGCCGCCAGCAACGCCATTAGCGCCGCCATGCTGCGCACCCGCACCGCCGCAGGCTCACTCACAGACGTCATCGGCACGTGCAGCGCCAGTTGCAGAGACTTGCCATCGACCGACTCCTGCGTGCCAATTGCTGTGAAGTTTTCACTAGGGAAGGAGTCCGTATATTTATTACACCCGGTAGCTGGACAGGCGATCACGCTCAGCGGATGCTCCGCGCTGATGCCATTCGCCAGTTGCGCTGGCAGTGCGCTCTCCTGCTCCGCATGCAGCTTGTCGCGGTTCGGACTGCTCACAAAATTCACCGGAGTCAACAGCGCATCCGCCTCAGCATAATAGAGCCACGCATTCCACCGCTGGTTCTGCTTGGCATACGCTCGCGCCTGCACCCAGTACCACAGCCCATCATGCCCTCCTACAGTCGCAGCCTTCGGAATAAACCCCGCCAGCAGCCACTTGCCCGCGACCTGCTGCAGCACAAAGCTCAGTTGCCACGCTCGCGTTCCCGCCGCTGCCCGCACCGTTGCCAACGCATAATGGCCTGCTGGCAGATCAGGAATATTGAAGATCGTCGGCGAAGTTGCATTCGCCGGAGTACAGAAAAACTGGGTGTCCGCTGCTACAGTGTTGCTGCTGGCATCCAGCAGATAGAGCGCCGGAGAATCCCCCAGCGTCGCCCCCGCCAGTTTGGGCGCAATCGAGCTGATACCCCCGGCAATGCCATCAAAATTCTGGGCATATTGTGGAATCGTCGCCGCCCGCACACCGGCTGCATCATTTGCCTGCACCAGCCGCGCAAAACTCTGCGCCGCCTGCGCCAGACCGTCGCGGTCCGCCGCTGTCATTGCAGCCTGCGTGGTGCAGCTCTGCGCCAACAGAGCACATGGCATCAGCACCATCAGGCCTGCCAGCAAACTGCCAAACCACATCCTTCGCTCCAATGACGTTCTGCCCATGCTCTCCGTTCGTGGCGGTCCGGCACTGCTTCCGCAATCACTGCTAGTCTAGTACACAGATGGCAGTAGCTTCTGCTGCTCGCCTTCCCCCCGCGGGCTTCGTCCTACTCATAAGCCCCTGGGAGTTCAAAAGGAATTAGATGCGCGTCAAAGCAACATCGGGAATGCCACTCCACCGTTATCTGTGGCTTATCGCCGCCCTCGTGCCGTCCACGCTCACCGCGCAGCCTCCCCCGCAGGCCAATCTTCCTGTCGGATTCCCCGGCGGCACCCCCGTAGGCATGCCCACCCCCCCGGTTCGCAGCATGCGGCCTCCTCAGCAAGCCGCTCGCCCTGCCACCACCGCACCTGCACCGCCGCCAGTCTCTCAGCTCCCGGCCATGCCCGTGGCGCCCGTCGCGCCCCCTGTACCCCAGACTCCCGCCTCATCCCCTCCAGAGCACGCCAGCGTGCGCTACGCCAACGGACTCGTCAGCATACAGGCCAGCAACTCCAGCCTGAACCAGATCCTCCGCTCCATCATGCGTCAGACCGGCCTGCAGATCAGTGGTGGCGTGCAGGAAGAGCGTGTCTACGGCAACTATGGCCCCGCCCGTCTCGGCCCGTTGCTCACTAACCTTCTCGCCGGCACCGGCTCCAACGTTATCTTCGTCCCCGCAAATGGGAGTAAGGCAGCTCAACTCATACTCTCGCCCCGCAATGGCGGCTCCATGCCTCCGCCACCCGGCGTCTCTGCCAATCCCGCACTGGACGACGATCCCTCCACGCCGCCACCAACACTGGCTGATACACCCATGGCTCCTGTTTCGGATCCTTCCGTCAGAGCCCCGGCTCCCGATTCGGGCGTCCTCACAACTCCCTCCACCTCCATCACCATCCCGCCAGTGCCTCAGCCAGCTGTCACGTCTACTGTGCCTGCGGTACCACCGGCGCCTGCGGAGCCGCCGAAACCTCGTACACCGGAACAAATTGTGGAAGATATTATGCGCAGGCGCGCAGCCCAGGCCCAGTTCGAGAAGGAGATGAAGAAGGCCAAGGTCGCCCCAGTGCCAACTGCCACACCCGCCCAGCCAGACACGCAAAAATAGCAGCGTTCACTGCTGGGTTCAACAATATTTCAGGTATTTTGCTGCGGAATTAGTTGCCGGCGATAGCCGTGCGGCGTGCTGCCGCGCTCGTCGCAACGCTTTTTGACGCCACACTTCTGGAATGGACGCGAAAGGCTGAGAACATAGCCAGGCAGATGCCGTACGCAAACAACACTCCACTCGCAAGAGAGGCCAGCACAGCACACACAAGCACGACCCAGTTCGCCATTACGTCTCCTTGTTGGGGTGGTTTCCTATATTTTACCGCGCCGCTCTTCAAGCATCGCTTGAGGAAAACTCTAGGCCCCGCTTCAACCTGATTCTCGCAAATCTCCACTCACCTTCCAGTAAAATTTCTGGAATTTTCCACACATGGAACCGCTTTGCTATTGCCACAGGAGGTACCTGCGCAGGTTCCCCCACTCTGTAGCCCCTCCCTCAACGACTTCTCCACCGCACCCATTCGCACTCATCCCATCCGATGCCGTAATCTATATCTTTGCCCGAACTTCGCTTTTCCTCCTGCATGAGCATTACTTCCATCACCGTACGCGGCGCGCGCCAGCACAACCTGCGCAATATCGACGTCACCATTCCCCGGAATACGTTGACGGTCGTCACTGGACTCTCCGGCTCCGGGAAATCCTCGCTCGCCTTTGACACCATCTACGCCGAAGGCCAGCGCCGCTACGTCGAAACCCTCTCCGCCTACGCCCGCCAGTTTCTCGACCAGATGGAGCGCCCCGACGTCGACGCCATCGATGGCCTCTCTCCCGCCATATCCATCGAGCAGAAGACCACCAGCCGCTCGCCCCGCTCCACCGTCGGTACCATTACCGAGATCTACGACTACCTCCGCCTGCTCTACGCCTCCGTCGGCCAGCCTCACTGCCCCAACTGCGGCCTCCCCATCTCCCGCCAGAGCGCGGACCAGATCGTCGAGCGCATCATCGCCCTCTCCCCCGGCGAACGCGTCACCGTCTTCGCCCCCATCGTCCGCGGTCGCAAAGGCGAGTTCCGCGACGAGCTGGAATCTCTTGACCAGCAGGGCTTCCGCGCCCGTATTGACGGCGTCATGCAGGAAGTCACCGAAGGCATGAAGCTGGAGAAGCGTAAAAATCACACCGTCGAAGCCGTTGTAGACCGCATCGTGCTCAAGGCCGAAGCCGGTGCGAACGGCGCGAAGAAGATCGACCCGCGCTACATTGCCCGCCTCAACGAAGCCGTGCAGAAGGCCCTCAAGATGGCCAACGGGCTCGTTCTCATCGCCATCGCCGGAGCCCCCGCCTCCGAAGCAGAAACCCTCTACTCCTCCTCCATGGCCTGCCCCGACTGCGGCATCAACGTGCCCAAACTTGAGCCGCGCAGCTTCTCCTTCAACTCCTCCTACGGCGCCTGTCCAGAGTGCCACGGCCTCGGCAGCACCTACGATTTCGACCCCGCCAAAACCATTACCGACTGGTCCAAGCCTCTGCTCGACGGAGCCATGGGCCCCGGCTCTGCCTCTACCTACCTTCTGCGCCTCATCAAACTGGCCGCGGAACGCTACAAGATCAACCTCAAGCTTCCCTTCGAAGAGCTCTCGGAAGTTCATCAAAAGATATTGCTTTATGGGCCGCCGAAAGGCGAAACTACCCGTACCGGATTCCACGGCATCTTCGCCTACCTGCGCGACTCGCTGGAAGAATCCAAATCCGAAGGCTACCGCGAATACATGATGGGCTTCATGTCCGCCACCGCCTGCCCCGTCTGCGGTGGCAAGCGCCTGCGGCCAGAATCCCTCGCCGTCCGCGTTGCTGGCCGTTCCATCGCAGAATTCACCGCCCTGCCACTCGACCGCGCCCTGCCCGCGGCCCGCGAGCTGAACTTCACCGGCCGCGAACGCCTGATCGCCAGCCGCCTGCAGCACGAGATCATCGAGCGTCTGGAATTTCTCAACGCCGTCGGCCTCGGCTATCTCTCGCTCGACCGCTCCGCCTCCACCATCTCCGGCGGCGAAGGCCAGCGCATCCGTCTCGCCACCCAGATTGGCTCCCGCCTCCGCGGCGTCCTCTACGTGCTCGACGAGCCCTCTATCGGCCTGCACCAGCGCGATAACCAGCAGCTCATCGCCGCCCTGGAACGCCTTCGCGACCTCGGTAACACCGTCCTCGTCGTCGAGCATGACGAAGACACCATCCGCAAGGCAGACTACGTCCTCGACCTCGGCCCCGGCGCCGGAAAAAACGGCGGCTACCTCGTCGCTGCGGGCACCCCGCAGCAGATCATGGACACGCCCGGCTCCCTCACCGGCCAGTACCTCGCTGGCAAGATTGAGATCGTCGCCCGCCACGCCCCGCGCCCCGTCACCGGCAAGTGGCTCACCGTCGAAGGCGCCAGTAGCAACAACCTGCAGAACGTCACCGGGCGCTTCCCCATCGGCATCATGACGGTCGTCACCGGCGTCAGCGGCTCCGGCAAATCCACCCTGGTCAACGACATTCTCTACCGCGCCCTCGCCAAGCACATCTACGGCTCGCGCGAAGAACCCGGCGCGCACAAGCGCATCACCGGCCTCGACGCCCTCGACAAGGTCATCCAGATCGATCAGTCGCCCATCGGTCGCACGCCACGCTCCAATCCAGCCACCTACACCGGCGTCTTCACCGCCATGCGCGACCTCTTCGCCATGCTGCCGGAGTCGCGCGAACGCGGCTACAAAGCGGGCCGCTTCAGCTTCAACGTCCAGGGCGGCCGCTGCGAAGCCTGCCAGGGCGAAGGCCAGCGCCGCATCGAGATGAACTTCCTGCCCGACGTCTACGTCCTGTGCGAGGTCTGCAATGGCCGCCGCTACAACCAGGAGACGCTGGCCGTAAAGTTCAACGGCTACTCCATCGCCGACCTCCTCGACCTGCCCATCGCAGATGCTCTGCCCATCCTGCAAGATATTCCTGCCGTCCGCCAGAAGCTCGAAACCCTGGTCGATGTCGGCCTCGGCTACATCCATCTCGGCCAGTCCGCCACCACGCTCTCCGGCGGCGAAGCCCAGCGCATGAAGCTCGCCCGCGAGCTCTCCAAGCGCCAGACCGGGCGCACCCTCTACCTCCTCGACGAGCCCACCACCGGCCTCCACTTTGATGATGTCCGCAAGCTCCTCGAAGTCCTGCACCGCATCACCGACCTCGGCAACACCGTCATCATCATCGAGCACAATCTTGACGTCATCCGCAACGCCGACTGGATCGTCGACCTCGGCCCCGAAGGCGGCGAAGGCGGTGGCCGCATCGTCGCCGAAGGCCCACCCGAACAAGTCGCCCTCGCTCCCGAATCCCACACCGGCGAGTTTCTGAAGCGCTACTATCACCAGCAAGGCAGCGCAAAATACGTCGCGCCCACCTTCATCGACGAAACCGCCCCCGACACCAAACGAGCGAAGAACGCCAACGGTCAATCCACCCGCGTGAAGCCGGAAAAGAAAACCGGCGTTCCCACAGCCAGCCCGAAGAAGACGCCGCGCAAAAAATGACCGACCTCGATCTCAATCCCGAACCCACCGCAGCAGTAGAGATGCACGTGCCCCCGCGCATACCGCACATCGGCCACGCAATACTGTTTCTGCTCTTCGCCCTGGGCACGATATTCGCCTCCCAACTCGCCGTAGTCGGTATCGCCCACTTACTGCCCTCGCTGCATGCGCTTTCCATGGGCCAGATCATCCACATTCCCCGGCTCACCGTTATCTCCAGCTTCGTGGCCTATACGCTGGTGCTCGGCATCTCCATCATCGTCTTCCCCGCCATCTGGCATCGCAGCTTCGCCAGCGGTATCTCGTGGAACCTCAACGCCGCCATCCGCAACGTCCGCTGGCTCATCCCCGCTGGCGTCGGCATCGCCATCCTCAGCGCGGTCAGCGAAGCCTTCCAGACCATTCCCAAAAGCCTTCCAGTCGACAAATTCTTCCAGAGCCGCCTCGACCTCTGGCTCGTCTCCATCCTCGGCACCCTGCTCGCTCCGGCGTTTGAAGAGATTTGTTTCCGCGGATTCCTCCTCCCCGCCGTCGCCATCGCCTACGAGTGGTCCGCCACCCCGAGTACCCCAGAAGGCCGCATCCTATGGCACTCCACCAACGACGTCTCCTCCGCCGCACTCGTCATAGGCGCCGTAGTCTCCAGCGCTGGCTTCGTCCTGATGCACGGTCCTCAACTGCACTACACCATCGGCCCCCTGTCTATCCTCTTCTGCGTCAGCCTCGCGCTCTCCGCCATCCGCATCCGCCTGCGCTCCGTAGCCGCATCCACCCTGGTTCACGCCAGCTACAACGGCTTCCTCTTCGCCATGACCTTCATCTCCACCCGCGGCTACACCCACCTCGACAAGCTAGGCCGCTAGTCCATTTACAATCTCCATTGATGCCAACCTTCGACGACACCCGCGCCGCCCTCCTCCAACTTCTCGCGCAACTCTCCTTCAAGCTAGGCGATTTCACCCTGGCCTCCGGCGCAAAGAGCGACTACTACATCGACTGCCGCACCACCACGCTGCATGCCGAAGGCGGCCGCCTCGCCGGCCTCGCCCTGTACGACGTCATCCGCCGCCAGATCCCCGACGCAGAAGCCGTCGGTGGCCTCACCATGGGCGCCGACCCCCTCGTCTCCAACACCGCCAGCGCCTCCGCCTGGTATGCCATCGACCACCCCGGCACGCCGCTGGTCAACGGCTTCCTCGTCCGCAAAGCTGAGAAGGCTCACGGCACCGGACGCAAGATTGAAGGCTTCCTGAAGCCCGGCGCCCAGGTCATCATCGTGGATGATGTCTGCACCACCGGCGGCAGCACCGTCACCGCGATAGAAGCCGCGAACGAAGCCGAAATGATCGTCGCCGGCGTCCTCTGCCTAGTCGACCGCGAACAGGGTGGCCGCGTCGCCATCGAAAAAGCCGCCGGCTCCGCCCCCTTCATCTCCCTCTTCACCGCCGCCGACGTCCGCGCCGCCCACATCGCGCTTAGTAAGTAAAAAATGTTTAGACCGAACTCAAGTAAAAATCATTTAAACCAAATTCACGTAAACTTAAGCAGACATGATTCCTACCCTTGAATGGACCGAAGCCGGGGTCCGCTTTCTCGATCAGACAAAGCTTCCCTTAGAAGAGACCTACGTTCTCGCCACCACCTACCAGCAGGTTGCAGACGTCATTGTGACCATGGTCGTCCGCGGCGCGCCCGCCATCGGAGTCTCCGCCGCTATGGGCGTTGCTCTCGGCGTGAAGAACACCAAAGCCACCACCCTCCCGGCCCTCACCGCCGAAGTCAAGATCATCTGCGACACCCTCGCCGCCACGCGTCCTACCGCCGTCAATCTCTTCTGGGCGATCGAGCGCATGCGCCGCGTATACGAAGGCCTCTCGCAGACCGAAGGCATCACCATCCCCGTCATCCAGCAGGCGCTCATCGCAGAGTCCCTGAAGATGTACGACGAAGACATCGCCGCCTGCAAGGCCATGGGCAAGTTCGGCGCGCCGCTGATGCCTCAGACAGGCACCGTCCTCACCCACTGCAACGCCGGCGCGCTCGCCACCTGCGGATACGGCACCGCCCTCGGCGTCATCCGCGCCGCCGTCGAAGCCGGCCACAAGATCGACGTCTATGCCGACGAGACCCGCCCCTTCCTGCAGGGCGCTCGCCTCACCGCGTGGGAACTGATGCACGACAACATCCCCACCACCGTGCTCTGCGACAACATGGCCGGCACCCTCATGCGTCAGGGCAAGATCCAGGCCGTAGTCGTCGGTGCAGATCGCATCGCCGCCAACGGTGATGTCGCCAACAAGATCGGCACCTACACCGTCGCCGTACTGGCGAAGGAGCATGGCATTCCCTTCTACGTCGCCGCCCCCTGGTCCACCATCGACCGCGCCACCGCGACGGGAGACGGCATCCCCATCGAGCAGCGCAGCCCGCTCGAAGTCACCCACTCCAACGGCAGGCAGATGACGCCCACCGGCGTCGGCATCCAGAACCCCGCATTCGATGTGACTCCGGCCAAATACGTGACTGGAATCATCACCGAGCGCGGAGTTCTCACCGCGCCCTACGATGAATCCATGAGGGCAATGCTGGCAAAGTTGTAACATGAAGCGGACGCGACTCTGGTGCTCCATTCGGGTTCAACCAGATAGCCTAAACTGGAGCACCCATGCGTCCTGTCCGCTTCATCGCCTTTGCCCTTTCGTTGCTGATGCTCCTTCCGCTGCATCGCTCTCTCGTCGCACAGGCCGTACCGTCGCCATCCTCCGATGAGCCCTCGCTTGTCATCCGCCGGCAGACGCATCTCGTCGTGCTCGATGTGGTTGTCGTTGACAAGAAGCTGAACCCCATCTCCGGCCTCAAGCCGTCAGACTTCATCGTCCTCGAGAAGAGCCAGCCCCAGACCATTCGCAATTTTGATGAGCACGCGCCGGCGCCGCAACCGCTCTCACGGCCTGCCATGCCCAAGCTTCCGCCCAACACCTTCACCAACTACACCCCCGTGCCCGATGGCAACGGCCCCGTCAACATCCTTCTGCTCGACGCGCTCAACACGCCCATGAAGGATCAAGCCTACGTCCGCTATCAGATGCTGCAGTACCTCAAGAACATGCCAGCCGGCACGCGCGTTGCCGTCTTCGGCCTCACCAC
Source organism: Acidobacteriaceae bacterium (assembly GCA_031296355.1). The sequence continues at coordinate 17,652 of JARLFX010000262.1, forward strand.
CCACCTGCGTATCCTGCAGGGCTTCACCTCCGATCCGGAAACCCTCCGCACCGTCCTCTCCGGCAAGAAGGGCCTGCCCAGCAGCTCCGTCCTGCTCAACGATCCCGTCAACGGCGACTATCCCGGTAATGACATGGCCGCCTTCGGCAACGCACCAGACTTCGACGCCGTCAGCTCCAGCGTGACGCAGTTTCAGGCAGAAACCCAGAGCTATCAGAAGCAGCTCCGCGCCCGCATGACGCTCGACGCCATGAACGATCTGGCCCGCTACCTGGTCGGCATCCCCGGCCGCAAGAATCTCATCTGGTTCTCCGGCTCCTTCCCCTTGAACATCATGCCCGACGGAGACATCGACAATCCCTTCGCCGTCATGGCCTCCATGGAAGATGAGTTCCGCCGGACCACGGACATGATGACGCAGAGTCAGGTCGCCGTCTATCCCGTCGATGCGCGCGGCCTCATGACTCCGCCCATGTTCTCCGCCGCCAACAGCGGTAGCCAGTACGTCCGCAACCCCAACGCCATGCTCAACGATCTCGGCAAATGGGACCAGCAGACCGCCGAGGAGCATATGACCATGGACGACATGGCAGACGCCACCGGCGGCAAAGCCTTCTACAACACCAATGGGCTGAAAGAAGCCGTCACAAAATCCATCAGCCTCGGCTCGCACTACTACACCATTACGTACCGCCCCACCAACGATAAGTGGATCGGCGACTTCCGCAAGATCAAGGTGAAGCTCGCCAATGGCGAAGACGGCTACCAACTCTACTATCGCCACGGCTACTACGCGGATGACCCTGACCACCCACGCGATTCACATACGGCGGTCGCTCCCCCGCCCAGCGCCATGCGCACCGCACTACTGCGCGGAGCCCCCGATCCCACCCAGATCATCTTTGAAGCCCACATCGCCAAAGTCTCGCCCGAACCAACTCCCACCGCGGCCATCGGCAACGAACCCGATGCCAAACTGCACGGCCCCTATATCACCTATGCGGTCAACTACGGTGTGGACGCCCGCAACATCTCCTTCCAGGCCACGCCAGACGGCGTCTACCACGGGCGTATCGAATTCATAGTGCTGCTCTACGACGCTGACGGCAACCTCTTAAACTCCATCAGCAACACGATGGAGGCAAATCTCGCCTCCGCCACCTACTCGAATGTGCTCAAGCACGGCCTCCAGATGTCGCAGCTCATCAGCGTGCCGCAAGATCCCAAACACAAGGGCGAATACTACCTGCGCATGGGTGTGCACGACATCCCCGGTGACCGCGTCGGCGCCGTCGAAGTACCGGTCAGTGCCGTGCATGCAGAACCTGCCCCCGCAAAGCAGTAATCTATTTCTGGCATGCGCCCTGCCTTCCTCGATCTTCGTCGCCACTCACTCCTGCGTGGCTCTGCGCTCGTCCTCGGCTCTCTGGCCCTGGCCTTCCGCCTCGCTCACTTCCCCGCGAACCGCCCCACCCTGCTTCTCCTCATTCCCGCTATCACCGCCTTCGCCGGAGCATTTGAGACCCTCCGCTGCGTGCAGCGCCGCTGGTCGCTCTATCACGCGGGCGTCATGTTTTCTCTCTATATGGACGTGATGGCCATTGCCATGATCCTCTTCCTCCTGCTCTACCCCTACATGCCCTGGGTCACCCCTCATTAGCGCCATTCCATTCCCTAGGCGTTAGTCATTCCCCAGTCGTAGGTATTTGTCATTCCGCATCACCACATATTTGTCATCCCTCAGCCCTATATATTTGTCATTCCGCAGCGCAGCGACGGAATCTGCTTTTTTCTGCCCCGCTGACTTGCTGACTCGCCGCCCTTCGCCGCAAATGCTAAACTGACCGTCAATTCTTCAACGGAGGCACACGCAACATGCTTAAGGGATTTCGTGATTTCATTCTGCGCGGCAACGTGGTCGACCTGGCCGTCGCCGTCATCATCGGCGGAGCATTCGGCGCCATCGTCAACTCTCTGGTGAAAGACCTCATCACCCCGCTCATCGCCGCCATCGTCGGCAAGCCGGACTTCTCCGCCCTGGTACTGCATGTACACGGCGGCGCCATCACCTACGGCAACTTCCTCAACGCAGCCATCTCGTTCCTGCTCATTGGCAGCGCGGTCTACTTCTTCATGGTGATGCCCATGCAGTATGTTGTGAAGCGGATCAGCGGTCCCGCAGCAGCCACCACCAAACCCTGCCCGGAGTGCCTCTCAGAGATTCCGCTCCCCGCCAAACGCTGCAAATTCTGCGCCCAGCCTGTCGCCTGATCGCCACAGATTTGTTTCCGTTAAGGGCACGCCTTCAGCCGTGCCAACACACTCAAAATAACGGCGCGCTTTAGAAGCTGCTGAAAAGTAGTTGTCTTGAAAGGGCGGGACTTCAGTCCCGCCGCAACCCCATCTTCTCAGTGTGGCTTTAGCCACTGAGGGACTATTGACGGGTAGAGAAGGGCTTTTTCAGCATCCCCTTTAACCCCTGAGGTCATCGCCCGTCGCCTAATCGAACCGCCGCAGCGCCCGTGACCGTGCAAACACCAGCACAAAGCAGATCATCGCGCACACCGTCATGCTCGCCACCGCGTGCGGCGCAGGCATATAGCGTGAGAGCCACCCAATAATCAGGCTGCCCACCGGCGGCAATCCCAGGAACGCCGTCGTGTAAATCCCCATCACCCGCCCGCGCATCGCATCCGTCGAAAGCTGCTGCATGCTCATGTTCATGATGGCGATGGAGAGGATCATCCCAAACCCTTCCACAAACATCAGCATAGACGCCAGCGCGAAGTTGCGCGTGTAGCAGAAGACCAGCAGCCCGCACATCACACCCAAAATCGACACAAACAAAATCCGTCCGCGTCCATGCATCTTGCCCTGCTTCGATACCGTATGCGCCACGAACAGCGCGGAGATCAGCGCGCCCGTCCCGCTGCACGCCATCATGAACCCCAGCCCGCGTTCGCTGCTATGCAGAACATTCCGCGCAAAGTATGGGATGAACGTGATAAACGGCATCAGGAACAGGCTGATGCTCATCACCATCCACACCAACCCATGCATCTCCGGCACGCTGCGCACATAGCGGAAGCCGTCGCGCAGGCTCTCCAGCACACTCTGTCGCCGCACCGGCTTCGGTGTCACCGGCAGTTTGATGCGCGCCACCGCAAAGATCACTGCCAGAAAACTCAGTCCGTTCAGAAAGAAGTTTCCCGCCACGCCCACCAGCGCCACCGCATAGCCGCCCAGCGTCGGCCCGATAATGCGCGACAGGTTGAACTGCACCGTGTTCAGCGCCACAGCATTCGACAGGTCTTCCCGCCGCACCAGCGAAGGCACCATCGCCTGGTAGATCGGCGCATTCAGCGCAGACGCCACTCCGTTCAGAAAACTCAGCAGCGCCAGTTGCCATATGCTGATCACCTTGAAGTAGACCAGCGCAGACAGCATGAAAGCGAACACCATCATCGCCGTCTGCGTGCACAGCAGCAGCACCCGCTTGCTCGCGCGGTCCGCGATCACGCCGCCATACAGCGTGAAGATCAGGAACGGGATCGCCGCCACAAAACCGATAAATCCCAGCCATGATGGCGACTCCGTAAGCTGCAGGATCAGCCAGCCTAGAGCCAGATTCTGCATCCACGTGCCGATATTCGAAAGAAAGTTGCCCGTCCAGAAATACAGGAACGAATCATTCCGCAGCGCGCGAAAAACCGGCGGCAGCCTGCGTTCTACCGTGGTAAGTACAGCAGGATGCGTCGCCGCATCTGCCTCCACCACGTCCGCGATGGCTGGGATTCCAGTCGTCAGTCCGGCAGAAGTATTGTTGAGCGTACTCTCACGTTCTTCGTCTTCCCGCTGCCCCAAGTGTCATCCCCGCATCGATTCAACCGCTACCTCTAGTGTAATCTGTGCTTTGTAGAGCTATGTCCATACACCGCTTCAGCATTTTGCCGGCGCTCGCCCGTCCCGCCATCTGCGCGCTTCTGCTCAGTGCGGTCTGCCTGTCCGCAGGCGCACAGCAATCTCCCGCGCCCACCGTCTTCGGCTTCCGCGATTTCTCCGCCCAGCAAAAACTCGATGCCGCGTTCCTTGCCGTGCCCAGCGCCGAACTCGCCGGCCAGCACCTCAAGTTCCTCACCGCCGAACCTCACTGGGCCAGTTCGCCCGAAGATGCAAAGACCGCGCAGTACGTCGCCGCGCACTTCCGTCAGGCTGGCCTCCAGACTGAGATCATTCCCTTCCGCGTTCTACTCAACAAACCAAAGAGCCTGCTCATTGAAGCATTCGACGCCCAGGGCGTCCGCCTCATGTCCGGCCCCACGCCAGAGCACCTCACTCCGGCTGAGGGCTCCGACCCGTTTCAGAATGACTCCCGCGTTCTGCCTCCTTTCAACGGCTCCTCCGCCTCCGGCGATGTCACTGCCGAAGCGGTCTACGCAAATTTCGGCACTCTCGCAGACTTCGATCGCCTTGCCCAGCTTGGCATCAGCATCAAGGGCAAGATCGTCATCGTTCGCTACGGCGAAAACTTTCGCGGCGTGAAGTCCTACATCGCCCAGCAACGCGGCGCGCTCGGCGTACTCATCTACTCTGATCCCGCAGACACCGGCTACACCCGTGGCGATACCTGGCCCAAGGGCCCCTTCCTGCCAGAGACCGGGGTACAGCGCGGCTCCGTGCAGTTCATCTTTCGCCACACCGGCGATCCGGAGACGCCCGGCTTCGCCTCCACGCTCGATCTCCCAGACAGCGCTCGCCTGCCCGCGGATAAGATCACCTCGCAGCCCTCTATCCCCGTCAATCCGCTCTCCTGGCACGATGCAGCTCCCATCCTGCACGCACTCTCCGGCCCCGAAGCTCCGCATGAGTGGCAAGGCGGCCTGCCCTTCCCCTACCATCTCGGCGGCTCCGGCGTAAAAGTCCACATGCGCCTTGAGCAGGATTACGCCCGCCGCGTCATCTGGGACGTCATCGGCACTATTCCCGGTACCGACGCACCCGACCAATGGGTTGTCGTCGGCAATCATCGCGATGCCTGGGTCTACGGCGCATCCGATCCCGGCAGCGGCACCGCCGCCATGCTTGAGACCGTCCACGGCCTCGGCACATTGCTCCAGCAGGGCTGGCGGCCAAAGCGCACCATCGTCGTCGCCAGTTGGGACGCGGAAGAACAGGGCCTCGTTGGCTCCACCGAATGGTGCGAGCTCAACGCCTCCGCCCTCGCCCACGCCGCCGTCTATCTCAACACCGACGTTTCCGTCTCTGGTCCGCACTTCAATGCAAAGTCCGTTCCCTCGCTGCAGCAGTTTCTGCGCCAGATCGCCACCGAAGTCCCCAGCCCCGCCGGCGGCACCGTCTATGACCAGTGGCGCGCCGATCAATCACTCCCCGCTGTCACCGCCCCATCGGTCCTCCCCGCCAAAGACGTCCACCTGTCCGACCTCGGCGGCGGCTCAGACTACACGCCCTTCCTCCAGCATCTCGGCGTGCCAGCAACCGACATCTCATCCGATGGCTCCTACGCCGTCTATCACTCCGTCTTCGACAACTACAGCTGGTTTGTGAAGTATGCTGACCCCACCTTCGCCTACACCCAGCAGCAGGCGCGCATCTTCGGGCTTGAAGTCCTGCATATGGCAGACGCTGACGTTCTCCCCTACGACTACACCGCCTACGCCACCGCCATCCGCGGCTACATCGGCCACGCACAACACAATGCAGAATCCCTGAAGCTGGACTTCACCGCCGCCAAGGCCGCCTCTGCCCGCTTTACCGCTGCCGCTGCAGCAGCCCGCACCCGCCAACTGAACTTCACTGGCGACCTGCCTCTGCTCAACCGCCGCCTGCGCGATGTGGAAACAGCGCTACTCGAACCCGCCGGACTTCCCAACCGTCCCTTCTTCCGCCACACCATCTACGCCCCCGGCGAATACACCGGCTATGCTGCCGTCGTCATTCCCGGCGTGACCGAAGCCGTCAGCCTCGGCAACGCTCCCCGCGCACAGGCCCAGCTCGCCGCGCTCGCGTCCGCTCTCAACCGCGCCGCCGCCATCCTCGAAACCGCCGTCAGATAGCCCCACCTACAACTTTCGCAGTACGCCCCCCTCACCCTGAAAGTGTTATGTCGCCCCTCGTCGCATTGGCCGATGATTCTAGTACGCAGCAATCTCTGCGCCGAGGGTAGCCATGATGTATGAAATTTTGATCGCTGTCATTGCGCTCAGTGCCGTCATCGCCCTCCCAGCCCTTGCCAGCCGCCACAATGATCCCGGAGAGAGCGGCCTATGACCAATTCTCGCGCGGGTCATCCCGGTTTTGAGCCTCTGCAGGACTGCTGCTGCATGAACCCTCCCCGCGTGCTCCGCCGTTACGTTGCCAGCATGGCCTTCAACTTCAGCGCCGTCCCTGAGCGCGTCGCCCTCTCCTCAGAGAGCCCCATCGTAGACCGCAACCCCGGCTCACACCGCCTTCTCCGCTTCTTCAGCCACGCCAACTTCCCCGCCGCCAGCTAACAAGTTCACAACGTAAAAAAGGCCGCATGAGCATCAGCTCATGCGGCCTTCGTTTTCTGCTCTGCAGTTATCCCCGCAGCGCCATCTGGTCAGTCACAATCTGCGTGAGATCCGGCTTCTTCAATCCATGCTGCTGCTCATTGAACTGATCCACCTTGCTTGACCAGTTCATGCTGCAGAACTTCGGCCCGCACATCGAGCAGAACGCCGCTTCCTTGTAGTAATCGTCCGGCAGCGTCTCATCGTGCATCGACTTCGCCGTCTCCGGATCAAGCGAGAGCGCGAACTGCTTGTCCCAGTCAAACGTGTAGCGCGCATGCGAAATCGCGTCGTCGCGATCCTGTGCGCCCGGCCGGCGTCGTGCAATGTCCGCCGCGTGCGCTGCGATCTTGTACGCGATAATGCCGTCCTTCACGTCCTTCTCGTTCGGCAGCCCCAGGTGCTCCTTCGGCGTCACGTAGCAGAGCATCGCCGCGCCGTACCAGCCGATCATCGCTGCACCGATCGCTGACGTAATGTGGTCGTAGCCCGGAGCAATATCCGTCACCAGAGGTCCCAGCACGTAGAACGGCGCGCCGTCGCAGAGCTCGACTTCCTTGTCTACCTGCTCCTTGATCTTGTCCAGCGGCACATGGCCCGGCCCCTCGATCATCACCTGCACATCGCTCTTCCACGCCTGCCGCGTCAACTCGCCCAGCGTCTTCAGTTCGGCAAACTGTGCTTCGTCGCTGGCATCGGCAATGCAGCCCGGCCGCAAACCATCGCCCAGCGAATAGCTCACGTCATACTTCGCCATAATGGCCGTGATGCGGTCAAAGTTCTCATACAGGAAGTTCTGCTTGTGGTGGTGCGTCATCCACTGCGCCATAATCGCGCCGCCGCGAGACACAATACCGGTAATGCGCTTCGCCACCATCGGGATGTACTGCACCAGCACGCCCGCATGAATGGTGAAGTAGTCCACACCCTGCTGCGCCTGCTCTTCGATCACCTCGAGATACAGGTCGATGTTCAGGTCTTCCACGCGCTTCACCCGCGACAGCGCCTCGTAGATCGGCACCGTACCCATCGGGATCGGCGAGTGCCGCAGCAGCTCATGCCGGATCGCCGGAATGTCGCCGCCGGTGGACAGGTCCATCACCGTATCCGCGCCATAGTGGACAGCCGTGTGCAGCTTGCGCAGCTCTTCGTCGATGTTCGACGAGAGCGCCGAGTTGCCAATGTTCGCATTGATCTTGCACAGCGCTTCCACGCCGATAGCCATGGGCTCCAGCTCGGGGTGGTTGATGTTCGCCGGGATAATCATTGTTCCCCTGGCAACCTCAGACCGCACCAGTTCAGCGGAGATCTTCTCCTTCTGCGCGATATAGGCCATCTCTTCCGTAATCAGCCCCTTGCGCGCAAAGTGCATCTGGCTCATGTTGGTGTCGCCCGTCCGGGCGGCCTCTTCGCGACGCTTCACGATCCATGCCGCGCGCGGCGTGGGAACGGTGTAGTCGTTGCCATTGGAATGGGAGTGGCCGTTGCCATTTGTGCTCATCTAGTCGCCCTCGGGGGTATTTCAGAATAGGCGTAGCCTGTGCGGTTTTCGAACCCTTGCCAGACAACGCTGCCATTTGAGTATACGCCCCAAAAATCCAGCTTGAGTGACGTACGTCACCAGCACCCCGGCGCGAATCCCGCTAGAATAATTACGTGACTTCCTCTAAAAAATCCGGTATCGGGCGCATCGTCGCCGCAGCCATCGTCATCGTCGCCGTGGTCGGCTATCTCGCCTACACCGGCGTCCAGTCCAACAAGAGCTACTACGTCACCATCGCCGAGCTCCAGAGCATGGGCAACAAGGCCTTCACCCGCCATCTGCGTGTCGAAGGCTTCGTCAAGCCCGCGACCATCACCACAGACGGCCCGCACGCCACCTTCGTCCTCACGGAGTATGAGAGCCACAGCGCCGCGGCAGCCGCTCATCCCAATCCGCAGACCATCACCGTCCGCTACGACGGCGCAGAGCCGCCGCCAGACACCTTCAAAGACAACTCTCAGGCCCTGGCCATCGGAACCTACGGCCGCGACGGCGTCTTCCACGCCACCCAGCTCCAGGCCAAGTGCGCCTCCAAGTACGCCCCCGCCCCCGGAGCAACGCCCGGTGCCCCAGCTAAGACCGCTGCAGCAGAATCTATGAATTCACCTCAGAAGGCGAACTAATCAATCGTCTCATCGACACGATTAATCGTAATTGGCTCGTACGATGAAAGGCCAAGTGGTCCGCCACCACGAATGGAGCCAGAGTAGTCGTGAAGAAAATATTGGAAGTAAAGCGTTCCGAATAGAAAGGTCATAACTCCGCCCAGACTTAGTCCGAGCGGCTCCTTCTGCAATTCACTGCGTAATACAAATACGGTAGTGAAGTACAGAATGACCTGGATAAAGGCCCCAAATGCACAGACTAACGCAACGATTGCAAGAAACATACCGCTGAGTCCAAGATGTTTCATTGCGAACTCGGCAGCTTGGTAGATAACAAAGAAGGATAGATTCAATACGGAAAACATCAAAGCCTTGCTATTGCCTTCATGCACTTTGTCTGACCAGTAACTTTGCACGATGAGCCAAATATTGCCAAAAAATCCGAGAGTGCAAGCACTAAGAACAAGCACCCAAACCCAGTGCAGCCGCGGTGGCGCAGGTATTACGGTATCTTGCATTGAAAATCTCCTTCTGAGTGATGGCGGCACTTTACTATCCGCCACCTTGTTGTACAAGCACTTTCTGAAGACTGATTTATTCCCTGTACTCTTTTAGAAGCCCATGCCCACTGAACTCCCCCAGGCCGCCACTCTCACCAGCGTCTCCAAGCTCTACGGCAGCTTCGCCGCCCTGCGCAACATCACCCTCAGCCTGCGCGCCGGTGAATGCATCATGGTCCTCGGCGAGAACGGTGCCGGCAAATCCACCCTGCTGCGCATGCTCGCCGGCCTCATCCGCCCCACGCTGGGCAAGGTCGCCGTCCTCGGCGAGTCGCCAGACGACAGCCGCAGCCGCATCGGCTAC
>JARLFX010000263.1 GCA_031296355.1 Acidobacteriaceae bacterium
CAAGTGGAACAAACCGGCGCTGTCCTCAATTACCTGCGCGACAAGTTCACCTCTGACCAACTTTACCTGTGGATGCAAAAGGAAACGCTCGCGCTTTACCACCAGATGTACGAACTCGCGTTGCACACCGCGCGTCAGGCCGAACACGCCTTCCACTTCGAACGCGCGTGTGTGCAAAGGAAATTTCTCCCATGCGATACATGGGACACGCTCTACAATGGCTTGCTCGCAGGCGACCGGCTGCTGTTGAGCCTGCGCCAAATGGAAAAGGCGTACCTGGATGAAAATGTGCGCGAGTACGAGCTCACCAAGCACATCTCTTTGCGCCTCATGTTCCCCGGCGATTTCCTGCGCTTGCGCACTACGGGCGTTTGCGACATCGAGATTCCCGAGTGGATGTACGATCTCGATTATCCCGGTCACTACTTCCGGCAGGTCCGCAGTATTACGGTTACCTTGCCTTTTGTCACCGGCCCTTACTCCGGCGTGCACTGCACGCTCACCATGCTTTCAAGTGAGATTCGCTGCAATCCAACTTTGCGCTCGCCTGCCCACCGCTGTTGCTGCGAACACGCGCGGCGTAATGATTACGAGCCATGCCCCTGCGATCCGCGCTTTGTACGCTATTACGGGGCGCGCGAATCAATAGCAACGTCAAGCGGCCAGAATGATGGGGGAATCTTCGATCAGAATATTCAGGACCGCTACCACCCGTTCGAGTATTCCGGTGCAATCTGCCGCTTGCGCATTGAAATCCCGCCTGAGAACAATTATTTCGATCTCGACACGCTTAGTGACGCGGTGATCAACATCAACTACACAGCCAAGCCTGGCGGACCCGCTCTCCGCGCCGCTGCGCGCGAAGCTGCCCGTGACCGCTTGCCCGGCAGCGGATGGACCTTCTTTGACGTGCGTCGCGATTATCCCGATGCCTGGCGCCTCTTTACCAGCGATCAACTAAAGGAAGATCGCGAGAAGGAACTGATTCTGGAGATTCGCAGGAACCTCTTTCCCTATCTGCCCGGCAAGCCAGGAATCTTCGTCTCGGACCTGTCGCTCGTGTTTGAGCCAGAAGGTCATTGCGAACGTGACTGCATGACCACCAGACTATGGGTGAGCGACAACAGAACTACACATCGTCGAGAAGAAGCGAAGGAGCGCGATGCGGAAGAGATCCGCTGCGTTTCACACGCCAAGTGGCGTGAGATGTTCTCAGGTAGCGGCCGTCTGCACCTGGAGGTGCATGAAGATCCTCGCGATCATCGACGGCTTCATCTTCGCTTCCAGGAGTGCGCTGGAAAGCTGCGCAACGTCTTCCTCTTCTGCCGCTATCAAACCCATGCACCGGAAGGATACGAGAAAGATCGATGCTGTGAGCCGCGGGAACGGCATTGCGCGAAAGATCGGCGCGACTGAAGTTGACCTCTGTTTGCGGCCTGCGAGAGGGCAAAGTTGACCTTCGTTCATCGCATGCATAACGAAGACCATTGCGGTCGGACCGAGGTCTCATTCCTGGCCGTGAGCTGCCGGTGCAACGTGTTCTGAAATTCGGAGAAATCATGGTGGACGACGCAAAATACGGAAACGTCTTTCCAGAGCCGGCTCCGAACCATGCAGCGCAGCAGAATGATGGCAATCTGCAGGCGCCACAGCTTTCAGTGCCCAAAGGTGGAGGGGCAATTCGCGGCATCGGCGAAAAATTCACCAACAACGCAGTGACGGGCACCGGCTCAATGACAGTGCCCATCGCCGTCAGTCCCGGTCGAAATGGCTTCAGCCCGCAGCTTGCTCTCTCCTACAATTCGGGATCGAGCAACGGGCCGTTCGGTATCGGCGGTTCGGTCGCGAATCCTTCGATTTCGCGCAAGACTGATAAGGGGTTGCCTCGTTATCTCGACGATTTCGAGTCCGACGTTTTTATTCTCTCCGGGTCCGAGGACCTTGTTCCCGAGCTTACTGCGGATGGTGTGCGTCGCGTCGATGATGATTCTGTACCCGGATTTGCGGTCCACCGTTATCGGCCGCGCATAGAGGGACTTTTCGCTCGAATCGAGCGCTGGACGCACCGCGCTTCAGGCGAGATCCATTGGCGCTCAATCTCACGCGATAACGTGACAACGTTCTACGGCGTCGACGACAACTCGCGCATTTTCGACCCTGACGATGCGGTAGCTGAACGTCCTAAGAGGGTTTTTAGTTGGCTCATCTCATCGAGTTTCGATGACAAAGGTAACGCCATTGTTTACGAATACGCTGCCGAAAACGGTGCGAACGTCGATATCGACTCGCCGAGCGAGGCTCACCGCTTTCGCATCGCAAACCGCTACCTGAAACGTATCTTTTACGGTAACCGTACGCCGCTCTATCCGGCGGGCCAAATTTACGGGCCGTGCGCCGCGGACTCCGCGTGGATGTTTGAAGTCGACTTCGACTACGGCGAAGGCCATTACACCGAACTCGAAAACGATGGCGCGGGCAATGGGCTTGTGCGGGCAAGCAGTTCGTGTCCCGAGCCCGCCAACTGGCCCGTGCGCCACGATCCGTTCTCAAGCTATCGTTCGGGTTTCGAGATTCGCACTTATCGCCTCTGCCGGCGCGTCCTCGTCTTCCATCATTTCCCTGAGGAGCTGGACGTAGAAGAGTACCTCGTCCGGTCCACCGAGTTCACGTACCTGGAAACGAAGGTCGCAAGCTATCTCCAAAGCGTGATAATTTCCGGCTATATTCTCGACTCATCTGGTCATCATCGTTATCGTAAGCAGTCGCTGCCTCCCCTCGAATTTGAATTTACTCAGGTGCCGGATGCGCAGCAGATCGCGCAGCGGCAAGTGCAGTTCGTTGACGCGCAGAGCCTGGAGAACCTGCCCGTTGGTATCGACGGCTCAACATACGAATGGCTCGATCTGGATGGGGAAGGAGCCGCCGGCATTCTGAGCGAACAAAACGAAGCATGGTTCTACAAGCGCAACCTGAGCCCGAAAAGCACCAGGCGTGACGACGGGTCATCGCAACCTGAACCGCGATTCGGCGCTGCAGAGCTAGTGCCCGAAAAGCCCGCAGGACTGGTATCCAGAGGTGCGCGTTTTCTCGATCTTAGAGGCGACGCACGGCAGAGCCTGGTCGAGACCCAAGGTCCCCTGCACGGTTTTTACGGTCGCGGCGAGGAGCGTGAATGGCTGCCCTTTCGCCCCTTTGCTTCGTGGCCCGAAGTGGATACGCGGGATCCAAACCTGCGGTTCGTTGATTTAACCGGCGACGGGCGCGCCGACATTCTCATCACCGAGGGGCAGGTCTTCACCTGGTATCCATCGCTCGCTGAAGCCGGCTTCGGCCCCGGAGAGCGTGTAAGCCCGCCGTGGCAGGAAGAGCGCGCCATCCGGCTCGTGTTCGAGAACGACAACGAGTCAATCTATCTCGCAGATCTATCCGGCGATGGCCTCAGTGATCTGGTACGCATTCGAAATGGCGAAGTGTGCTACTGGCCCAACCTTGGCTACGGGCGCTTTGGCCGCAAAATAACAATGGAACACTCGCCACGCTTTGATCTTCCTGACCAGTTCGACCAAAAAGGGATTGTGCTGGCCGATGTGGATGGCTCAGGTACCACTGACATTCTTTATCGTGGTCGCGACGGCCTGCGCCTTTATCTCAACCAGGCAGGAAACGGATGGAGCGCGCCGATCGCCATTCCGCAGTTCCCAGCCAGTGATGCACAGACGACGATCAATGCTGTGGATCTACTGGGCAACGGCACTGTGTGCATCGTGTGGTCGTCACCAAGTACTGGCATTGCCTCGCCCATGCGCTATATCGCGCTGATGGATGACAAGCCGCACTTGTTGGTGCGCACGGTCAATAATCTCGGCGCGGAAACTCGCATTCGTTACGCTCCCTCAACGCGCTTCTACCTCAAAGACGAGCAGTCAGGTCGTCCCTGGGCCACGCGGCTGCCGTTTCCTGTGCAGGTAGTCGATTCCGTCGAGGTCGTCGACCACATCAGCCGCACTCGCTTCACCAGTCAATACACATATCATCACGGTTACTACGACGCGCGCGAGCGCGAGTTTCGCGGGTTTGGCATGGTGGAACAGACAGACACCGAAGCATACGAGGAGTACATCGCAGGTGTCGAAGAGATCGGCGGCGGGCAAGAGAGAAATCGCGAATCGTATCAACCGCCGGTGACTACCCTTAGCTGGTTTCATCTCGGTGCATTTGAATTGAACGACAAGTTGGCGCACCATTACCGCGACGAGTACTTTCGGTGCGAGCAAACACTTCCGGCGAGTGTTCTACCCGCCAACGCTGACGTGCGCGACGTGCCTGAGTGTCTGCGCGCCCTCAAGGGTCAACTGCTCAGGCAGGAGATCTACAGCTTCGATGGATCTGCCCTCGAGCAGAATCCCTACCAGATCACCGAATTCAACTACGATGTAAGGCTGCTGCAGCCGGTCTCGTTTCATCAGCACGCTGTCACGTTTCCTGTTCCTCGCTCGTCAGTGTCCTTGCAGATGGAACGTAATCCAGGCGATCCGCGGATTTCGCAGGATTTCAATCTCGAAGTGGATGATTTCGGCAACGTGCGTAAGTCTTGTTCAATAATCTTCGGACGCGCGACGACGGATCTTTCGCTGCCTCCAGAGGTTCAATGCGAGCAGGAGCGCCGCTACATCAGCTACTCCGAAAAGGATTACACCGCAAACATTGATCGCGCATCAGCGTACCGCATCGGCGTACCGTATCACGTTCGTGCATACGAGATCACGGGGCTGCCGCCAACCTCAGGTCTCTTCGATCCTGAGGAACTGCGCATGGGGATTGCGCGCGCGGCGGAAATTCCATACGAAGCAATCGCTGACGAGTATTGCGTTCAAAAGCGGCTGCTCTCACGCAATCTCACCCTCTTCCTGAGCGACGATTTCAAGCCGCTTCCGGCTGGCCAGTGGGATTCGCTCGCGCTCCGCTACCAAAGCTATCAACTCGCATTCACCCCCGGCATCATCCGCGAATATTACGGCGATAAAGTTGCTGACAACGATTTTGAACGCGCGTTCTACGTGCACATCGACGACGATCGCCACTGGTGGATTCCATCGGCGATCGCCGTTTATGGCGAGAATCCTGCCGCGCGCTTTTACATCCCGCGCGGCTTCCGCGATCCCTCGGGTGTCGAAAACGATGTGACGCTCGACCGCTACCATCTCCTCCCCGTTCACGTAACAGTCAAGCAGGCAGCGTGGAAGAGCACCAGCGCGGTGAACGACTACCGGCTTTTGGGGCCAGTGCTGGTGACCGATCTTAACGGCAACCGTACTGCTTCCTTCGCCGATGCTTTGGGGATGGTGGTGCGTTTTGCCGTGATGGGCAAGGCAGGAACAAGCGAGGGCGACACTCTTGACGATCCGACCACGCGCGTCGAGTACAGCATGTGGGAGTGGATGCGCTTCCTCAAGCCAAACTTTGCTCACAGTTACGCGCGCGAGGTGCACGGTCCTTCAAATACGCGTTGGCAGGAGAGCTATTCCTACTCCAACGGAAGCGGCGCGGTGGTAATGCTCAAAGCGCAAGCGCCGCCGGGCAAAGCAATTCGTTGCGGAGCGCACGGAGAAATCGAAGAGCATCACGCCAATCCGCGCTGGGTGGGCAACGGGCGCACCGTTCTGAACAACAAGGGAAATCCTATCAAGCAGTATGAGCCCTACTTCAGTGCGACGCATGAGTATGAGAGCGAGCAGGAGGTGGGCGCAATCGGAGTCACGCCTATCTTCAGCTACGATGCGCCGGGCCGTAATGTGCGCACCGATTTTCCCAACGGAACTTTCACGCGTGTAGAATTCGATCCCTGGAAAAGCCGCTCCTTCGACGCCAACGATACGGTGAAAGAGAGTGAGTGGTACCGTGAACGCGGCAGTCCCGATCCGGGCGCGGAACCTGAGCCTTCAGACCCCGAGCGCCGTGCTGCGTGGCTTGCAGCCATGCACGCGGACACTCCTTCGGTGGCGCACTTTGATAGCCTTGGCCGGACTATTGCCAGGATTTCTGACTACGGTCACGGCAAGACCGCGCTGGTGCGTTCCGAAAACGATCTCACCGGACGGCACTCGCGCACCTTCGACCAGTTGGGCCGCGAAGTTATGTCGGGCTTCACGGCGATGGCCGGAATTCCCATCTACAGCGAGACTGCAGAGAAAGGACGCCGGTGGAGCTTTCACACAGCGCTTGGAGAGCTTTACAAAAGTTGGGACGAAAATGGCCGCGAGTTCAGCGCCGAGTACGACGTCATTCGCCGTCCAGTCAGCGTGAAGGTGCGCGAGGCAAACAATCCTGAAATCACTTTCAATTACATCGTGTACGGCGACCGGCTTCCTAATCCCACTGAACGCAATTTACTCGGCGTTGCTTACCTCACCTTCGATCAGGGCGGGCTGTTGCGCACAGAGGAACTGGATTTTAAGAGCACGCCAGTGCGTGTCGCAACCGTCCTTGCCCAGGACTACAAGCACTCGATCGACTGGAGCGATCTCGCCAATGAAACCGATCTCGCCGCTCTGGAAGCACGAGCCAGCCGTACGCTTGAGGCCGACACGCCTTTCATTGTGCGGTCGGAGTATGACGCACTTGACCGGCCTACAAAGGTCTCGCTTCCCGACGGTTCGGTCTTCGTGCCGCGCTATGACGAGGCCAACATGCTCACCTCGCTCAAGGCGCAGATTCGCGGGCACGGCGAGTTCGTCGAGTTTCTCAAAGGCCAGGAATTCGATGCCAAAGGTCAGAAGCAGTGGACGCACCTGGGCAACGACGTTATCTCACGCTACTTCTACGACCCCAGGACCTTCCGCCTTGAGCGCCTGTTCACCGGCAGTCCTTCGTCCGATGGGCAGAGCGACGCACTGCAGGATCTGCGCTACACCTTCGATCCAGTCGGCAATGTAGTGGAGGTGCGCGACCGTGCGCAGCAAACGCGGTACTTTGCGCGTTCGGTCGTTAGGCCGGGCCATCTTTATCGATACAACTCGATGTATCAGTTGACACACGCCATAGGCCGCGAGCACGCGAATCGCGTCAACGACGCTGAACGCACTGAATCGGAGTCGGAGTTTGTGCCGCAGTTGCCGCACGAGAACGACGACGTCAGTTTGCGCACCTATCGCGAAGAATACGAATACGACCTGATGGGCAACATGCTTGAACTGCGTCATCGCTACCAGGCGCGCAACGGAGTCGGTGGCGGATGGACCGAGCGCTTCCGCTATGCCTACCAGGAGGACCCGGCAAATTGTACCAATCGGCTGATCGCCAGCAGCATGCCCGGCGACGAACTCAGTGGACCCTTCCACGCCCGGTACACCTACGACCACCAAGGCAACATGCTGCGCATGGCGCATCTTGAGCAAATGTCGTGGAACTTTCTGGACAGATTGGTGCGCGTCGATCTCGGCGGCGGTGGCGAGGCGTTCTACGTCTACGACAATAGCGGCCAAAGACTGCGCAAGGTAATTGAGCGCCCCGGAGGGTTGCGCACCGAGCGCATCTATCTGGGCGCGGTAGAAATCTTCCGCAAACGGCAGGGCGATGCACAGCCTTTCTTCGAGCGCTATACGCTGCACGTGGCAGACGGCGGCGAGCGAATCGCGCAAATCGACACCAAAACCATCGACACAGAAGACGCAGAGCCCGCCAATCCCGCTGGCGTGCCACTCATCCGCTATCAGCACACGGATCATCTGGGCTCCACTGCGCTCGAAACTGACGTCGACTCTGAAGTTGTTTCTTACGAAGAGTTTCATCCTTACGGAACGTCGGCATACCGTTCTTTCAAATCGCGCGCCGAGTTCAGCCTCAAGCGCTATCGATATTGCGGCCGAGAGCACGACGACGAAACCGGGTTCTACTACTTCGGCGAGCGCTATTACGCGCCGTGGATAGCGCGCTGGACGAGTGCTGATCCTGGAGGTTTTGCCGACACTCTGAACCTCTTCCAATACTGCCACTGCAATCCAATCGGCATGCACGATCTTAGCGGCCTCGAAGGCTCGCGTGTCTACCAGCTAGGACCGGAATTCGATAAAGATATTCATACCAACACCCCTGAAGCAAAAGCGAGACTTGAAGGCGCATTAAGTGGTCGTCAGGTGGAAGAGAACGGGGTGCTATACCAGATCAACCACGCCGTTGTGGAATGGCGCGGTGGTCAGATTGGCTGGTTCTTCAACACGCGCGCCTCGGACATCTCAATTGTGGACAGCGAACAGATCACGTTTGAGCCAGATGTGATTGAAGGCAAGCCCGGGGGAGCGCAGACAGATACACCTCCCGACGAAAAGCAAGGCGGTGACGGCGGTCAACCGGATGGCAGCCCGGATGGTACTTCAGATGGGACTCAAACAGGTCAACAAGGCGCAGGTGGGAAGGGAGAAACCGGAGCAGGCGAAGGCGGCGGCGGGAGCAGCGACGACGATGACGACAGCTTTTTCACCAGCAGCTTCTTCAAAGGCCTTGCAGTTGGCCTCGTAGTTACCGTGGCTGTCGTGGCCGTAGTCGCCACGGGCGGCGCGGCGCTCGCTGTCATTGCTCCGGTCGCCGCCGAGGCGGTGGCTGCCTCTGGCATCGGAACAGCGTTGGCCGTTGCGGGCGGCGCAGTCACCGTGGCCAACACAGTGCAATCGGTTCGCCGTCGCGACCTTTGGAACAACCCGATCTCGCGGGAAGAGGCCAACTACAATCTTGGCTTCGGTGTCGGAACCGCTCTTGGCGGCGCAGCAGCCAAGCCATTTGCTGGAGCGGGAACAGCCCTTGGC
>JARLFX010000264.1 GCA_031296355.1 Acidobacteriaceae bacterium
CAGCCGTTGGCGGTGGGCGCCGAACCGATATATCCAGGCGTGGAACTCGTGCAGGGTGTCCCTGCCGGCGTTCCACTGGCGCTGCTCGAGGGGATGCCCATCACCGTATTTACAAATGGCACCTGCACCATCGCCGTCTGCCCCTGCGCTTCAGCACAGACGATCGGCACGGCAATCAGGGTCAGAAAACGGAAGACAACGGATAGAACTCGATTTGGATTCATGTAACTGAAGCTCCTCTGATTACGGTGGCAAAATTGCTAAAAACGAATCACGCCTGACAATTGCAAGCGACGACCATTCGTGCCAACTGCGCCATTGTTGCCAACAGTGCTGAGAATCACGCCAAAGTTTGTATTCTTCGATGCGATGCTCGATAGGCTAGTGTATGGCTGACCTAAGTTTGGAGTGTTGAACAAGTTATAGGCGTCCGCTCGGAAAATGAACATTTTGCCACCTCTGGGCGATAGAGAGAAGTTACGCATCACGCCCAAGTTATTGCTGATGAAAGCAGGACCAATCAGGAAATTGCGTGGGGCGTTGCCATAGGTTCCATTGGCTGGGAATGTAACATCTGCTGTGTTAAACCATTCCGCTTCCTTTGCCTGGCGGTGACGATGCGCGTTCAGGGGAGCATATCCTGTGGCTGCAATATTCAGATACTCCGGCTTCTCATTGCGCCAGGATGGATCACCCGCTGGGTTCACGCTAAAGGGATGCCCAGACCTTACGCTGTACATTCCCGTAACGCCCCATCCGTTCACCACTGCACGCACCGGACTGATGAAACGGATTAGGCGCGGAAAGCGAACAATATAGCCAAGGTTGAGAATCTGGGTGGAATTAAAGTCTGAAACAGCCCGGTGAACGGCCAATGAAGGCTGATCCGTGGTGTTTGTTATGCCAGTGCTGCTGGAGTCGTCAATGGATTTAGAAAAGGTGTAGGAGGCCGTGACGGTGAGCGTCCGGCGCCCCCGATAGACATAAATGAGCTGGGCCGCATTATAGTTGGCAAAACCAACTGTCATGTAGTCGAGCACTCCGGCGCCACCGTAGTTGAAACCGGGATACTTGACACGAGCTTGATATGAAGCCTGACTCGTACCCGCATTCGTACAGTAGAGCGAAGGATTAATTTGGTAGTAGACCCCCGAGCAGTCGTAGATGGCTGGATTCTGGTCGTAGCCCAATGCCAGATGGCGACTGAAGCGGCCGACATAATTGGCCTCCAGCGTTCCGCTGGACGAGAACTGGTGCTGTATCCCGATATTCAAGGCTTCCGTGTAGGGAGTTCTGAAGTTCTTATCTGGATAGGTGATGGTATACGGAGTAGCGAAGGACACGGGTTGCCCCTTCACATAGTCTGCCGGAACTGGATTCAGGCCAAGTAGCGGGATAGAAATGCCGCCTGGGTTTTCGGTATACAACGCGGAATAAGAGTAAGGCGAGGAGACGCCCACCATCTGCGCATTGATGGCGTCATAGAAGATGCCAAATCCACCGCGGATAGCGGTAGTCCCATGGCCAAAGAGGTCATAAGAAAAGCCGAAGCGCGGCGCGAAATCGTTGTACGAAGTGCCGACCAAAGATTTCTTGACGCCCACATCGCCCACGTAAGCCAGATTAGGCGGAGCACCCGGAAAAACCACAGATTGATAACCAGGAATGAATGTGGCTGCCTGACCATCGGGCTGGTGCCACGTGAAGGGAATCTCCCATCGGATACCGAGATTGAACGTCAGGCGGGGCGTGACCCTCCAGTCGTCCTGCATATACGAATAAAGGTCGTGCTGGATCGCACCTTGGTTTGAGCCATTGTAGACATTCGTTGTGTTCAAGTTGCCAAGAATATATTCGATGGCCGGGTCTGTACTGTTATCGTCACTATTAAAGGCAAAATGAGCAGCCATGTGTTGACGGGCAAGATACTGAAGGCGTAAATACTCTACGCCGGCCTTGACGTTATGCTTCCCGTGCGACCAGGAAAGCATGTCGTCCAGTTGAATTCCTTCGTCAATTGTATGAAGGCTATTGGTGGACGATCCCATGTTATAGCCTTGTCTGCCGTAAACACTAACATAGGGGACAGAATCGCCAGGCTGAGTAAAGCTGGCGCCAAAGCTGCTCAGAGTCGAGGAGTTGGTGGGAGAAACCTTATAGTTATAGCGCTTGTATGAAGCACGGACCACATTGAGCAGATTGTTGGTCAATACCCAGGTATCGCCTATATTCCCAAAGTCAAGACCAGCCGTGTTGAGATTAACATCGTAGGTAGCAATACCCAGTCCTTGCGAGAGGCCATTGGCCGTGCGATCGTTGGCTTTGGTTTGGTAATAGCGTGCATCGATAGTATGGCGGCTGCCAACCCAGTCCAGGCGCAGCAGACCGCTCTTATCGTTCCGCGGCTGACTCTGCGACGTAACCGCGTAAGGAAGCGCATTACCTCCGACACTAAGGGTTGGAACCGGCGTTAGTGCAAGAAGTGCCATCGAAACGGGGTTCCAGCAGACTTTGGGAACCTCAGGAACGGCTAGTGTCTTGGGTTGGGTAAGGAGCAGGGCCACGCAGGGCGAAGTTGCTGTGGGTGAGCCGCCGGTCTGCTGCGCATAGGCTGCATTCAAACTCTGGGTTTCCCAAGCGGCATCGCTGCCCAGAACCGGGTTAGTCCATGTTGTGACATTATCGGTTGCGAAGTTCGCGCACGGGCCACTGCCATATGCCGCTGTTAGACAGGGGAGAGGCGTAACACCATCATTTTCAAGTCCGCGCTGATTATAGGTCAGAGTCTGCGCCTGGGCTACCGCGGATGCGTCCAACAGCAGATCCTGGAAAGAGGCAAAATAGAAAAGCTTGTCCCCGAGCAGGGGGCCACCCAAGGAGGCGCCAAACTGGTTCTGCTTCAGTGGTGGATTTTCCTTGGAGATATAGTCGTATGCATTGAGTGCGCTATTCTGAAAATATTCCCACAGGCTTCCGTGCATAGTATTGCTGCCCGACCGAGTAATGACGTTGAATACGCTGCCGACATTGCGGCCGTATTCCGCTTTGTAGCTGTTAATCTGAATGCTTACTTCCTGCAGGTCGTCTGAAGGGGGATAGTTCAGCCCGGTATTGTTATATAAGTTGTTCCAGATACTACCGTCCAGGAGCATCAGGTTCTGGTTGTTGCGCGAACCGGCAATATTGTAGACAGGACCGGCGGTGTTGCTGGTAAAGGTGGTAGGGGCGTTGATATCGGTCACCCCGGGCAACAGGGCGGCCATCATCACAACATTGTTGCCATCTACGGGGAGATTGTCGACAAGCGCGTGGTCGATGATGACGCCAACGGTTGCAGAACGGGTGTCAATCGCGGCAGAACCCGCAGTAACCGTGACACTGACATCGACTGATCCCAGCTTGAGTACAGGATTGATAATCACACTCTCGGCGGCATGGACACTGATCTCTTCGACCACATAGTCCGCAAAGTTGGGAGCCATGACCTTGAGCGTATATGTCGCCACGGGAAGGCTGTTGAACACATACTCGCCCACGCTATTGCTTTGAAGAGAGACGACGCGCCCCTGACCCTGCGAGGTGAGCGTGATGGTAGCAAAGGGCACAATCTTGCCCTGACTGTCTGTGATACGCCCGGTAACAGTGCCGTCGTTCTGCGCCTGCGCTCCAGCGTTCGGGCAAAAAAGCCCGAACGTGAGGAGGAGCAGAGCAAGAAAACATGCCCCCCCTGAATACTTCTGCCGTTGCAGGGCATTATGAAGTCCGGTCCCTGGTACAAAAAATTGCTGCATGTTCATATCCTCATGACAAAGCATTTATCCGTTCACCGCGCTACCAATACTGCAAAAGTGCCTGTCCCTAGCACTCCCCCACCCCACAGATTTTCGCCGGTAGGGTGGGGGGAAATAGGAGGTTTCTCTACATGGCATTGATCAGCGCACCCACTCTCAGGTCAAGAGAAAATGCTTTGCAAGTCACTTGACGCCACCGTAATGCTACGGTTACGTGAATCGGATTATGTTACGTAACATGACTTTCGATTCAATAAGTTGCAGGCGGAATGGCTGGGGTTTTCTTGAAGGCTGCGCACTCCCTTTCGACTACCGAGGACTGTTGTTGTCTGTGCGGAAAGGATACAGTGGCAGACCTTCTCCATTTTCAATCGATATGACCGGATTGGACGCCCATGCATAGCGAACGGCAACGGGCGAAGCGACCTGATTGCTCCAAAGCACAATCTCCTTACACTCGATCTTGCCGGCTGCCCAAACCCAGTCGCTATCCGCTCCGCGGATAGCATAGCCTGTGGGCTGGCCGCCGCCACGGACGCGTAAACCTTCGGAGTCCGAGAACTTCAGGCGGATTTTGTTGCCCTGGATAGAATAGGCCTGAAACATCGGACTATTCGGCTGACCGGGAAGGCCATAAGATTCATGAAGTGCCAGGTTAGCCAAGCGTTCACCCACCGGCTTTTTATTCGGGAAGTGGGCATTTTTTGTGCCGAGATCCACGGCGGTCACCATACCCACTCCGGGTAGCTGCAATGCAGCATGCTGTTGCTCGCGAAGAATGGACAAATTATTTGCCTCCACCGGCTTGGTCTGCTTGTCCTCATTCATATTGTTCATCTCGACAAAGTAGAACGGCAGTTGTTCATGCCACTCCGCACGCCATTCCCTGATCAAAGCTAGAAATAATTCTGAATATTCCAACGGATATGCTATGTTGCCATCGGCCTGAAACCAGATAATACCTCGCAGCGTATATGGCTCCAGCCCATGCAGCATAGCGTTGTAGAAGATAAGCGGCATCGCAGAGACAGACAGAGAATAAGGTGGTTTGGGTTTCGCATTACGATTCTTGAACTCCAGCTCGGGTGTCGGATTTGCCGATTGCCATGCTTTCAGTTCGACTTGATACTTCGCTTCCGCGCCAGGGGCTTCAGCCGCGAGGTGCTCTCGGTGACGCTGCTCGATTGCAGCGCCGACCGAGGTAGCTTCCAGCGCCTCCCTGGACATCCATGCCTGCGCTGTTGTACCTCCGATACTGGAAACGATCAACCCTATAGGTTGATGCAGTTTGTTCTGCAGAGCTACTGCGAAGTTCCAGGCAACTGCTGAAAACGTTTCGACGTTGTTTGCGTCAGCAAGCAGCCATTGGCCCTTGACATCGTCGAGAACTTGCTCAGAGTGATTGCCGGGCATCTTAAAATAACGGATCGGAGGCCTGGCTGCAACGGCCTCTAATTTGGCAATCGCAATATTCTGCTTAACGGCCTTGACCTCGTCTGGATTATCGAGATCGATAAATCCACTTCCCCCTATGGGGTACTGCATGTTGGACTGCCCGCCACCGAGCCATACCTCACCCACTAGCAGGTCGTTCACCGTCTTATTCCCGTCATGATTGCTGACCACGTCGAGCGAACCTGTCGTACCATCCTTTAACGGAGGAAGAAAACCAACCCACTTTCCCGACGAATCTACTATTGTTGTGAAGCGGCCTGATGGTTCGTGATTAAGATACTCGAAAGTGGCCTTTACAGTAGCTCCCGGTGTAGCCCAACCCCATATCGCGATTGGCTTGTCACCCTGCAGCATGCCATGGTCGCTGATAATTGCGGGAAGACGTAGTTCGGCGTTGACGTTTCCGGCAACCGCAAGAGCAACGACAAATACGAAAGCAGATAGTTCTCTATTCATTCTTCTCCTTACAAATCTCATGGGGCTTCTGAAGTCTTAGCCCACATTGTGTCTGAAGGTTGAAACAGCGAAAGCATTTGCCCTGCAAGACGAATTGAACAGTTGAGTAAGTATAGGAAAATGACAATGCTCGCGGACTGCTAGATCGACCTTGTAGCCAAACGGCCCCAACCTTCGACGCAAACAAGATCGAATCTGAACCCGCAAGAAACTTTTTACTCTCCAGATCTTCCTTGCCGCAATTTAGGCAGAGCACTCCTTCCCGTACGCACAAGGAAAATATCGTGGCGCATGATTTCGATCGCCTGGTTCTGTGTTAGCGTCACTTCCTTCCCCGTCCATAAGTCACGCCCATGCTGCGCCCCATGCAGTCCGAGCTTCGCAAGATTCAGGTGGAAGGGATGTGAGGCCACGCGATCGGAACCAGCATTAAGTATTGCTATAGCCATTGATCCGTCCGCCAAAGGACGCGTCCAAACCTCAATCTCACCATCCACATAAACGCGTCGTGCCTGTTTGCCGAGCTTGTCCTGGTCGATTGCAATTACGTCCCTATTGGTCAAGATTGCCTTGATGTCGGGCTTCATATTGGGTAAGTCATTGCCCGCAAGCAGTGGCGCAGCCAGCATGGCCCACATGGAAAAGTGAGCGCGATTTTCGGAGAGAGTGAGCTTTCCATTACCTACCTCAAGCATGTCGGGATCGTTCCAGTGACCTGGACCTGAGTACGCTGCCAGGCCTGCTTGCTGATTGATAATGTCGTAAATGCTTAGCCAATTGGCCTGCACGTCATCGGTCGTGCGCCAAAGGTTTGCACCCACTGACGGGCCCCACTCCCATACTGAATCCCAGCCGTACTGGCAAAGCGAATAAATGATCGGGTGGCCGGTGGACTTGAGTGCCCTGCCCATCTTGTCGTAAGCCGCAATCATCAGATGCATCTGCTCTGTTTCGTCGTTGGGGGCCTTGGCCAGCATCACATCCTGGTGGAAACTGCACAGATCATACTTAAGGTAGTCGATACCCCACTGTGCATAGAGGTCGGCATCCTGCTCTTCGTGGCCGAGCGAAGCAGGAAAACCGGCGCAGGTCTTTGCGCCCGGACCAGAGTAGATCCCCAGCTTCATGCCTTTAGAATGTACATAGTCAGCCAGGCCTTTCATGTCAGGGAATTTCGAATTAGTGTGCAGTACGCCCTGAGCATCACGCTCACCCTCCCACGTGTCGTCAATGTTGATATAGACGTAGCCAGCATCTCTCATGCCGGTGGCTACCATCTGGTCAGCTGCGTTTTTTATGTCCTGCTCAGTGACCTTCCTGCCAAAGAAGTTCCAACTGTTCCATCCCATAGGGGGAGTCTGTGCCACAGTCGATGCAGGCTGGACTATATTCTTGGCGGATACCTGAGCAATGGCCAGACCGGAAGTGAGAGTCAAGGCAAGGGTGATAGTGGCAAAAAAGGACTTTGACATAAATTTTCTCCTAAATTACTTAGCGACATTCTGTGATTTACGCGGATTATGCATGGAGACACAATTGGAAAGCTCTTCTACCAAACATGCTAATGTTCGGAGCTGAGAGTTTCCGGAGGGAGACATTCCAAAAAGACGGCGCGATCATTGGTAACCATTTCCAGTGAGGCCAGTCCGCAAGGAACTACGATGCGGTCGAATTGCGAGAGATAAATCTCCTCATCATCCGTTCCGACAATACAATTGCCTTCCACTACGAGCAAAATAGTAAAGCCTTGCGAATGCCATTTCGCCTTCCCGGTTAATGTTGTTCTCAGCACACGAAAACGATTGGTGAGCCGATTGTCCACTAGTGACTCGCGAGATAGAGTGGCTGTCGATTGCATGATCCTTGGCCGGCATCTCCAGTGAGATTGAACATCGGATACGGAACACGCCTCAAAGCAAAACATATCCAATGCGAAATCAACGTCTCTTCCCATAAAGCGCGCCGACTCCTGGATAGTTCGCCCAGCAACATTGAATTCCACTCTCGCCACAAAATCTGTTGGTTCCATGACCTCGACCATCAAAATACCTGGTCCGATAGCATGGGGTAACCCGCCACGAACGACATATACATCACCGTTTCGTACAGGAATTCTGTCGAAACAGGCCTCAAGGCTGGCAATGTCCTGTTCCACAATCATGCGTCTCAGTTCCTCGCGGCCGGGTGGACGCTGGAAACCAAGATAGATGAAGGGCTCAGCTACTTCCGGTCGAGCATTGAGAATGTAATATGCTTCCGTCTTTCCACTCTCCGAGTGTAGATACTGACGCGAGAAGTCCACCGTAGGATGGACTTGAAATGGAAGCCTCACAGCCGAGTCCAGATATTTCACCAAGACCATGGGGTTGGCTCCAAAGCGCCGCAGATGCGTCTCGCCCAAAAAATACTCAGGATCATTCGCCACTAAGTCGGCCAGGAGCGCTTCATGTCCCGAAAAAGCGACGCGCGCCAAACCCTCATCCGGCGTGTAGTGGGGATTCGTCGCTCGAACTGTCGAGCCGATCCAATCCTCGGGATACTCGCCATCCGCGGGAGCTTCGCGAGTCTCCATCTGGTCCAATACATACCCCCCCGAATACGTACGCCATACTCGATTGGGCAATAATCGCAGAGCCTTCCCCCGATGCTGGTTCATGCCATCACCTTGAGCTGCATAGGTTCAAGTCTGGGCAAAAGAAGATGAAGGATTCCAAGCGCAATGATGTATGAGACAGACGCTATTGCAAACGGAATAGCATAGCTATGCGTCTTATCCAAAACAAAGCCGATCATCTTTGCGTTAAACATCGCACCCAATGCGGCAGCTACGCCACCTATCCCAGTGACAGAGCCGACCGCATGACGTGGCACAGTGTCAGTAGCAACCGTGAAAAGGTTCGCTGAAAAGCCAAGATGCGCGGCCGATGCCATTCCTATTAATAGGACAGAGGGCCACAATCCGAGATGAAATGATACTGCAAATACTGGAACAACACACAGAGCGCAGCCAAGCATGACCAGCTTGCGCGCTTTATTGACGCTCCAGCCTCTACTTATTAAATTCATCGAAAGCCATCCACCTCCGACACTTCCGGAGCTGGCCATGATATATATCACCATCACCGGCAGAGCCATTGCCGCGGCGGAGCTTGCCGCCGTAGTCCTCGTCAAGTTGTACTGTTTGGCAAGAAATCCGGGCATCCAGAAAAGAAAGAACCACCATACGGGGTCGGTCAGGCCTTTCGCTGTCAGAAATGCCCAAGTCTGACGATGCTCAAAGAGTTGCCACCACGACACTTCACCTTGTGGTTGATCGTTGCCACTACGGATATATGCCAGCTCCGATTTTTTCAGCCACGGGTGGTGGCTTGGGCTACGATAACTGACGAGCCAGATAAAAAGCCACAACACGTCTTGCATCGCAACGAACACGAAAGTCACTGGCCAAGCTACTAGTTTCAGGATCAGCGGAACGGCAAATGGCGTAATGGTTGCGCCGACAGACGAACCAGCATTAACCACACCATTGCCGAATGCCCTCTCCTTGGGCGGAAACCATTCGCCGATCGCCTTGACACATCCTGGCCAAGTCCCTGATTCACCAAATCCAAGCGCGGCGCGAGCCAGACAAAATCCAATAGCCGACCTGACAAAGCCGTGACTTGCCGCAGCAAGAGCACACATTGCTACTACCGCCGTCATGCCAAGCCGCACTCCAATTTTATCGATGATGCGCCCCATAACTAGCAGACCGACCGCGTACGCCAGTTGAAAGCTAAACACTACGTTGGCGTAGTCCATCTCTTTCCAATGCAGGTCCTGCATGATCGTCGGCTTAAGCATTCCCAGAAGAAACCGATCCA
Source organism: Acidobacteriaceae bacterium (assembly GCA_031296355.1). Next base: position 9,566 of record JARLFX010000264.1, read on the forward strand.
TATAATTGATTGTGGCCGCAAAGAATAGCATGCCGAGGATCATCCAACGGAGTCGCCCAACCACTTGAGAGTCAGTTGACGGCAAGTCGGAGGTGACGCTCTTTTCAGTGATTGTCATTAGTCGTCACCTGGTTACTACTTAGTACGTTGCCATCGACTTGCCTGTTATTTTGTCCGGGTAATATAGACAGAGTCACGGTATTCACCGCATCGATGCGAAGTAATTTATCTATAGAAAATGATTTCTAGTACTGGTCCAGCCACGCTATTCAATTATTGATTCATCTGCAGTCCCATCCAATCGAGCAACCATTTCCAAGTGGCTGCGTCTGTGCGCTGGGCCGGCGGAGGCGGCAGAGACTTACTTGGAATCGCCACAGGTTTTCCGCGGAAAGTATCTGCTAATTGCTTGAACATATGACCATGGTCTTTAATCTTGTTGTTCGTTGTTATCAGTCCCCGCGTATATTGTTCTGGACTAAATTGGAATCGGCGATCAATGTCATGACTTCCCCACCACGTAAACCAACTGACTCCGCCAGCAATGCCGTTCAGTATGACCTTTTCAAGCCATGCTGAAAGGTCTGGCGCTTCGGGATTGGGCCGGAGACCAAACTCCTGAACCCAGATAGGCTTGTTAGGAGCATTGCCATAGCTGCGCGCTAAAGCTGCCATTCCTGCCTGAAGTTGCATGGAAGGGAGAGCTGAAAAACCGCCATACTTATTGGCGCCTGTCCATTCAGGCCAGCAGTGCATAGCCACTATCTTCTGGCTTGCAACTAACGCCTGAGGCGAGAATGTATCCTCTCTAAACCAAGGATAATGCGATACTCCGTTGACATAAATATGACCTGGAGCTTCTTGTTTCATCTGCTGGAAGACATCTGACATCCAGGCATCGCCCGCTGCGGTAGGACCGCTCCAACAGCATTCGATTTCATTTCCCAGATCGAAAGCAAGAAAGTTGCTATGCGCCCTCAATCTCCTGCTGACTTCGCGAAGATATAAATCGCGGCAACGCTTCCACCTCGAGTCAGTGTAGAAGTTTGCATCCTCAAGAAAGGGTGGCTTGAAGGCATAACCACTTAGCCAGCCCGTGTAAAGCGTTATCGCAACATCTAAGTTGCGCTTCTCAGCCAGGATCATCAACTCTTCAAATCGATCAAGGTGAGCAGTGCTCACATAGGTAGGATTCGGCTGAAACCATGGCCAAATGAGCATCACGCGTATATGGTCAGCACCAAGAGAGGCGATGCTGTCGAAATCGCGGGCAACGTTCGATGCATTCCAGTTATTCCAGCCGAACTGCCATATTGGGGTGGGAATGTAATTGACTCCAAAGCGGTGCCGCATGATGCGGACCTCGCGGACATCATCGATTGCAATTTTCTGGGCAACCGCACTTGTTGCAAGCATGGAGGCAGTCGATCCTATAAACTCTCGCCTATTCATGGGTTTCAGTTAAATGTTCCCTTCTTCATAATTACGGTGAAACTCCTGCAAAGGCCCTAAACTACCTCGCCGGGCATGCAGTCGTATTGTGCCGCCGAGTTCAAAACCATGAAGAGTGCTGTTTCATGTCGCCCCTATCCAACATCTTGTGGCTCGAATTGCGGAAGCTGTATACTGTTAGACGCCACCAGTTAACCTGTTAAGGGGTCGCTTACGTTATTGATAATGAAATAGATGTCGACTTATGCTTGATTGAACCTTGCAACGGGCAAATAAGGCAACTTATTCATTGGGAGAACTCGTTCTATGGAAAACGCATCTCCGAACGCCTCTGAGGTTGTCGAGCAGTTGGATAGACTGGTACGCCATAGCTTTCTAAGGAAAAGCCACCGGCTCGTGCTTTTTTTGCGATACGTTGTCGAGCAGACGCTGCAAGGTCAGGGTGACCAACTGAAGGAGCGGAACGTAGGAACCGAGGTATTCGGGAAGGGTTCCCGGTACGATCCCGCCGCAGATTCAACAGTCCGTGTGGCAGCTTCGGAGCTCAGAAAACGGCTCGCACTCTATTATCAAGAGCCGGAGCATGAGCGGGAGTTGCGCTTCTCGCTGCCGTTGGGCACATATACCCCAACGTTCCATTGGCCTTCAATAGAAAATAGTTCGGATGCACCAGCCAAAACTGAGAGCCTGCTGGCAACAAAACCAGTACCGGGCGCAGATGGGCTGGCTCCATCTCGCACTCATCTCTTTCCGTGGCTCTGGGTTGGCGTTCCGGCCTTGGTGTTAGCAATTATTGCTTCCATCTTCCTTTTGCAAGGCCGGCTTCTGCATGACCGGAATCTAGACGCATTTTGGGGACCGCTACTTCATACGAAAAGTCCGGTTCTGGTGCTGGTCGCTAATCACAAGTATTCGACTATAGATATTCGGGATGCTCAAAACCCCACGCAGCAGATGACTTTGGATATGTCGAACGGACATAACCTCAACACCGTAACCTTCGACGACATGGAGTCGCTTGTCATCATCACGAGTTTCCTCAGTGCACACCATGTCCCTTACGAGGTGCAGGATGAAAACAAGGCTACGATTTCAGATCTTCGCAAAGGCCCAGTTGTACTGATCGGCGCTTACTGTAATTCCTGGGCACTGCGACTGCTCAAGCCCCTGAAGTTCCATTTTGCCAACGATCCGAGCATGACAAACTATTGGATTGAGGATAGTCAATCCAAGTCAAATCCGAAGTGGATCTTAGATCGTCGAAAACAACTAGTAACGAACGATTATCTGGATTACGCTATCGTCGGCCGATATAATGACAACAATTTAGGTCAACCAGTTGTCATTGTTTCAGGAATAGGTGGTGGAGATAACATCAATGCGGCCCAAGCTCTAACCGACCCCGACTTCCTCTTCCGGCTATTCAGTTCATCGGGGGTAGCAAGAAAAGATAAGAACTTCGAAGCTGTTATCAGTGCTGAAACTGTAAGCGGACATTCAGGTCAGCCGCGAATTGAAGCTAGCTACTCATGGTGAGATAAGTCGAGACGGAGCGTGATTAATTGCTCTCGCCCCGAAAAGAAAGCCTCCTGGCTGCCAGGAGAGTAAGCTTACATCTAACTGCACCGAATGCCTATGCAGCCTGGCCTTTATTAGGCTATTCTTATCACTTGCCAAAAACGCACCACTACACATCCAGTCCAGATCATTCTGACCGCCAATGCTTTTTTACTTTAGCAATTCTAGAGATTCCGTCATGTTCCGCTTTCGTTTTGCCGCATTAGCGATCTTGTTTGCCGCTGACACCCTGCTTGCTTCGGCAGAAGTTTCTCTTCCCAGAATTCTTTCCAGCCACATGGTTATCCAGAGAAATCAGCCCGTCCATGTGTGGGGTAAGGCAGCTCCCGGGGAGTCAGTGAGTGTTCAGTTTCGCCACGAGTCCCGCTCCACCATAACCAACGAACTAGGCTACTGGAGTCTCTATCTAAGCCCTGGAGCTGATGGCGGTCCCTTTTCTATGACGGTGCGCGGCAGCAACGTGCTTACCCTCGACGACATTCTAGTGGGCGATGTATGGGTGGCTTCAGGCCAGTCCAACATGGAGTTCGAGATGCGCCGGGCAGCGACTGCTGCCACGGATCTGCCTCAAGCAGCTAACCCGAAGTTGCGTCTGCTGATTGTGAATAAGCGCGCCTCGGAGTTTGCGCAGGATGACCTCGATGCTTCTCCCTGGATGGCTTCCACGGCGGAATCCGCCACTAACTTCTCAGCCGTCGCATGGTATTTTGCGCGGGAGATCGCGCAGCGGGAGCACGTCCCTGTCGGCATTATCGACTCTACATGGGGCGGCACTGTGGGTGAATCCTGGACCCGCCTTGCAGCACTCGGGCAGGATGCTTCTCTTATGCCTTTGTTTGTCTCTCGTGGAAAAATGACCGACCGCGAAGTCGACGCTCTACTCGAAGACAAGTACGAAGAGAACCTCAAGGCCGAAGCCAAGGCCCAGGGCAAACCAGAACCTCAGTTTCCATGGCACCCAATGCTCCCGATGTGGGCTCCCGGTCTGCTTTATAACGGAATGATTGCTCCGCTGACTCCCTTTCCTATCCGCGGCGTGATCTGGTATCAGGGCGAAAGCAACAGTTCCGTCGAACGTGCGCCGCTCTATGGGCGCATCTTCCGCACTCTCATCGAAGACTGGCGCCGCCAGTGGCGAATCGGCGATTTTCCGTTTATCTATGTGCAGCTTGCCAACTACAAGGCTCCTGCGGGCGAAAACTGGCCGACGATCCGCGAAGCACAACTGCGGGCGCTTGAGCTGCGCAATACCGCTATGGCCGTCACCATCGACATTGGTAACCCCGACAATGTGCATCCCACTGACAAGCTTGACGTTGGTTTGCGTCTCTCACGTGCTGCTCGTGCTCTTGCGTATAGTGAGCCCATCGAATACTCTGGTCCGCTCTTCCGCCAAGCCACGCCCGAGGGCGGGGCCATCCGCGTCTGGTTTGATCATGCTACTGGGCTAACCTCTAAAGGGGGCTCTCCCGCTAGTTTCGAGGTCGCCGGCGCTGACGCACAATTCTTTCCTGCCACAGCCACGATAGATGGCACGACGGTTATTGTATCTAGCTCAAATGTACCAGCGCCAATTGCTGTTCGATATGGATGGGCCAACAATCCCAAGTGCAATCTCTACAATAGCGATCAACTGCCAGCTTCGCCCTTCACTTCGCAACAGTAGGGGCTAACGCGAAATAAATATCCCCGGCAGTGTGACACCAGACCGATGCGCGTGCGATACCGGATAAAAGGCGATGCCTGCGATGCAGGCTCGTTTGACAAGAGGATCGCGCCGTCTTTCAAAACTCCAGTCATTTTGCTCGTAACTTATTGAACCGCAACCCATGTTACGTAACATAACCCGGTTCACGTAACCGTAGCATTACGGTGGCGTCAAGTGACTTGCAAACATTTTCTCTTGAGCTGAAAGTAAGTACGCTGATCAATGCTATGTAACGAAGCCTTCCTCTTTTCCCTCTCCACCAGCGAGAACCTGTTTTGGGAGTGGAGAAAGCGGTGGCAATATGCCCTTATGCAGTAATGGCAATGCGGTGAACAGATAAATAGTTTGTCATGAGGATATGAACATGCAGCAATTTTTTATGCTAGTGACCGGGTTTCATAATTGGCGGATGAGAAAGACTGTTATGTCAATAAAATCGGGCTGTAGCCGCGCAAATTGTCGGCCTGCGGTGGTGCACTTTGTGGGCATAGTGCTTGTATGCCTCGCAGGTTTAGGGGGAAATGCTTTTGCTATAGATCGGTCTATCGTCGTAAAGCCGCAAGTGACGGATGAACTTCTCGCCAATCCCGGCATGGGCTGGGAGACGTTTAACCAAAGCAGCAAGGGAAACAAGAACCTGCCGTCGTGGATTCCTTCGACAATTTATTATGCCCGCTGGAGTTGGCGCGAACTTGAGCCGCAGCCCGGGATAATCAACACAGGCTTCCTTGATCAGCAACTGCAAGAAGCACATCGCGCCGGCCAAAAGCTGGCCTTCCGAGTCAAGGCATTTTCCCCGAATGTAGGCGAATCCTATGATCCGACGTGGCTCAAGAAAGCCGGTGGCCGTGAACTTATGGTGGATCATCAAGACAGTGGGCGGGTGCTTCCTATTCCTGACTTCGATGATCCAGCAACGCTCCAACTCCATTTAGATTTCATTAAACAATTGGGCGAGCGTTATGACGGCAATCCTGACTTGGATCACGTTGATATCGGGTCTCTCGGTTGGTGGGGTGAATGGCACGTAAGCCATTCCAAATTCGGCAAAATGCCGAAGGCGGAGAATTGTCAGAAGGTGTTAGATGCTTACTTGTCGGCCTTCAAGAAGACACCGTTGTTGATGTTGATTAACGGAAAGGAATTTACGACTTATGCCACGTCCCACGGCACAGGATGGCGAGCAGATTCATTAGGGGATCTGGGTGCTTTCTCATCGGCGTGGAATCACATGATCAACGGCTATCCGGATTGGATTTCTCAAAGCAAAGTGCAGGATGTCTGGAAGACAGCACCGGTAGCATTTGAACCGCCGGGCGAGATATCCGTGTATGTTGAGAAGAAATGGCCATTGCGTTGGATTTTCAACTATGGCCTTGCACTACACGGAAGCTACTTCAATGGCACGGGGGGGAGCGTACCCAACGACAAATATTTTCAGGAAGAGTTGACGCGCTTCCTGCGCCGACTTGGCTATCGCCTGGTTTTGCAGGAGTTGAGCTATCCGGAACAGGTCAAGCGTGGAGGCAAGTTCAACATCTCATCGAAGTGGAAAAATGTAGGTTCCGCACCATGTTATCGACCTTATCGCTTGGCATATCGGCTGACCGGCGCAAATGGTTATCAGAAGGTAATTATCAGCCCGACGACAGTGAATCATTGGTTGCCTGGTTCCATAGAATTGTTCACTGAAGATTTCTTTAAAGAACCAGCGGATTTGCCCCCTGGTCCAGTCAATGAAGTTACCAACAGCATTAGCCTGCCCAGCGATATACCGACGGGAGACTACTTTCTTTCCGTCGCAATTGTGGGAGTGGATATCGAGGAACCAGTCGTGAAACTTGGAATTGCTGGGCGGAGCCCGGATGGTTGGTACCCTCTAAGCAGTTTGAAAATAGTTCCATAGTCCTACAAGAGCTTGAACCCTTTATGGCGTGTCCGACAGCGTAGTGCAATAGGATGGGTTGCGTTTATCTGCACGAGGTGCAAGCCCAGATTCGCCCTCTGAATGTGATTGGATTCTCTATAAAACTCCGCAATCCTGTTACTTGCACTGCGGGCTGTTTTACTCTTACGGGGTGCTGGTGCGGATTGATACGATTTCTGTTCCCCACTGAGAGCCGTGGAGATCGTGCACTTTAAGCAGTATCTCGGTCGTGGAGTTATCAGATTGAGACACCAATGCATGGGAGAGCGCTGGCGGTAGATCCGGCCCAAGAACGAGGTCGGCTGCTGCGTCGTCCATATCGCCCCACAAGCCGTTCAACAGCAGGACACTTCCTGTTCCTGACAAGTTAGGAAGGATCGCGATGTCTACGTAGCCCACATAGCTTCCGCCGTCCTCGGGATGGAGTTCATAGGTTTGGGACTCGCCGGGACGGGGGTTCCGATTTCTGAAGTGAAACCAAGGAGTGGCTGGATCTTTTTCCTGATAGAAGTTCAGTCTGGGCTCGAAGAGAGTGATCCAGGGATTGCTGAGCCGGTCTCCGACGATCACAAAGTTTCCCTGCTGGAAGTCCCGGACATGCATATACCGGCCGTATTTGACCGCGTTTATGGTACCGGCAATCGTTCCCCAGCGGTAACATTTAGCCGCGATATCGGCATCGGCCAAGGGCGTGAAGCGCTGAACGACATGGTTACTAATGACTTCGCGAAGGGCTGGATCAGAAATATCGGCCAATAGATAATCTGGGTACGTTGTACTTTCATAGTCGCCTACCGAAATGCTGTCGCGGTGAATCGCGTTCAGCAAAGTGGCCAGATTAGTATCGGCAAGGACCATGTTAACTGTCGCGCCAGGAGAAAAGATCCGACGAAGGATTGGATTGGTTATCGTTGCGACCGTCTGGTTGGCGTATGGCGTAGGGCGAAAACGAAATCCAGCGAAGGCACCCAAAATGAGGGCCACAAGACAGGCCGCCACACTCCAGAGTATTCCTGATCTTCTGACCGGAGTTTGGTTAGAGAGTTCGGCTATTGCGGGAGAGGCCGCAGGTTCCTCACCGGCTCGCGCCGAGCTTTCCCTGAGGACAGTCTCTATCTTAGACACCGATTCGGGCGCATGAGCGGACTCCGAACGATAGTTGAAAACCGGCTTATAGCTGCCCAGTGCGATGACAATTTCCACCTGCTCATCCTTGCCTTCCAAGGAGAAGTAGAGATCCAGCCTTTTCCTGAGGCGCGCCATCTGGACGCGGACGATGTTGTCGTCGAGCGCATTGAAATCGCTTTTGCGGCCCAAAACCTGATGTGCAATTTCGAACTCGTGAAGGGGCTCTTCGGGCCGCAGGATGGCTTGGCGCACGATAAACCGCAGGATGGCCTGTAGTTGCGCAGCGCGCGAAAGAGCCGGACTACGAATCGCCCTTTCAGCTACTTCCCAGCGCAGATCGCCCTGAAGCGCCTCCTCATCTGCTCTGGAATCGGCCGCTGATCTAGTGTCGACAGTCATAAAATAACGCTCTTAAGAAGAGCTCCATTATCAGTGATGCAGACTCATCTGACAAGCGGAGCGCTCAGCCTTTCAAAAACTACAGCCATTTTGCTCGTAACTCATTGAATCGCAATTCATGTTACGTAACATAATCCGGTTCACGTAACCGTAGCATTACGGTGGCGTCAAGTGACTTGCCAAGCATTTTCTCTTGCGCTGAGAGTAAGTGCGCTGATCAATGCCATGTAACGAAGCCTTCCTCTTTTTCCTCTCCACCGGGCCCGACCTATGGGAGTTACTTGGGTGGATGCAGGAAGTTATACAGAGTGGGTAATGCGGTGAGCGGACCAAATGATTAGTCATGAGGATATGAACATGCAGCAATTTTTTGTACCAGTGACCAGGTTTCATAATGTCC
>JARLFX010000265.1 GCA_031296355.1 Acidobacteriaceae bacterium
CAGCGAGAGTCGCGCACACTGCGTCAATGTGCCGTAGTACATACATAACACGTTCGCGATACTGTATTATATTGCATGCACATAGACAGACAATCAAGGAGGCACCATGTACGCAGCTCGCATCCCCCAGCATATCGATCTCGTTGTTGTGGTAAATGTGAATGGCGAATCATTCGAGTGTTAGAGAGATGAACGTTACTTCTTGGGGGCGGGAACGGGCTTGGCGTCCTTCTTGGGGGACACCTTCTTCCCGGCTGCGGTCTGCTTGCGCTTGCGGACCTCATCGACAACCTTCTTGTACTCGGCGACGGCCTTCTTGGTGACATCGAGTCTGGCCTGCTTCAGCTTGCGGATGGCTTTCTTCCTTCTGATGCGCTCGCTAGTGACCAGACGCTGGATCTTGGGGGACTTGGTAACCTTGCCGCTCTTGGTCTTCCTGCGAACGATGTACTTTCTCACATCGTCCTTCTTCTCCAGCTGGTACAGCGAGCGGATCTTCGAGGCTCTCTTGGGGCCAAGGCTTCTGGGCCTCTTCACGGTGGTCACACCTTCGATAGCCTTTTCGCCGTGCTTGACGATCGAGAGGGCGATGACACAGAGATCCTTGCCCACGATGCAGCCGCGGACGCTCTTGCGCTTGCGCTGTCCCTGTCTTCTAGGTCTGAAGCACTTCTCGCCCTTGTCCATCAGGATTCTGACGCGGCCTGCCTTCATGATTCCCTGCCTCATCGAGAATCCTTCCTTGTCGTTTCCGCCGGTTATCTTGAAGACATAGCCTGCGAATTGCTGGCCCAATACTTCGCCAGGGAATTCGTTGCCCATGCGCTTGTCGAACAGGGCTCGACTAAGCATGTGTGGCCAACATTATTTACTATTGGTTCTCATCGTCGACAGCTATGGACTTTTGTCCTCCGTTCACCGGATCGCTGATGTTGAACTACAAACCATCAACACCTCATCTTACCTTCATCTCCTTCCTATGATTTTAATATAATACTTTTTCTAATCATCACTTTGATAAATAAGATGGCTTTGTTTAGTGTGATATAGAATAGAGAGATGTATGTGATGATTCATGATATACCGCAGAGCGCGGTCCTATAGTCTGTGTTCTATATTTATTGTTATAAGCGGCCTCTATTATTCGGCGCTAATTTAGCCCATGATCTGGGGATAGTATAGCGGCAACACTGCGTCGCGCTATGTTCCCGCAGTTCGTGTGCCCGCCGTATTTGCTACCAATATTGCGTATATTCTGACAACCCCCCGCAGGTGGTCCTCCATTTCAAATTCGGTCCGACTAACTCAAGTATAGTATTACGAGAATTTGTTTAAATTAAAAGAGACAATGTCGCAGAAACCGGAAGAGAAGGGCGTTTCGGGCGGAGAACCGGATTACATAAAGGAATACACGGAGGCGATCAAGCAATGCTTGGCGCAGCGCCGGGAAATCTCGCAGGACCTGGTGGACCTTGACGAGCGCTTCAAGGAGCTGCAGGGCAAAACCTCCTACCTCACCGAAGAGGACGCAGTTATGGACAAGGAGCTCGCTCAACTTAAGGATCAGGTGAACGCGATGAAGGCGAAATTCAAGACATACAGCGACTCGCAGACTGATGTGCCGCCGGCAAAGAAGTAGTCGCTAAGTCTACTGAACGCAGGAATGGATCATTCATGATGTGAGTATGTGCTTCTGCAAATATTTATATATGTATTATGCTGAGCTGTGCTATTAGTTGCATACACATCCGAACGCAGCCTTCCGCAATAACTGTGCGACAGGTAGACGCCCGGGGTTTTGGGGTTTTGGGGTTTTGGGGTTTTGGGGTTTTGGGG
>JARLFX010000266.1 GCA_031296355.1 Acidobacteriaceae bacterium
ATGAGGAAGAGCACGGCGTAGATGGAGATGATGTGGCGGGTGCCGTAGTAGGAGAAGTAGAAGAGCAGCGCGGAGGAGATGGTCTGCAGCGTGTAGCAGGCGAGAATGACGTAGCGGCGGTCGTAGCGGTCTGCGGTGTGGCCAGCGGGAAGGACGAAGAGTAGTCCAGGCAGGAAGAGGGCGAGGCCGGTGTAGCCAAGCATCAGGGGGTTATGCGTGAGTTGGTAGACAAGCCACGCAACCGCGGCCGATTGCGCCTCTGCACCGATGATGCCGATGAGGCGCGCTGCCTGGTAGAGGCGAAAATCGCGTGAACGAAATGCCTGGGCAGCCGATGCGAGCAGAGCGTTTTTAGGGGGAGCATCAGCCATTCTTATTAATGCTGCTGGATGTGAGGGGATTGCGCAAGCTGGTGTAGTGGTTCATGGCTCTTTACTGGTGATGTGAGGGTTGGGGCGCTGCTTAAAAGCAGATTCCGCGCGCTGCGCTTCGGAATGACAAACAAATCATTTGCTGGAAACGACGAACAAATCATCTTTCGGAATGACAAACAAATTACTGACCGAGGAAGACGTGGTATTGCGACTCGATGATGCCGGTGTTGCGGGCGAGGTTGAGCTTGGCCTGGTTGTACTGGAAGAGGGAGTTCACGAGCTGGGTCTGTGCGCCAGCTAATGCAGCTTCTGCCTGCACGAGCGGAAGATTATCTTCAATGCCGGCGCGGAAGCGGTCATTGCTGTCTGACAATTCCTGGGTGGCGAGATCAACGTTGCTGCGCGCTACTTTGACCAGCTGCTCGGTGGCCTGCACGTCGAGCATGCTGCTGCGCAGTTGCGACTCGATGGTGACTTCGAGGTCGGCGATCTGCGAGCGCAGGCGCGAGAGCTGGGCATCGGCTACTTCGCGGTCGCCGCGGAACCTGGCTTCGTGGAAGACGGGAATGTTGATGCTGCCCTGCGCGTTGAACACGCCGTGATAGAGGCCGTGGGTTTCGCCGAGCACGCCGTAGTAGCCATCCATGGAGATGGTGGGGACGCGCTCGTATTTGGCGGCTTTGCGCAGCATCTCGGCGGTGCGGACCTGGGCCTGCAGGCTGGTGTAATCCTTGCGATGGATGTAGGCCGTGCGCTTGGCTTCGTCGAGCGGCAGCATGGCGAGATCGGCGAAGGGGGCGGTGTCAACCAGCTCAATGGGCTGGTCGGCTGCGAGGCCGATCATGCGGTTGAGGGCGATCTTGTCTTTGGCGAAGGTGTTTTCCGCGCTCACCAAGGACTGCTGCTGGCGCTGGTATTGCACGCGGGCGCGCAACTCATCGAGGTTGGTGGCGACTCCGGCGGAGTGCGCATCTTTTGCCTGGTTGAATGCTGTCTCGTCAGAGCGCAGCAGAGCCTGCTCATTGCGCAGTTGCGAGGCGGCAGCCAACGTCTGCAGGTAGGCGGAGCTGACCAGCAGCACCACGTTGCCGCGCGTGTTGAGCGTGTCAAGATCGGCCACGCGGGCGTAGGCCTTGGCGGCGCGGTAGTACTCGATGGCAGGGAGATTGAAGATCGGCTGGGAGAGATTCAGCTGCGCGCCGGTGGTATTCACTTTGACGATGGCGGGAATCACAGTGCCTGCAGGCAGGTGGAGCACGCTGCCGAGTTGGGTGAGGACAGAGCCTTTGAAGCCCAGGGCCGCGAGGTCGATGGACTGGGTTCCGGTCTGGGCCTGCACCGTCATATCGGGCATGAGGGCGTTGAAGGCGGAGAGGATCTGGCCGGAGTTGGCGCGCTGGTTCTGCTGCGCCAGCGAGATGGCGAGATTGTGGTCGAGGCCGCGGTTTACCGCATTGGTGAGGGAGAGCTGGATGGGTGCGGCGGTGACGGGCGGGGCAGCGACGCTGCCGTAGATGGGATTCTGGGCAGAGCTGGTTGCGAGGCGGAGATTGCTCTGCGCGCGCAGATTGACCGGGGCGGCCAAGCAAAAGCTCAGCAGCGTGCCTGCCAAAATCCCAGATTTGGATGCCATGCCGTTCAGAACCAGTCCTCTTCCGTTAAAGAGATGATTGCAGCACCCCTGGGGATGCTGCAATTCTCATTGATTCTATTCAGTTTCTCTCTTTGGAGGGGGTGCGTCCAGCTAGGCGGGGAGGCTGAGGCCCCAGCGCTGGGCGACTTTGCGCTCGATGGTGCGGAAAACGAGGGCATCGATGGCCCAGCCGAGGACGAGGATGACGAGGAGAATGGCGACGACCTGGCTCATATCGTTCAGGTCGCGGCCGGTCATGAGCAACTGGCCCAGGCCGAGGGAGATGATGATCATCTCGGCGGAGATGAGCGCGCGCCAAGCGAAGGCCCAACCCTGCTTGAGGCCGGAGATCAGGTGGGGCAGGCTGGCGGGCAGAAGGACGTACCAGAAGAGCTTGATTCCTTTGGCGCCGAGGTTGCGGCCCGCCATGGGGATGATGCGGGGGATGGCGGCGCGGCTGGACTCCATGCTCATGGTGATGGAGAAGAGCGAGCCCATGATGATGACGAAGTAGATGGCTTTGTCCGTGAGGCCGAACCAGAGGATGGCGAGAGGGAGCCAGCAGATGCTGGGCAGGGATTGCAGGCTGGTGAGCAGGCGGCCCAGGGTGTCTTCGAGGAATTTGCTGGTGGAGATGCCGAGGCCGAGGAAGAATCCGAGGACCACGGAGACGAGATAGCCGATGATGACGCGCTGCATGCTGATGCGGATGCCGATCCAGATGCTGTGGTCTTTGAAGCCATCGTGCAGGGCGGCGTAGACGTCGCCGGGTGCGGGGATGAGGTAGGGCGGCCAGATGTGGGAGCGTGCGACGCCGTACCAGGCGCCCAGCAGGATGGCGTAGAAGAGGATATTTTTGGCGAGTTTGTTCATCGCTTGTACTCCGCCTGCATGGACTTGTCGATCTCGCTGCGCATCTCGGCGAGAATGCGGGCGGAGAGCTGGGAGACATTGTTGTCTTCAATGTGGCGAGGGCGGGGCATGTCGATCCTGAACTCAGCCTTGATGCGGCCGGGGCGATAGGTCATGAGGATGACGCGGTCGCCGAGGCGGACGGATTCGCGGATGTTGTGGGTGACGAAGACGATGGTGCAGCCGGTTTCAAGCCAGATGCGCTCCAGTTCGTCGTGGAGCATGTCGCGGGTCTGGGCGTCGAGGGCGGCGAAGGGCTCATCCATGAGCAGGATGGAGGGGTCGGTGGCGAGGGCGCGGGCGATGGCCACGCGCTGGCGCATGCCGCCGGAGAGTTGGTGCACGTAGCTGTCTTCAAACTGTTCGAGCTTGACCAGCTGCAGGTAGTGCTTCACGCGCTGGCGGCGTTCTGCTTTTTTGACGCCGTTCATCTTCATGCCGAACTCGACGTTCTGGCCGACGGTGAGCCAGGGGAAGAGCCCGTGTTCCTGGAAGATGAGGATGCGATCGGTGCCGGTGCCGGTGATGGGCTGGTTATTCAACTGCACTTCGCCACGCGAGGGGAAGGAGAGGCCGGCGATGAGGGAGAGCAGAGAGGTTTTGCCGCAGCCGGAGGGGCCCACAATGCAGACGAACTCGCCGGGTGCGATCTCGAGATTGATGTTATCGAGCGCAATCAGGCGAGGGCCCTGGCGCGTGGAGAAGCTCTGCTCCACGCCCACCAGGGCGATGCTGGCACTATGAGAGATGCGGCGTTTTGGTGCGGTAACGATGCGCAGAGGTTCAGCTGCGCCCGGTTGGGGAAGCGTGCTCATTTAATAGGATTCTTCTTCTGCTCCACGAGTACCTGGTTCAGGAGCGTGAGGTCGTAAAGATGCGAAAGGTCGGGCAGTTTACGCAGAAAACCTGCATCGACTGAGTGCTGCGCCGAGGTGTACAACGACGATGCCAGTGGATCGTAGGTCACGGCAAGCCGTGAATACGCTTCATTCAGGATAACCGGAGGAAGGGCTTTTCCGGTGGACTTTTGAATCTGCTGGTTGAGCAGCGTCTTGGCTTCGGCGGGGTGGGCGTTGATCCACGTGGTGACTTCGACGTGGGCCTGCAGGAACTTCTTGACGAGGTCAGGGTGCTGTTTCAGAAACTTGGTGCTTACGATGACGTGGGCGGCAACGAACTGCTTGTTGGGCCAGAGGTCGCGCTCATCGAGGAAGATGCGACCGCCGCCATCGTGGACGAGGCGGGTGGCCCAGGGTTCCGGGGCCCAGGCTGCATCGAGCTGGCCCTTGAGGAAGAGGGTGAGCTGGTCAGGATTCTCCGTGGGCTGCACGCGGACGTCGCCACCCTTGTCGATGGTCTTGAAGCCGTGGCCGGCGAGCCACTCGCGGAGGGCGACATCCTGGGTGTTGCCGAGCTGCGGGGTGGCGATGGTCTTGCCGTGAAAGTCGTTGATGTTGTTAATATTGGCGCCGTTGCGGACGACCAGCGATGCCGCGCCGGAGGAGGCTCCGGCGATGACGCGCAGAGCTTCACCGTTGGAGCGGGTGTAGCCGGTGATGGTGGGGCTGGGGCCGATGTACGCGATATCGAGCGCACCGGCGTAGAGAGCCTCAATCACTGCCGGGCCGGCGTTGAACTGCTTCCAGTCGAGCGTGGCCGCGCCAGCCAGATCCTTCTGAAACTGGCCGTTGGCCTGACCGACGAGGGCCTGGGCGTGGGTGATGTTGGGGAAGTAGCCGACGTGGATGACGGTCTGTGCGCTTGCGGCAAAAGGCAGGGCGAAGAAGATTGCAGCGAAGAGTGCAGCTGCGGTGCGTCTCGATAGTTTCATAGTCTGTCTCTCTCTCTGATTTGAGCTGTGGCCGTGAGCGGCGGATGCAATGATTCTGCCGCCCACGGCGTGAATTTCGCTACGGAAGCACATAACGGATATCAAAGTAGTTCTCGAACAGGTGCGCATTCTTCGGTGCGCCGGGTGCGACGTACCAGGGAGTGCGGGTGATGTAGGAGAACTGGGTAATCAACTGCACTGCGCCGTAGGAAGGCTTGCGGAAGAGATTGGTGACCGTGGCGAAGGAGCCTTCCTGGATGAAGCGGTTGTTGGTGTTGGCGCTGCCGGCGAAGCCGTAGCCTACAAGCTTGTTGGTGCTTGGGTCGATGGAGGAGACGCGGGTGAAGTATGCGCCGCCATATACGGCGGAGATGAGCGTCTTCTTTGTGGCCTGGTATTCGAAGCCGCCAAGGCCTGCGCCGGCGTGAACCAGCTGTGCGCTGAACGGCGCCGTCGATGCGGTTGGCGATGTGACGGGACCGTGCTGCGCTACGACGAACTGCGGACCGAGGCTGCCGATGTAGCGTCCACCACCATCGCTCCAGAAGCTGTCAACGATGAGGTGCAGACCCTTCACGAGTTCCAGGTTCGCGTTCACAGCGGCACCGCCGCCTTCGCGGCGATCCTGCACGGACGGTTTGGTTGACGTCGGCGTAGTGGCGATGGCGACAGGCGTGAGCAGGCCGGCGGCTTCAACGTGCCAGTTACGCGTGCCGAACTTGTGGTCGTAGGCGAGCTTGGCAACGATGTCAGGATGCAGGTTGGGCACGGTGTTTGATGCGGAGCTGGAGTTGAGGTCAGTCTGCGAGGTGCTGAAGGCGGCGGGGAAGGTAACGGCTGCGCCGCTGAACTGCTGCGGATTCTCTGCCGAAAGGCCAAAGGCGAGGTTGGGGGTGAAGTGATAGACGACGCGGAGCTGCGCCTGGCGTGCGTAGACGATACCGGCGTTGTATGCGGTATCCAGGTGGACGGTGTTGTAGATCTCCGAGAGGAAGGGCGAGAGGCCGGTGCGGTTGGGCGTGAGCAGCGACCAGCTCTGGCCGCCGAGGACGTCCCACTTGCCCGCAGTGAGATTCAGGTAGAAGACGCGGAGGCGGGTAACGTCAGAGTTGGTGCTGACGTAGACGTTGCCGGGAGCGGTGCCGTTGAAGTCGACTTCGGCGTAGCCGTAGGCCTTGATCTTGCCGATGTTCTCATCGACGCGCAGGGAGAGGCGGGAGTTGGCCGCGGTGAGGCGGTTCTCGCTCAGACCGCCCTGGACGGTGTTGTTGAAGGGGATGGTGGCCAGCGCGGTGGTGAAGCCACTGCCGACATCAGTGGTGCGGTAGATGGAGGTGAAGTCAATCCAGCCGCCGGGGGTGAAGGTGGCGTTGCCGAGCTTGAGGAAGAGCGGGGACTCCTGCTCGTATCCGTAGGGAATGCCGCTGGGGTTGCGGGTTCCGCCCTGCACTGAGGCGGGGGCGGGTTGCTGCTGCGAAGAAGAAGAGACAGGAAGAGGAGCGGTGGCGGGAGCGGGCAGAGAGGCGGCAGGAGCTGGTGCAGCTGCCGGGTGCTGCGTCTGGCGCAGATCGTCAATTTCCTTCTGCTGTTGCTGAATCTGCAGGGATTGCTGCTGGATGAGCTGCTTGAGTTCCTGCAGAGATTGCTGGACGCTCTGGGCGCTGTCACTCGTTGCGGGAGCGGCAGGGTTCTGGGCGAAAGCCGGGATGAAACTGGTGGCCAGCAGTGCGGCCGTGGCGAAGCGAAGCTTACTGTGCATCACGAATCTCCTCAATGTGTTGGCCCGTCTCCGCGCCGGTTGTGTCTGGCGGAGATCAGGCGGGTTGCCGGTGGTGGTTAGGCGCGAGCTAACGGCGACAACAACAACGACAACAACATGCGGAGTCGTGCGGGGAGGGGTTCGCGTCTGCCTGGGGTGGCAGATAGAAGTAGAACAGGTTGGATGTGTGTGCGATCAAAATTTATCTCTCAGGGCGAGCCAGAGGCAGAAGATTTCACCGGTTGGCTGCAGGCTATGTTGTTGTATTGGAGGCAGAAGATGGTACGCGCAGGGCAGGAGCCTAGCGACAGGTACACATACAACACATGCGGGATTGAGAGAAGATGCTCATCGACCGTAGGTAGAGCGTAAAGAAAACCGGTTCGCAAGTCAAGGTAGACATGTGTGGTTTGCCGGGCAGCGCGGGCGGAAGTTACACTGGAGGTAGTACTTTTCCGCGCTATGCAGGATTCCCCCCGAAGGCCGCCGATTGTGCGTCCTTTCTGCCGCGCGGCCATCAAAGACATAACTGCTTGCGAAGAAAACGCCGACACGGCAAAGGTGTCTGCGGTCATGTTGACCCTTATGAGCTCATCGATTGCACAGACCGTTTCCAATACCCTGCGCGGCGTGATTGCCAGCGCTGAAGCGGCGGTGCACGATCTGCTGACGCCGGAAAAGCTGAATCACCTGCAGGCGCTGGAAGCGGAGAGCATCTTTATCTTCCGCGAGGCGGCGGCGGAGTTTGCGCGCCCGGTGATGCTGTATTCCATTGGCAAAGATTCTTCGGTCATGCTGCGGCTGGCGCAGAAGGCGTTCTTCCCCGGCAAGATTCCGTTTCCGTTGCTGCATGTGGATACGAGCTATAAGTTTCCGGAGATGATTGCGTTTCGCGATCAGTATACGAAGGAACTGGGCGCGGAGCTGATTGTGCATCGCAACGAAGATGCCATTGCGAAGGGCGCAAACCCGTTTGACCTGGGCACGCAGAATTGCTGCGGCTTGCTGAAGACGCGCTCGCTGCTGGATGCGCTGACCGAGGGCGGCTACGACGCTGCGTTTGGCGGAGCGCGACGCGACGAAGAGAAATCGAGAGCGAAGGAACGCGTGTACTCTTTCCGCGATCCGGCGGGGCAGTGGGACCCGAAGAACCAGCGTCCTGAGTTGTGGAACCTGTTCAATTCGCGGCTGCGCAAGGACGAGAGCATTCGCGTCTTCCCGCTCTCAAACTGGACGGAGCTGGATATCTGGCTCTACATCTACGTGCAGAAGATTCCGATTGTGCCGCTGTACTTTGCGCAGGAGCGCGACGTGGTGGTGCGCGGCGGGACGATTGTGGTGGTGTATCCGGAGACGCATCTGCTGCCGGGTGAGAAGGTGCAGAAGATGGTGGTGCGCATGCGCTCGCTGGGCTGCATGCCGTGCACGGGGGCGATCCGCTCTAACGCGCAGACGCTGCCGGAGATCATCGAAGAGCTGATTACGTTCCGCCGGTCGGAGCGGGAGAACAGGGCGATTGACCACGACGAAGAGGGCTCCATGGAGACTAAGAAGCGCGAGGGCTATTTCTAATGACTCCTACCGTTTCCAGTGTGCCCACAGTTGCAAGCGTGATGGACCAGCAGCCAACGTCGCAGCCTTCTGCTGCGTTCAAGAACTTTCTGGATGAGCACCTGAATCATGAGATGCTGCGCTTCACCACGGCAGGCAGCGTGGATGACGGCAAGTCAACGCTGATCGGGCGGCTGCTGCACGACACCAAGTCGGTGTACGAAGACCAGCTTGCTTCGATCAAGAAGAGCCGCGTGAACCGGGCGGCTGGGCCGATTGATTTTTCGTTGCTGACGGATGGCCTGCGCGCGGAGCGCGAACAGGGCATCACCATCGATGTGGCGTACCGGTATTTTTCTACGACGAAGCGCAAGTTCATCATCGCGGATACACCGGGGCATGAGCAGTACACGCGCAATATGGCGACCGGTGCATCGACGGCTGATGTGGCGATTGTGCTGATCGATGGATCAAAGGGTGTGCTCTCGCAGTCGCGGCGGCATACGTTCATTGCATCGCTGCTGGGCATTCCGCATGTGGTTGCAGCAGTGAACAAGATGGACCTGATCGACTACGACGAGGCGCAGTATGCCGCAATCCGCAAAGAGTTTCTTGCGCTGGCGGCGCATCTTGGGCTGAAGAGCGTGGAGATGATTCCGGTGAGCGCGCTGGCGGGCGACAATGTGGTGCAGGCCAGCACCAACATGCCGTGGTACACGGGGCCGACGCTGCTGGAGTATCTGGAGACGGTGCCCGTGGCTGTGAGCCTGAGTGGCGCGCCGCTGCGGTTTCCGGTGCAACTGGTGCTGCGCCCGGACGCAAATTTCCGCGGATTCGGCGGGCAGGTGGCAAGCGGTGTGCTGCACGAAGGCGATGCTGTGGTCTCGCTGCCTTCGCGGCAGCAGACGCGGGTGAAGGCGATTGTGACGTTTGACGGCAATTTGAAGTCGGCAATGAATCCGATGTCGGTTGCGGTGGAGCTGGAAGACGAGATTGATCTGAGCCGCGGCGATATGCTGGTGCGGCCTGACGAGTTGCCTCATGCGGTGCAGCAGTTCAGCGCGAAGGTGGTGTGGATGCACGAGCAGCCGCTCACCGTGGGCAAGACATATCTGGCGAAGCACACCACGCGCACGGTGCGCGCGAAGGTGAAGGCCATTCGCTACCGCGCGGACGTGAACAGCTTTGCGCATGTGCCCGCGCACCAGTTGGAGATGAACGATATTGGTGAGGTGGAGTTCGAGACGAACCTGCCCGTCTTCTTCGATACGTATGCGGAGAACCGGCTGACCGGCAGCATGATTTTGATTGAGCCGCTGACCAACGCGACAGTGGGCGCGGTGATGATCGACCGTGCACTGGAGAAGGCGAGCACCGGCGCTGCAACGCTACCGAGCTTCCTCTACGTGCCGGGCCGTGCTGAGCTGGCGCAGCGTGTGGCGGATGAACTGCTGGCCCGCGGCGAACGCGTGGTGCTGCTGGATGATGAACATATCTCTGCTGCGGGGTTTGTGTCTGCCGTGCGCGCCGCGCAACTGGCGGGAGCAACGGCGATTTCGGCTGCGGTGGTTTCGCAGGAGACGTGGAATGCGCTGCGGCGCTTCCTGGCGGAAGAATCTTTCTACCGCGCGGAGAATCTGAGTGAGAGCGACGTGGAAGCGTCGCTGCACCTGCTCAAGCAGATTGGAGCCGACAAGTGAGTCTCGAAGGCCACAACACGATTACTGAAATACCGCTGGCGGCGGATCTGTCGGCAATTGCCGCTGCGGAGCCGCTGACGGCGGAAGAACTGACAGCACAGATCTTTGCTGCGGCGCCCAACGCGCCTGCATGCTTTACCAGCAGCTTTCAGCTGGAAGATATGGTGGTGCTGCACATGCTGCTGCAGCATCAGCCGCAGATTCCGGTGATCTTTCTGGAGACCGGATACCACTTTGCCGAGACGATTGCTTACCGTGACCGCATGGCGAAGGAGTGGAAGCTGAACCTGGTGAATGCAATGCCGCGCACCACGCTGACCGAGCACGAAGCACAGTTTGGCCTGCTGCATATTGTGGACCCGGCGCAGTGCTGCCAGATTCGTAAGGTGGAGCCGCTGATGCGCTCGATTGAGCCGTATCAGCTCTGGTTTACCGGGCTGCGGCGCGAGCAGTCGCCCACGAGAGCGAATATCAAGAAGATTGAAGAGCACATCACGCCCAACGGCAAGCACCTGAAGAAGATCAGCATCCTGGCGGACTGGGAGTGGGCGAAGGTGGAAGCGTATGCCGCGGAGCACGGGATTCCGGCGCTGCCGCTGTATGCGCAGGGATATACCAGCATCGGCTGCGAACCGTGCACGGCGCTGTCGGCGGACCCGAATAATCCCCGCGCGGGTCGCTGGGGCGGGAAGAAGCTGGAGTGCGGCATTCACACTTTCTCAGAGAAGACAGAGTAGTTCTGCGCGGCAATTTTGGCTGGCGCATAATAAAATTGAGACAACAGAAAGGCAGATACGTCCAAATATCATGCGCCGAATATTCTTTCTTGCCATCCTTCTTGCCACCGCCGCGGTAGCTGTTCCCGCACAGGCGCAGTACGCGCCTACGGCGACCACATTCAAAGACACGTCGATGCTCAAACCGCCGTACGGCACAAAGGTCGCGGTCTGGGAGTTTGAAGACCTGGAGTGCCCTGCCTGCGCGCGCGCGTTCCCTATCGTGCATGAGGCTGTGAAGAAGTACAACATTCCGCTGCTGCGTCACGATTATCCACTGCCCATGCATATCTGGAGCTTCGACGCAGCGGTGAACGCGCGCTATATCCAGGACGTGGTGAAGAATCCGGCTCTGGCCGAAGAGTATCGCGGCAAGGTCTTTGCTGCGCAGAATGGTATCTCCAACAAGGACGACCTGCGCAACTTCACGCAGCACTTTGCCGCGGCGCATCACATCAACTGGCCGTTTTTTGTGGATCCGGGGCAGACGCTGGCCGCGAAGGTGAAGACGGACAAGGCGCTGGGCGACCGCATCGGGCTGACCGAGACGCCGACGATCTTTGTTGTGACTAACTATGGGATCCAGCAGGTGCAGGATATGAGCCAGCTCTACCAGACGATTGATGCGGCCCTTGCTTCTGTTGCAAGCAGGCAGGGCAAGACGAGCAAGAAGTAAGTCCGGCCATCTTACTCTGAGGTTCTGACCAGACCAACTATGTCGTTCACAGAGCCGACTCAGCAGCCAGCCGCCGAGAGCCATGTTCTAAAGAAGGAACTGCGGCTGCGCGACCTGGTGCTGATGCAGGTTGTGCTGGTGGTGGGGATTACATGGAGCGGAATCGCCGCGCGCCAGGGGCCAAACCATGTATGGTTCTGGATTCTCGGCATCGTGGCCATCTTCATTCCGCAGGCCATGGTGGTGCAGTACGCCGCGCAGATATGGCCGCTGGAAGGTGGCGTCTACCAGTGGACAAAGTATGCGCTCGGGCCCTTTGCAGGATTCATGGCGGCGTGGAACTTTGCGCTGTGGGCGCTCTTTGCCGTTTCGAACCTGAGCATACTGTTTTCGTCGAGCGTCGCCTTTGCGCTGGGCAGCCGGTGGGCGTGGATCGCGGATGACAAGCACCTGATTACAGGCCTGAACTTCCTGCTCTTTGGCGTGATTCTTGCGGTAACTATTCCCGGCTTCCGCATCGGCAAGTGGGCCAATCACTTTGCCGCAGCGGTTACGCTTTTTCTGGGCGCATCGCTGGCGGTTCTCATTGTCTATCATCCGGGCGCGAGCAGGGCGCATCCGCATGTGTCGCCGCAGCTGCCGATCAGCTTCGCGTTTCCGGCGATCACGCTGATGAGCATCAACCTGTTCAGCAAGATGTGTAACAGCGCGCTGACGGGGCTGGAGCAGCTGGCTGTGTTTGCGGGGGAGACGCGGGACCCGGGACGATCGATCATGCGCTCGGCGTGGATCGGAGCGCCGCTCACCGCGCTCATCTACATCCTGATGACGGTTTCGATGCTGACGTATACGCCAGCGTCGCAGATTGATCTTGCAGCACCGGTGCCGCAGGTGCTGGCGGCGGCGTTTGGCGGCAGCGGCGGCGGTGCGCCGGTGTGGATTGTGCTGCTGGGGCGCTGCGCCATCTTCGCACTCGCGCTCTCGGTGGTGGCGCAGTATTCGGTGATTATCGCGGCCACATCGCGGCTGCCGCTGGTCGCGGGCTGGGACCACCTGGTGCCGCAGTGGTTCACGCGGCTGCATCCGCGCTACCGCACGCCAACGCGTTCGATCTACTTCATCACGCTGTGCGCGCTGGCGCTGGGGCTGGGATCGCTCTACGGCGCAGGGCACGAGGAGGCGTTTCAGCTGATCAATGGCGGCAGCGTTGCCAGCTACGGAATTTATTACGTGCTGTTTTTTGCGGTGCCGATCGCGGTGCTCTTCAGCAAGAAGCTGCGCGGCCTGCCGCGGCCGGGATTCTGGCTGGTGCTGTCTGCGCTTTCGGGGATCTTCATCACGTTGCTGGGTGTGGTGTTTGCGCTGAAGCCCATCATCTATGTGTCGAACCAGTTCATCTTCGGGCTGAAGGTGGGAGTGGTTACGCTGGCGGTGAATGTCGCGGGTGCGCTGCTGTATCTGCGGGGTGTGCGCAGGAAGAAGGCGGA
Organism: Acidobacteriaceae bacterium; assembly: GCA_031296355.1. Next base: position 12,700 of record JARLFX010000266.1, read on the forward strand.
AGAAGCAGTGGCTGTGCAGGCGTAGGCGAGACGCAGATTCCGCCGCTGCGCTGCAGAATGACAAACAATTTGCGGTTAAAAATTATCTAAGCTGGACGAGATCGCCGTGCGTGCTGGCGCCGGGGGTGGTGTGGGTCGTCTGCGGCGCGCGCCAGTGGTCGATGTAGCTGACCTGATGGACGCAGCTGATGGTGCAGTTGGGAGCGCAGGATTTCTCCGCGTAGAACTCGCGCTTCACGTCGGCTTTGGTGTAGCCGCTGAGGGGAACGCCGGGCCAGCCGCGCTGCTGCGAACAGTAGTGCACCAGGCCGTTCTCGCAGATGTAGAGGTAGCGCGCGCCGGCGCGGCAACGCCAGTCGTTGGGCTTGCCGTTGGCGATGGCTTCCTGAAAGTGATTGAAGCGCGAGTAGCTGCGGCGCGTGAGCTTGCGGACTGCGTCCCACACGTTGCGCTCTTCGTCGCCGAGCGGCTTGAGCTGGCCGCTGCCGTCGTGGATGATGCCGATGGTGGAGCTGAAGCCGAGCGCGAGTGCGCGGGTGGAGACGGTGTAGGCATCCTGCGGATGGGCGATGCCGCCGCCGACCACGGAGTTGATGTTCACGTGGAAGTCAGCGTGCTCGGCGAGCATGCGCAGCTTCGCGTCGAGGACTTTGAGCGACTTCTTTGAGACGTCGTCGGGCATCACATTGTCGATGGAGATCTGCATGTGATCGAGCCCGGCCTTGTTCAGGCGCTGGATGCGATCGGGCATCAGCAGGTAGCCGTTGGTGATCATGCCGGCGATGGCGCCGGTCTTGCGGATACGCGCGATGATCTGGTCCAGCTCCGGGTGCAGCAAGGGCTCGCCGCCGGAGATGGTGATGACGGAGACGCCGAGGCGGCCGAGATGGTCGATGCGGCGCAGCATCTCGTCTACCGGCACGGGGTCAGAGACATCATCAAATTCGTTGCAGTAGGTACACGCCAGATTGCAGCGGCGCATGGGCACGATGTGCGCCATGTAGGGGTGGCCGGTCGAGAGCACAGCGGAGGCGATGGAGCCGATTTCGCGCAGCTTGCGGGTCGCGGCCTTTACCCGGCGGCGGAGCGGCATGGGGCGTTTGCCGGGGGTATCCGGTGCGGTCCAGACAGGCGTTGTGGATGGGGAAGCGGCAGACATAGCGTTCTTTCCATTGTAAGCGATTGGGCGGCGCGATTGTGCCAGGGGCGTCGCGCTCATCCGATGGCTGGTTTAGCTATATCCAGTTGTCGGGGGCGGGGGCATGGTGCGCGTAGAAGTGAGCCAGCACCCATGCAGGGTGCTCCATCAACAGCAGCTCGGAGTGTTTCTTGCCGCCGAGCGCCATGTTGAGCGTCTGCTCACGCTTGTCGCGTAAGACGGTGACTCCAATGGTCTTGCCGTGGCTGCTCTGGATGGCGTGCAGCCAGTCGCTCTTGGTGGATACGGGCTTGCCGTTGACGCGGACGACCACATCGCCTGCCAGCAGGCCGGCGCGGGCGGCGGGGCTGTCGCTATCAATACTCTTGACCAGCAGCCCAGTTCCGGGTTTGGCGCCGAAGAACTGCGCGAGTTGCGGGCCGAGCGCATCGAGCATGGCGCCGGTATAGGTGTTGCTGATCATGGCCGGACCCATGAAGCCGAAGCCGAGGTAGCCGCGCTGCTGCGCGGGCGGCGGGCCGGGCTGGGGATCGTTCATGGGATCGGGAATGGTGGCGTCTTCGGGCGGAGGCTCGGGCACGGCGAAGTGCTGCTCCCACGCGCGCCGCGCTACTTCATCGCGATCGCCAAGCTGCACGGAGGCAGTATGAGTCTGGCCGTCGCGGCTGTATACGAAGCTGACGGTGTGGCCTGCGGGCGTCTCACGCAGCATGCGGCGGAGTTGCTCTTCGCCTTCCACCGGCTGGCCATTCATCTGCAGGATGACGTCGTTCTCGCGCAGGCCGGCCTTGATAGCGGGGCCGTCGTGGTCAATCACGCAGATCTCTGCACCGCGCGCCTCCTTCAGCTTCAGCGCACGGGCGCGCTCGTCCGTCACATCGCGAATGTCGACGCCGAGATAGCCCTGGGTGCCGTGGGCTACCACAGGCATTACGCTGGCGCCAGCGAAGATATTGCGGGCGGGAGACGCAAATGAGGACACGCTGATCGCAAATGCAGCCAAAGCCAGAAGCGCCAATGGCCGCGCCGTCTTCTGATGGATTTGCCGTGCGTACTTCATTGGAACCGAGCTCCTTGCATTGCTCATTGAATGGCCGAGACCTGTTGCAGCAGGTTGCGCGATGCATTGCGAACGTAGGGGTTCTGGTCTTGCGTGGAAACAGTATGCATCACCTGGCGCACGCTGGAGTCAGCCTGTACCGGCTGCAGCAGGTTGATGGCGGCGGTACGCACGTTGACGCTGGCGTCATGCACCAGCGTGTCGAGTACGGCATCGCGCACCTGCGTGTCGTTGGAGATATAGGGCTGCAGGCCTTCGAGCGCCTTCATGCGGACGGCGGGGCTCTTGTCGTAGCGCAGTGAAACCATGAGCGCCTTGCGCACATCGGTGCCGTCGAGGCTGCTGCCGCACTCACCGGCTTTGCACTTGTCGGCCAGCAGGCTGACGGAGTCGGCGCGGACGTTGTTGTCGGTACGGTTCTGCGTGGCCAGCATCAACAGCTGCTTAATCTGCGGATCGTCCATCGTGCCCTGGATGCTTTCTGGCACGACGCGGTTGTAGTTCACCTGCACCAGGTCAGAGTCCGGCGTCTGCACGATGCTGCTTACGTTGGAGACAGCGCCGCTCAATGAGTTGGAGAGAATCATGGGCGTCTTGGGGCGGGGCGCGAGCGATGCCTGATAGCGCGCGGCGATGCCGCCACCCAGAAAGCTGACGCCGACCAGAAGAGCAGAGAGCACAGGGGCGGTACGGACTGTTCCCATCCAGTTGAACCAGCCGGAGACGATGCGGCTGCGCAGGCTGCGCGCGGGCATGGTATCGAGCGCTTCATCCAGCGCAACGCGGGCGCGGGCTACAAGATTCGGAGTGGGCTCCAGCACCGGCGCGAGCGACATGACGTGCTGCAGGGCCTGCACGCCGTTCAGTTCGTGACGGCAGCCGTCGCAGTCGGTCAGGTGCTGTTCCAGTGCCGGGGTGAGCTCGTCTTCCAGCTCACCGTAGGCGTATAAGACGATCTTGGGTTGTGCGACTTCGCATTTCATGTTGCGTACCTCTTGCCTGCCTGAATAACTGCCTGTGTTGCGCGGGGGCTTTGCGCCCCTCTCGTGTTGAAGCGGGTGCAAAATCCTATGTTCGTACCGTCGCGAGCTTGGTGCGCAGCTTGCGGGTGGCGCGGAAGAGCGTGTTCTTCGCGGTCTCTTCCGTGGTGTTCAGCATCTCTCCGATGGTGCGCAGGCGGAGACCCTGGTAGTGCTTCAACTCAAAGACCATGCGCTCGCGCGGCGTCAACGTATCCAGCGCGGCGGCAATGCTGACGGCGAGCTGCTTGCGTTCCAGCTCCTTCGCCGGGTTTGCCATCGACCGGCCGTCAGAGATGTTGGCCAGCAGATCGTGCTCTTCGCCGCTCGCGTCCATCACGGTGGAGGAGTCTTCGCGCCGCGACTTGCGCCGGCGCAGCTGATCCAGGCACAGGTTGGTGACGATGCGGTACATCCACGTGTAGAACGAGCACTCGAAGCGGAAGTTGTTCAGGTGGCGGTAGGCCTTGATGAAGGCCTCCTGGTGCACATCCTGAGCGTCCTGCTCCGAACCGAGCATGTGGAGCGCGAGCCGCAGCACCGGCTGGTCGTAGCGGCGGACGAGTGCGTCGAAGGCTGGGCGCGAGCCCTTCTGTGCCTCGCGAATAAACTCCGCGTCTTCGATTCGCTGCTGCGCGCGCTCCTCGTTCTGCTGCGCCGTGCGCTTCGTGCCCGTCATACGGTCTGTCGCCACCCGGTTCCCCATCGCTGGGGACGATTCTACCGAGGAAATGGCAGACGTGCGTACCAAGCCCTGTAACCCACCCGCAGCGCCAGGTACGGCCAGCTGCATGGCATTCGCTTCACTCATGTTGAACTCCCCGTCGGGAACCCAGAATCGATCCACTTAGAAAGACTCTGGTGTCGCGGAAAAGGTAAGCGGGTACTGCGCGCACGGCGAAAATACTTCGGGATTTCCCCGGAAAAATTATCACCGGTACAAATCCGGTACACTGCACTCCATGCCGTCGAATACCCGCACCACCCAATCCGGACTTTTTGCCTCATCCGCAGCACCCGCAGCAGCGGGGGATTGGATTACGGCGCACTGCGATGGGGGGGCGCGGGGAAACCCGGGGCCGGCCGGGTTTGGCGTGTACGTGCAGAGCGCCGAGGGCATGGTGCTGGGGGAGCTGAGCGAGTTTATCGGCTTCAAGACCAATAACGTGGCGGAGTACTCCGGCCTGCTGGCGGCGCTGGACTTTGCCCTGCAGAACGGGCACAAGCGGCTGCGGGTGGTATCGGATTCGGAATTGATGGTGAAGCAGATAATGGGGCGCTACAAGGTGGCCAGCCCGGATCTGAGGCCGCTGTTTGACGAGGCCAAGCGGCGGATTGCCAAGCTGGAGGGGTTCCAGATCGAGCACGCGCTGCGGGCCAAGAATAAGCAGGCGGACCGGCTGGCGAACCTGG